>JAAUYS010000194.1 GCA_014804995.1 Clostridia bacterium
GTTAAGTCCTATGCCCTTAATGTTTACGTAGTCTCCGGTGTTTCCCTCATAGTTGAAATACATAGGGAACAAGTCAAAGTTCGCGCCCGCGGGCATAATATTTTCGATATCGATTTGTAAGGTTATCTCACCGCTTGCGACGGAGCAATTTACAGTGCCGTTATCGCCCAAGGGCTGACCTTGGTACATAAAATCAAAAGACTGAATTTTAAAGTTTTCGGGGGAATAGGGATTTACTTCCGTCCTGTCGCCCGCCGTCTGGTCGAAGCTTATATCGATTTTGTGCGTAAAATTGCCGTTAGGCGTTGTTTTGCCGTCCGTAGTCGTAAACGTGGGGGACGCACCTAAATTGGTGCTGTTATTTTCCCAATAGCTTTGCGATATTTCCGCGTGTTCTATATTGTAGTTTTCACCGAGTTTAAAAGTTATCGTCTGCTCGTAATAGTCGGAACTGTTGCTTCTGAATACGAGTCCCGTGTATTTGAAGGAATACTCCCTGTTTTCCTCGTCAACCGTTTCTTCAAGGTCTGCATTGCCCAAGCCGTTGGTTTGACTGTTCAAAGCTTCCTCGTAAAGGGCTTTAATCGCATTTTCCACACCGTACGTCGTTACGTTACTGTACCACAAGAAAATCTTAGGTCCTTCCATCATAGTCGCCGTAACGGTACCGCTGTTGACGAGTTGCCCGTCCATTACAGTAACGCAGAATATGGCGTCGTCCTCGATACTGAAATGCTTTTCGTTTTTCTCATTCAGCGTTTCCTTAACGTAGGTGTAGTTATCGCCGTATAAATATTCGTAGTTGTTCTCTTGTATAGTTTTTAAAACGAAGACGTTCTTATCGTTCGGCCTCATTGCCGTACTGTAAACTTCTCCAAAACCGGATACTACCTGTGGCTTTTGAATTATCGCTAAGTTAAGCGCACTTTCAACGCTTGAAAGGTCTACCTTGTCAACGACGACGGAATAAGAATCCTTAATTTTGTCTGTTGCAAATATCGTTACGGTATAAGCGCCAAGGGCATTTAAAGCATCACCCTCCACCACCTTGCCGTTCTCGTGCTTGATTTCAACACTGAATTCTCTTACGCTCGTTTTAACGGTCGGTATCATTTCGCCCTGTGCGGTTTCGTACGTGAGCGTTATGCTTATCCCTTCAAATGAAATATTTTCACCAAGAGTGTAGCTCGTCTTTACCGCAGAAGCGTCAATCTCCATCTTGCGGAGTTCGGGTTCAACGTTGTTGACGTAAATGGTGTAAACTTCTTTTTTACCGCCGTAGCTTACCGTTATCTGGTAGTTGCCCTCAACGGACATATCGAAAAAGCTTTCTTTGGTGATACTTACTTCCGAAGTTACGTCAACCTTAGTATCGTCGGTATAGTGTGCGTAAACGGTAAATTCCTCACCGTAGGTGAACTCGTCGCCTACCCTAAAAATTGTCTTTGCGTTTTCAATAATTAATCCGTCCAACTTTTTGCCGGCTGTTTCGTCGCAGGCGGTAAGGCCTACAGCCGTTAAAACGGCAACAGCTATTGAAAGTAATACCAACAGATATTTGCGTAAAGATTTTTTCATTTTTTACCTCTTGCGTGCCGATGCACGCGCTGATTTGCGTGATTACTCGTAGAATGCGCAGGCAAACAACCAGAACGAGTCTTTTTTAGCTTTATAATTGTTGTATTCGGGAGTAAGTATATCTACTGCGCTCATATCGAAAGCTCCGTCAGTCCACAACGATTCCTGCGTAGCATACATATCCAAAAACTCTTTCAATTCCTGCGTTACGTAACAGAACCCGTCGCTGTTGCAAGTCGGGCCGTAATCGTCCCTTATAAAGTACTGATAATCTAAAGATGTGTACTCTCCCTTTTCGTTTCCGTACTCGTCTAATACGGGGTTGCCGTCCTTATCAAGCTCGGGTACCCACACCTTACTAATTTTCAGTTTGTTGACGTGCATCTCTCCGCCGACGTCGTTCGCAAAGTAAAGGGAATATCCGCAGGTATATGACGGAACGGTCCTTTTTATTGCACACATAAGCAAGGGGCCGTATCCCGCGCCGTAACCGTAAGGGTCATCTGCATACTTTACTTCGTCATAGCGGTGATATAAATTAGTTGCGGGGTTTAATTTGAAATTATCCTCGTCGAACAATTTATTTTCTACGTCCGCCCAATATAAATCTTCATTGGATTTTTTGTCCTGCGCTTTAGGCGGAATTTGCGACGCGTGCATATCTTTTAAGTTTGAACTTCCGTCGGAGTAATTTTGATAATACTTTATCTGGAAGTCTACGTAAATAGGATACTCGCCGCGATAATGCTCCGCCTTAATTGAAAACGGGAACGAGTTACCTACGCCCGAAGCGTCTACCTTATAATCGTACTTAAAGTTTTTGGTATAACTGCCCGAAACGCTTCCGTCGTCTATCCACTTGTCAAACATTTTGAAAAATGCAGAACCGATATATGCGCCGTAAATGGGGTTTACCTCGTTGGCGTATACGTTGACCCAGGACTCTATTATATACCAGCCTGCCTTAGACGGCGTGTAGTCGCAAAAGTACTCCTTGGGTTCTCCGTCCGTACCCTTGGTTATTACGGCACGGTAAGTTCCCTCACGGTTCAGCTTCGCGGCCGACCACAGTCCGTCGCCGGCGCCCGAAGCGGGTTGAGTTATATCTAAAAGCTGAATGGATACTTCGCGTGAGTTAGGTCCCGCTTTATAGTCCTTGGAGTTGGGGTTATAAGTGTAGTTGCCCGTCAGCCCTTCAAGGTAAACCGAATACTCGCCGTCAAGCTCTCCGGCGTTAGCCCTTCCGTCAGCGCCCAAAGTAACCCTTACCGGTTCGTCGTAATCGCTGTGCCAAACTACGGTTATAACCTTATCGCCGGGGTTGAACAGCCTGTTCCTGTAAAATACGGAAACCGTATAATCGTTTTCAGAAGTTACGGGTGTTCCTTGGTTGGGGTCATCGGGATTAATCGTGGGTTCGTCGGGGTCTGTCGGCTTAGAAGGCGTAGAACCCGCACTGTCGGAAGGCGTCTTGTTAGTACCGTTATCTATATAAGTTCCGAGACCGCAACCCGTAAAGCACATTATCGCGCTTAAACATACGAGAAGTACGGTTAAAATTCTCTTTTTCATTTACGCCTCCTTGCAAACGAGAAGAACGAAGTTACGTCCTTCCACTTCAACTGCCTTACGATTACGCCTACTACGAAGAGTACCGCGCACACAATCAAAAGAGGCAACGTGAAGTCAAAGATATAAGTCTGGTAATATGAGTCTGTGTTTTCTAATCTGTCAATTTCGTCAAGCTCAAGAATGTTGCCGTTTTCACTAATCATTCTGTATAACGCGCCTTTACTGTAAGTAGTAAAGCTGTCGTACTCGGCGTAATAGGACACTGAGAAGAAGGTTTCCGTCTGATAATGCAACGCGTTGTCGGTATACTCCAAATTAACGGTGTAGGTACCGGGTGCGTCCGTCGTGAACGTTGCGAAATAATCGCCTGCGTTGTAAGTCAGCTGTTTGGTATTTATATAACCGTCGGGGGAAGTCAAAGTTACTTCGAACTTGGCGTCGGTCTTAATCATACTTGACGCCTTGACGTTTATAACCGTATCGTTGCCCTCCCTCTGCACTTCTACGGCAAAGGGTGTATTTATACGCTCGTCCGGAAGAGTTGCGTAGGGTAAATTTTCAAACAACTTATCCCAACCCGTTCCGTTCATCCAACCGCCGGAGGTATCGGAAATATCGCCAAGAAAAGATATTACCTTGCCGTTGCCTCCGCCTCCGTTCCAGTATGCGTAAATAGGAACGTCAATTATATCCACCTTACTCTGTTCGAAAGACGCCGTAACTACTGCGCTTGCAGAAGGTTTAGTCCAGTTTTGCCAGAAGTTCTTTATATTCCCGAGGCTATCCACTCCTTCCAATACGTCGGCAGTGGGAAGTTTAAGAACTACCGGACAGCTGACTTCAACAAAGTTTTCTGCAATCTCTTCACCTAAGCTTTCGATTTTTTCTTTTATAAGCTTTTCATCCTCTATTTCAAGATAGAAAGCTTTACCGGAGAAATTGTTATTGTCGACAAGTTGCGTCTTTAAGAACGTTCTGTCGGCGGCCTTGGGGTAGATACCTACTGCGGAAACTCTGATATTGCTGTCCGCAAGATTTTTTGCGTAAGTTATCGACTTAGCCGTATCAACGGTCTGTAAACCGTCGGAAATAATTATTACCTGCTTGTCGCGGTAACGGAGCTTAGACATCTCGTTATAGGTAGTTTCAAGCGCACTGCCTAAGTACGAGTGGTTATCAAGCTCAAGGTTGTCAATCGCCTCAATAATCGGGGCGGGTCTTCTGTTGAGCGTGGGGGCAAGCATTACGTAGTTTTCGTACGCGTAGCTTATTATCATTACCGTATCGGTAGGCTGTAACGCGTTCAATACGATTTCTTTTGCAACGCTTTTTGCAGGGTCAAGCTTGCTGTTCATTCCCATACTCATAGAGATATCAAGTACGAGTGTAACGAGCCTTGAATCCTGTTCCCTGTTGCCGATATTTACGGGAAGAAGCTCTTTTAACGCTTTAAGCGCGGCGTTGTTCGTGCTGTTTTCTCCGTTTTTGTATTCCTGAACGTAAGTATTGCCGTAGGTTACGATAGTTTTACCGTAGTCCTTTACAAGTGAAGAAAGGTTGCCTAAGAACAACGTACTTGAAGGCCAGTCGCGCACGTCGAAATTGCACAGAACGAATTCATCGTATTCGCACAACACTTCGAGCGTGATGGGAATATTAGTTCTTTGTGCTTTTGTAAAGTACGTTACGTCTTTAGTGCCGTAAATTCTCTTGCCTGCTTCAATATCTTTATCCTCTCCGCCCAGGTACAGCACCTTCTTTTCGTTGGTAACCTTTTGGGTGAAGAAGCCGGTATTGTTGTGCGGGGACGTGTCGTTACCCGCTCCCACTCTTACTTCCAAGCTGTACTCGAAAGTACCCTCTTTGTCCGTGGGAAGGGTAATTGACGCGGTGTTCAAGCCCGTAAACAGAGGCACGGGGGTAGGCTTTCCGCCTACGACTTCACCGTTGCTGTTGTAGAGGTAAACCTCGCCGTTGATACGTCCCTCCTTGCCGTCCTCGTCCTGTCCGCAGTTGGCGTGAATGAGAACGTTAACTTCCTCCGTCTTGCCAACGTAGGTTGAAGAAGCCGCCTCTACGGCGTCAATCTGTACTTCCTTTACGTCGTCGGGAAGATTATTGTCAAGGTAGACCGCATCGACGTAAACGTCGTTATCCTGCAAGCTGTTTATTACCTTTACTATACTGTTGTTTTTAACGGTTTCCGCACCGTCGGTTATTAATATTATACGTTTTATTACGCCCTCGTCAAACAGGTTGCCCGCATAGCGTAAAGCCGAGCCGATGTCCGTTGCGCTTCTGTCAACCTTGTCGGCGGTAGTTACGTCGGGAACTCTCCTGCCGAGGTCGGATATAAGCTGGTAGTTTCTGCCGAAGCAGATTACGCCCATTTTGGAGTTCTTGGGCAGTTTCTTGTAAATTTTGTCAACGTTCTCCTGAACTTCGTCAAGGTTGTGGTCTGTCGAATATGAAATATCTGCAAGAACGTAAACGTTGGTTTCGGTCATAACCCTTTCAAAGGTCATACCCGCTATTACTAGGGTAAGACAAGCGCAAATTACAAGGTTTAAGCATAACGCCGTTACGTTGTGGAGGTTTGCGTTTTCCTTTCTGACCGTTATGGCGAAAGGAACTATTATGACTGCAAATAAAGGCAGTGCGATAAAAAGTAACCAGGGGTTATCGAAGCTGATATTGTTCATAGCAATATACCCCCCAATCCGCTAATACGAGAACGGCAATTACAATTAAGAACGCCAGCAAGTCGTCATAATATCCGTCTGCGTATTCGTGTTTCTTTTCACCGGTAAGAATGAAGACGCCACCCTCTTCCGAACGGCTTTCGGCTTCGGGTACGCTTGCAAACGCGTAGTAAACCTCCGCCTCTTCTACGCCCTTTCTTCTTACGCTTAAAGTATAAGTTCCCGCTTCGGTAAGCTGAACCTCGCACACTTCCGTTTCAAAAGTGTCAAGAGGGGTATTCTTGCCCGAAGGGCTTATTATTACCATATCCTCGCAGTTAGGCACTACGTTTACTGCAATTGTATCCCCGCAAACGTAAGACGTTTCTTCTATGACCTCGGGGAAAGAGTAGTTGATAAGGTTTCTTACAAGTAACAGGAAGTCAACCTTTGCACCGAAGTCTGAGTCCCCCAAACGGAATGCAAATACAACCTGTCTGTCGTTATTTTTGTTAAGTCCCGCAGTTATTACGGGGTCAGTACCCACGCTCATAATTCTTGTGAATTTGTTGGGTACTTTGTATTTTACGTACTTTTCTACGGCAACGTCGGTTTTACCGCCTTCACCTACGTTAATCAAACCCTTCCTGAAAGACGCGTCCTGTACGCGTGTGCTTGTTGAATAAGTAGGTTCAAAGTAGTCGCCGTCGTTAAGCTGTTTTTCTACACTGAGGTACTGCAAGTCGGAACCCGTCATTGTACCCTCAACACCGACAATCCATATAGCGACGTTTTTGGGAAGAACCTCGGGAGCTACGCCGTTGAATACGATTAAGCCGTATTTGGAAAGCTCGCCCTTTTGTTCCTTTTCTTCGTAACCGCCCTCGCCTTTAATGGTGCAAACCTCTACCGAGGCGTTGCCCGCAAGGGTTATTGCATTTTGAAGATAAACGGATTCCTTTAAACCGTTGTCGTTTATGGTATCGTTCGCTACGATAAGTACCTGACGGCTATCCATCTTCTTCTCTTCGTATAAGATTATTACGTTGTCCTCTGCAAGGGCGTCTTTTTCGGCTATGCCGAGCTGTAATACCTCAAACGAAGTTACGGGTGCGCTGACGGTAAATTCTACGGGTTGGCCGGCAATTGCATTCACTACGGTCTCGCCGACCTTTTCAACGGCGGTTGCGCCCTTTCTCTGAACGGACAGCTCTACCGTCAACTGCGCGTCGCTGTTGTAGGACACTACTTTACCGGTAGCGGTTATGCCTGACCCGATTACCTGATAAGACGGTAACTCCGCAAAAGCACAGTTGTTTTCGCTCTTTGAAACGTTTACAAGGTTGAGATTACCTGTAACGTACTCTTTATCGGTAACAAGATAAATTTCCGACGAATGGTGTTCGTCAAAATACGTTTGCGCCACCGCAAGGGAAGAAAGGCAGTCCGTATCGGTCCAGCCCGCTTTAAGTTCTTTAACGTTGGTCTTTGCCTGCTCCTTGTTAGCCGTGCTTTCAAACACGACGTCGGTCGTGCTGGAAACGAATACGAGCGAATAGGTACTGCCGTTTTTAGAACTGTCTATAACCTTGCAAATTTCGTTTTGCGCCCTTTCGAAACGGGTTGAACCGTTAGCCTGCATATTCATACTTGCCGAACCGTCAAGTATAAAGTAGTAGTCGGTTGCAGAGTCGGGAATTGTAAACACAGGGTGCGCGATAAGAAGCGCGGCCACCGCCACTGCAAGTATTTGAAGTATTAAAGTCAATATGCCTTGAAGTTTGGATATGGGCTTTCTCTTCTTTAAAAACTTTTCGGAAAGTCGCCAAATGTAAGTTGAAGCAATCGTCTGTTCGGTGTACTTCGACTTGATTATATAAATTAATATGAGAACGGGTATGCCTATAAGCGCTAATAAGCCGAGAGGAAATTGCAAACTCATTTCATCACCCCCAGCTCTGTTAACTGCTCAAAGAATATTTGGTCTATAGGCTTATCGTCTTTAACAAGCACGTATTCCGCTCCGCGGGCGTTACAGTAGTTGCGCAGTCTGTCCTGAACGTACTGCACTGCTTCCCTGTATGCCCTCATAATGTCTTTATTGATGTTTTTGCGGTAAGATTTATCCGCCTCCTCACTGTCGTGGAAGACGTTCTTGCCTCTTACCTTGGGGTTTAATTCTTCGCCCGTAAGTACCTGAACGCACAGAACGTCCCTCTTCTTATCGGCAAGGTAGTCTATTGCGTTCTCGTAATCGCTGTCCGTCAAAAAGTCTGAAATCACTACTGAAAGTCCGTCGCCGTAACCGACCTGCGTAGGCAGTATGCCGTCCGTTATAAAGCAGTTACCGCCAAACTCTATATCGTTTAATTTGGTGATTTCGGCAAAGTACCTTTCTCTTCCGGAAATGTTGGAGATAACTTCTGTTACTTCGCTTTCTTTTATGGTATATATAGAAACCCTGTCAAGCTCGGTTACGGAAAGATATGCAAGAGTTGCGGCGATTTGAAGCGTCATTTCACCCTTCTTGCCGTCGCCGAATGCCATTGATTGGCTTATGTCTATATAGATTTTGGTATGCAGTCTTCTTTCGTCCAGATACAGTTTGAGATACAGCGTTTCAAAACGGGCGTAAGCGTTCCAGTCGATTTTGGTAATATCGTCGCCGGGAACGTAATTTCTGTAATCGACAAATTCGCAGGACGAACCGTACGTTCTGCTCTTGTGATTACCGCCGAATTGTCCGGCTATATTGTTTTTAAGAACGGTTTGCAACGTCTCAATGCGTTGCAAAAACGCTTCGTTAATTGCCAGTTTTTTCATTTATCCGCTTCTTTAATTGCGCTTTATAATTACTTTAAATCGTTTACGTCAAGCGCAACAGGTTCTTCGTTACTCTTATTTTCGTCTTTGCCCTTTTTAACCTTTTCGGGTTTAGCGGGTTTTTCCTTCTTTATCTTTTCGGGCTTAGCGGGCTTTTCTTTCTTTACTTTTTCCTTCTTGCCCTTTTTGCCGTCTTCGGGAAGCTGTTCGCCGGTAGCGGTAGCCTCGGTGATTGCAGGGCTTTCTTCTGCCGTAGCGGAAGCTTCTGCCACCTTTTCGGGTTTTTCCTTTTCGTCAAGCTTGCCCGTACCCTTATCCCTGCTGTTTTCAATAAGCAGTTTGGTAATAACGTCGTCAACGGTAAGCTTTTCGTTGATAGCCGTATAGTTTACCTTCATTCTGTGTCTTAATACGGGGTAAGCGAGGGCGTTGATGTCGTCGTAAGAAACGTTAAACCTGCCCTCTATTAAAGCGCGCACCTTAGCGGCGGTTATAAGCGCCTGTCCCGCACGGGGCGAGCAACCGTACTTAATGTACTTTTTAGCGGTATCGCCACTGTCGTCAAGCTCGGGATGGGTGCGTGCAACGAGGCGCATTGCGTAGTACAGCACGTCGGGTACTACGGGTACTTGCTTTGCAAGCTCTCTCATTTGAAGAATGGTATCGCCGTCCACTACCGATTTAGCGGTTTCTTCCATAGTTATCTGCGTCATATTTACTATGTCCGCCAAATCCTTTACGGAAGGGAAGCCCACTAAAAGCTTGAACATAAAACGGTCCATCTGCGCTTCGGGCAGGGGATAGGTACCGTCCTGCTCTATGGGGTTCTGCGTTGCGAGAACGAAGAACGGCTCGTTAATTTTATAAGTTTTGTTTGCAACCGTTACCCTATGCTCCTGCATAACTTCAAGCATCGCCGACTGGGTTTTAGGCGTTGCACGGTTGATTTCGTCCGCAAGTACGAGGTTCGCAAATATGGGACCCTGCTGGAAAACGGTGTTCATTTTACCCGAAGCGTCCTTTTCAATTACGTTTGTACCCGTTACGTCCGAGGGCATAAGGTCGGGTGTGAACTGAATTCTTGAAAAGGGAAGCTTAAGCGCCTGACCAAGCGTTCTTACAAGCCTGGTTTTACCTACGCCGGGTACGCCCTCCAAAAGAACGTTACCGCCTGCGATAATCGCAATAATAACGTTGTTTACAATGTCTTCCTGACCTACTAAGTCCTTTTTGATTTCCTCTTTTATTTTGGAAACCGAACGGCTAAAATTTTCTACCTGTGCCTTGTTATCCATATTTGACCTCTCTTATTGATTTTTCGTTAAATTCTGGAAGTAGGTAACCATTATGTCCCACCATTCTTCCTCTGAAAGCCCGTTTTCTCCGTTAAAGGCTTCCTGCATATCCGAGTTATATTTACCTATTACTTCACCGATGTCTACTTTGCCCTTGTCTTTATCGAAGAAGGGTGCGTCGTTCCAGCTTTGACCGCCTCCGTTCTCGTCGCCGGGATTTGTAGGATTGTTTTCGTCGTCATCGTCATCATCGCCGTTATCACCGTCGTCTCCGCCATCGGGGTTGCCCTCCCCGACGTCGCTAAGGTTAAATATCTCATACAACCGTTTTACAACGTAATCGCCCTCTTGGGTGTTTATAGCTTTCTGCTGTTCGCTTTCGCTTATATCGTTGGCGTCTACCACTGCGTTACGGATATTCATTACCGTAGTCTGTACGAACGTTTTTAAACTGCTTTGCGATACACCCAGAAGCAGAACGTTTTTAAGCCCTTCCAGCTCTTCAAGCATACCCGCTTTTGCCGTTGCGTCAGCCTTTGATTTGGTTTTGACGTAATCAATTAAGTCGTCCAACGCCAGCCACTCCCAGTCGGATATGTCGCGGGGAGGCTCTTTACCCGGGTCATCGGGTTCTTCGGTATGTTCGGGCGGGTCGGCAACGAAAGCCGACACCACCGGCACGGATACCATACCCGTAACGAAGATTAGCGCGCAAAGCACCGTGGCAACGACGTTTTTAAACGGGATAGATTTTGCCGAGTTTTTAAGGGCAAAGCTTGCGTTCTTTCTCTGCAAGTCGTAAATACCGCCCGTTGAGCCTTGGCATTCGTAAGCCGTTTGAACCCTTTCCTGCAAGCCGAGTTCGGTATCAAGCATTTTTGAAATTTTTCTGTCGTCCGTGCGGAGAAGCAAGAAGGCAACCCCGCCGGCGATTAAAAACCCGCCTAAACCGATTAAAATATAGAACGGCCAAAATAGGCTTACTCCGCAGAATTTACAGGGCAAGAACACTGCGTTAACCGCAATTGCCAAACCTGCAAGCCCCGCTAAAAGGCACTTGATTAGTATGAACAACCATACCTGTTTTTTGAATTTGGAAAAATTTTTATCCATTTTATACCAATTTTTTAACTTTCTTTAAATATGCGCACAGCTATTCCGCATTTCAGCGGAATAGCTAGCGTTTTTTTGTATTAATTTTTGTTTTTAAGGTTAAGCCTTTTCCACGTTGACTATAACGTTTGAAGCTTCGTTACCACCTTTGGTGGTAAGAACAATTTCAACTTTCTGCCCCGCTGTTACGGTTATCGTAGCATGGTTTTCAGCATAGTAATCATTTCCCGCCTCCACGCCGTCTGTGTAAACCGTACCCCAGTAATATGAAGCTGCGACATAGCCGTTCTGAACGCCGTCCACCTTAAAGTTAACCCTGTAAAGTGTACTTCCCAAATAATTAAAGAAAGCACTTATGTGATACGTACCGGCCTCAGTTGCGGTAAAGGTTACGTAATAATCGTTACCGTCTACCTTTTCTAAGGTTACATTTCCTTCACCGTTGATTTTGAAAGGATTATTCTGAGTACCGTCGGGTACGCCGGGGTCAATAACTTTCTCTTTCATAGTGAAATTTAAACTGAAAGATGCGCCGTACTCTACAAAACTTACACCGAACGTAGCTCCCTCCGAAATGGTAACCTCTACAGCCTTATTATAATCTACGTATACATAACTGTTGGGGTCTTCTATATAGTTGGTATAGATGTATACGGGGTATTGGTTATTAGCACTGAAGGTGTACACACCGCCGGAAGGAACGTTGAAGAGTGCAATCTTATTCTTTACGTTGCTGTTGCCACTGCTTACGGCATTATTCGTACCGTCAAGTTTAAGGTCGGGGTAAACGACAACCTTCTTAGTAAGCGTATCTACAAGAGTTGCGTGCTCCTCGTCATAAATCTTTACAACGGTTTCTGCGTCCGTACCCTCTATTTCAAGCGTGTACGTCTTATCATCCTTTGTTACGGTGTAGATATTCGTATCATTGTCGTAATCGGTTATAACGAGGCTTGTGTTGTCAGCCCATTTCTGATAACCGAACTCATTGACTATACCGAGCGTTGCGCCTGCAAGTTCAAGGTTGTCGCTGAGGGGTAACTTTTCGGGAATTTCTTTACCGGCGTCGCCGACGCGGGTATAAATGATAATTTCATTATACCCGTCTGACGGGTCGAATACGTTTAAGCCTATTACCTTACCCTTTGCATCGGTAATCAAAGATATGCCCATCGTTCCGCTATCGGTCGTAACCATAAGCCTGTGCAAATCTTCGTCATATAAGGCTTCATTGTCGAAAGCCCAAGAATCTTTGCTGTAATTATTTGAATATTTGCCGTTACCGCTTTCGTATATCAAAATATTGGTATAACCGTGGTAACCGCTATTGGATGCGTATACGCCCGAGAACTCAGATATGTCGGCAATAGCGTGTACGGGGCTGAGGTCTAAGCTCATAGGGATACCGTAGACACCCTTAAAATCTATATGGTAACCGCCCATAGTCTGCGTAAGGGTGTATTCACTGTCCCGGTACGTGAAAGTTGCGGTGTCTACACTTCCGCCGATATAGCTATACGAACAGGTTGAACCGTTAAACTTAAGGTATTTATTCGTACCGCTTCCGAAATCTCTGCTGAATTCAAGCGCGTAGTTTCTGTTAGCGGAATAGAACTTACCGGATATCCAACCGCTTGCAGGAAGGGCTTCGTCTGTAACCTCGGTAACCTTCAACCCTATATCGGCGGTCTTGCTTACGGCTGACCTGTCAAGTTTTATAATTATTTCTTCACCGCGTACAAGGTTGAAGTTCAAAAAGTTAGCAACCCCGTCCTTGCCGTACACGGCCTTATAACCGTCAAGGCTGGTTGTGAAGCTACAATTCGGAGCCATAATTCCGGATATGCTGAGCGAATACCTTACGCCCGCATTTGCGAACGTGTAATAAAGAACGTTGCTTTCGTGGTTCTTCGACAGATTTTCGCCGGCGGTGCTGATTTGTATGGGGTTATCAATACTGCCCAAGGGGCCGGACCACTTAGCGTAAACCGTAGTGTTCCCGCTGATTGCGCTGTTAAAGTCGTATGCGTTTTTACACTCGGCTTCCTTATACCAGCCGAGGAACCTAAGCCCTGAAACCGAGGGATTTGCGGGCCTTGTTGCCGTCTCGTTATACCTTACGGACTGTGAATTTACCGTTACGCTTTGACCGTTCAAATCAAACGTTACGGTGTACATTTTGCCGACCCAGTGTGCGTAAACCGTAGTATCCGCGGTTACGGGCTGAGTAAAATCGAAAGGCGTTGCAAAGGTACCGTCCGTATACCAACCATCAAAAACGTAATGCGTTGCGGTGGGGTTTGTTGCGGGCGCAGTAGCCGTAGTGTTCTCTTCTATGCTCTGAGGTCTGGGCGCGTTGGCTATACCTGCAACTTCACCCAAATTAAAGGTTACTTTAACCCTACCCTCTTCCGAAACGGCTTCCCACTGAGCGTAAATTGTGGTGTCCTTTTCTATTACTGCATTTTCAAAATCAAACTCCTTGGTGCAAGCTATGTCGCTGTACCAGCCGAGGAAGTTATATCCGCTTGCCGTAGGCGCGGTTGCAGGCGCGGTTGCCGTCTCACCGTACTTGACGGAAAGAGCTTCCGGCATATCGCCGATATTTTCAACGTCGTAGAAAGTTACGGTAAAGGTCTTTGCCTCCCACTTAGCGTAAATCGTTGTGGCGGTGCTTACCGTATCGTTTTCAAAGTCGAAAGGAGTCAAACAGTCTGCGTCAATGTACCAACCCTTGAAGTCGTAATGGTCGTCCGTAGGGTCTGAGGGCATAGTTACGGTACCGCCCTCTTCTACTTCCTGAGAGGCGGGCGCGGTGCCGTGTCCGTTAGCGTCGAACGTTACCGTTACCAAAACGGGTGCTTCGGGGATTTTAACCTCCCACTTAGCATAGAGCGTAACGTTTCCGCTGACTGCGCTGTTAAAGTCGTAAGGAGCTGTACAGTCTTCGTCGCTGTACCAGCCCTTGAAGTTGTAATTCACGTCGGTAGGGTCTGCGGGCTTATTTGCGTTGTTGCCCTCCTTTACATTCTGGTCCTCGGGCGCAGTGCCGTGCCCTTTTATATTAAAGGTAACCTTGTACTCGGTTCTATTATCTTCCAAAACGTATTGGCACGCGTCGCACTTGCCGTCAGAATTTGCGTCGCTATGGGATGCCTCGCCTTGCTTTTCACCGCAACTGCACTCATACCAGTGTTTGTCAGCGCTGGACTTAATCGACCAGTTATGGCTGTGACCGTCGGGCTGGCTATCCGTCGAACAAGCAATCGCAGTAGAAAGCATTGTAGCAGATAATGCTGTAAGGGCAAATATTACAATCTTCTTCTTTTTCATACCTTGTCTCCTTAATATCTCCAATAAGATTTTAACGGATATTAAACTGTTGCATTCTCTAAGCGTTACTTTACGTATAAGCGTAATTATACATTTTGGAAAATATTCAAATTTTATTCATTTATTCCAAATTTTTTGAATATCTACTGCTCAAACTTGGAATATTTGAATAAATATACCACAATTATTATATGCTGTCAATCAAAAAACCGCCCGTTTGCCGTGTAAATATATATAAATTTTTACATTTTGGTAAAAATATGACTTATAATTTAATATTTATACGAATATTCGCGTTTTGTGCATATTTGCAAGACAAATACGACTTCAAAGACGGGGTTTACAAAAAATTTTTCTTAAATTAAAAAAACTAAATAGTTATACCGCAAATTGCATAAATCGCCATTATTACTAGCGGTATGGTTACTACGCTTATTAGCGTGTTGGTTACGAATGCGGAAGTTGCCGTTTCCTTGTCGCCGTTAAAGCTTTCCGCCATTGCCACGACCGAGGCCGCCGGCGACATAGTCATAGCGATTATAGGCGCAAGATAGACGTATTCGGAATATATCCCCGCTCCGCTTCCCAAAAGCCCCCAGAACGGCAAAGATATTAAAAGCGTTAAAAACGGCGCTACTATCAGCCTAAGCCCGCCCGCAAGGTACACTCCCTTTTGGCAAAACAGCTGTTTTACGGGGGTTTCGGCAATTCTTATGCCGACTATAAACATTGACAGGGGAGCCGTCATATAGGCGAGATATTGGGGGAAAATTCTCAGCTCCGCCACTTCTTCAAACATAAAGAAATTAATTTGCGGTACGAAAAAGAAAATTATCGCCACTATATTTGAAATTATTGCGGGGTTGCAGATTAGCTTTTTTAAGCGTATATCTTTAAAGTTGCCCGTAATAAGCACAACGCCGAGCGTCCAGCACAGTATATTGAACACTACGTTGAACACCATTATGTACATTACCGCAAGCGCGTTGCCGTCGGTAAACATTTCAATAAAAGGAATACCGAGAAATCCGCAGTTTGAGAAAACCGCGACAAAAGAGTACACGTTGGTACGGCTTTTGTTCTTAGATTTAATAAAAATGAGCTTGCATAGGGCAAACATCAGCCCCAGCGCAAGCACGGAAATTGCAAGCGTTATGCCGAAATTTTTTAAAAGAACGGGCGTTTCTACCGACTGCACCGTCTGCCACTGTTCTTCCGAAAAAATACAAAAAGCCTTTATGGCGAGCGCGGGCTGACAAACGTATAATAAAAGGTTTGAAAGGGTTAAGGTAGCCCCCTCCCCCAGCATTTTAAGCTTTTTGAGCGCAAACCCCGGCACTGCAAACGCCACGAGAACCGCCATTATTAAAAGAACTTTTATAAATACGTTCAGCACGAATTTATTATATCATTAATCCGTCTGTAAAGTAAATTCATTATTGCGCGCGCGCAATATAAGTAAAATATGGTAGAGGCGCACGGTTTTTGTTAAAAACATATGGACAAAACGGACTTTTTGTGTTAAAATACGGATATGAACTCTATTGTCTGTGCGGGCAAGTATTCCCCAAACGAAGATTACAAGAACAGAAATTTTGAAATTATAATACCCGATAAAAGCGGAACGGTAAGCTTCGGCGGGTTGGAACTTAAATTTAACGGTGGCGACGTAATTGCCGTACCGCCCTTTACGAGGTATTTTATCCCCTCCGACTGTGGCGGACTGCACGCCGAGCTTGAACAGGCTTTTCTGCCGGTTAAAGAGGTAACTGTTTTTGCCGACGACGCTAACGGCGGAGTGCGCCACACTATCTTGCAGGCGGAAGAGTATTTAAAAAGCGGTATGACGAAAAGGGACATTATCTTGTCTGCACTAGGCAACCTTTTGGCGGGATACGTTACGGCGTACTGCGTTAAAACGGAGTTCTCGCCCGTGGTCGAGCTGGTACGCTCCGATATAGGCAAAAATATATCAAACTCCTCTTACGCGCTGGATAACTTCATAAAGAAGTTACCGCTGAATTACGACTACGTGAGAAAGCTGTTTAAAAAAGAGGTCGGCGCAACCCCGCACGAGTATTTGACGGCGCAACGAATGGAGCTTGCCGTAAGCCTATTGACCGGCGGGGCTTCAAACAAGTACAGCGATTACTCGGTATCCCAAATTGCCGAAGCCTGCGGATTTAGCGAACCGTTATACTTTTCACGCGTGTTCAAAAAGTATTACGGGGTATCCCCCTCAGAATATAAAAAGAAATAAAATAAACCGCCCCGCGCATTCAGCGCGGGGCGTAAGTTTTTTAAAAATTATCTTCTTAACATCTTAATTTCCGTATAAGCCATTACGAAAGGACCCGTTCCCTTTGCGTCGTTTTCTACGACGGGTTCGGAAATGTAATACTCGTAAGTGCCGTCGCGGGTGGGATTGTTTTCAGGACCCAAGCCAGCCATAAGGCAGATACCGCCGAGGTTTAACTCTCCGTCGGTTTCGGTAAGATACTCCCTGCAAATGCCGTTGAAAACCTTTTCACCGACGGATGCAAAGCGCCTGTCTACGAAGCCGAGGCGCGCGCCCTTCATCATCGCGTAAGCTATCATTGCGCTACCCGAAGTTTCTACGTAGTTGCCCTCTCTGCCCATCTGGTCCACAACCTGCCAGAACATATGCTTTTCGGGGTCGATGTACTGTTCAAGCCCTTCTATGGTCTTCCTGAAAATGGTTATGAGTTCCGCCTTTAAGTTGGGGCGGGTGGTGTCAAAGTAGCTTATAGCGTCCACTAAGCCGACGGTGTACCAGCCGACGGAACGGAGCCAGAATGACTTGGAAAGTCCCGTTTCTTTATCGCTCCAAAAGGCCTGCTTGGAATAGTCCCAGCCGTGGTAATAGAGCTTCTTTTCTTCGTCGTACATATTCTGGTAGACGTTTCTGAACTGCTTTACTATGTCGGAATAGTTTCTTCCGCGGTTGAAAGTAGTTTCATAACGGGTGTAGAAAACCTGCGCCATATAGAGTCCGTCAAGCCAGACCTGGTTGGGGTAAATCTTCTTGTGCCAGAAGTTGCCAAGCTCCGTACGGGGGTGGCTTTGAAGCTGGCTGTATAAAAGGTTTATAGCCCTTTTGTATTTGAGCTTGCCCGTTTCTTTATACAAGTCGAAGAGAACCCTGCCCTCGTTGATGTTGTCAACGTTGTAGGTGGATAAATCGTACCCGCGGATAGTGCCGTCGTCAAATACGTAGTAATCTACGAAATGGTCTATAAAGTCAAGATACTTCTTCTTACCCGTCAGCTTATAGATGGTGTATAAGGAAGTCATCATACAGCCGTCTATATAGTTCCAGGCAGGGGCTTTACCGTGCTTGATGTTCTCTATATTCCAAATGGGTGCGTCGGGGGTCGTTTCGTCTATAAGACGGTCTATGTATCTGTCGATTACGGAATAGTCCATATTTTCCTCCTATTCTTCAACTACTTTACCGCAGTTTTTCTTTATAATCTTTTCGCCGACAACGCCGTCGAAAGTTACGTTCTTTAAAATTAAAGTTTCAACGTTGTCAACGTAAAGCCCCTCTTTGCAGTACTTGCGCACATTCTCGAGCATAGCAGGCTCAAAGGGCTTAGCGTCATCTTTAAACGAGAAGCTGACGTTTTCAATTACTATTTCTTTTACTGGCTGTTCGACTAAGCCGTCGAAGTACCCTGCCATACACTCGCAGTCGGTACATTCGATGTCTTTGAATTTGAACTTGCCGAGATAGGGAGTGCCGTCGTCAACGGGGGTATTCTTATCGCGCGACCAGACGTATTCGGTGTGTCCGTCGGGGTCGCAGAAATAATACATATTTATGACAAGCGGGGTGATAACGTTATCCATTTTGATGTTCTCGAAGAGAACGCCGTCGATAATGCCGTCTTTACCTCTGCCCCTTCTCGTCTTAATTCTAAGCCCTCTGTCGGTATGGCGGAAAACGCACTGGCTTACGGAAAGATTGGTTACGCCACCGCTCATTTCACTGCCTAACACGATTGCGCCGTGTCCGTTTTCAAAGAGGTTGTTTCTTAAAGTGTGATTGGAAGCAGGCGTCTTATAGGTCTTGCCCATATACAGTTTGCCAGACTTAATTGCACAGCAGTCGTCACCGACGGAGAACGTGCAACCGACTATATTTACCTTGTCGCAACTTTCGGGGTCTAAGCCGTCGGTGTTGGGGCCCGTGTAGGGGTTTTGAACCTTGACGTCGTAGAAGCCGAGATTTTGCGAGAAGAACGGGTGCAAGTTCCAGCTTGCGGAGTTTTTGCAGGTTACGCCGTGGAATACGACGTTTTTGCAATTATTTAAGAACACGAGGCGGGGGCGTGCTACCTTTCTGCCCTTGGGAGTTGCCCACCAGGTGGAATTATCGGCGTTGCCGTTTATCGTTCCCTCGCCCACTACTTTTATATTTTTCTGCTTGTAAGCCGATACGAACGACTGATGACAGGGGTAAGGTTCACCCTCCCAGGAAGCAAGAATTACTTCTTTCTTACCCTTATAGGTGCGGGCGGGAACGTAAGGGTAACTTTCTTCCCTTACGTCGCCGAGAAGGGTTGCGCCCTTTTTGAGTTCAAGCGTTACATCGCTTTTTAAAACTATGGGACGGACCAGGTAATTTCCCTCCGTCAATACGACCCTTCCGCCTGCGGGACAGCTGTCAATTGCCATTTGAACGTAATACGTATCGTCTGATACGCCGTCCGCTTTAGCACCAAAAGCCTTTACGTCGATAAGAGCGGTTTCCGCAAGGGTGGTAATTTTCAGCTTGAAATTGTCTACAGTTGTAGAAATTTCGTACTCGGTTGCTGGTTCTAAATCATATATTGAGAACACGTTGGTTTTGCGTTCTTCGCCTACGGGGTTCCCGTTTACCAAAACCTTATAGGGTTTGGGGCTGTAATATGGTTTTTTGTTTGAAAATTCAAAACAAGCCGTCGTTGAAGATACAAACAGGTTTTTAAACATTTGCAACGCGCTCCTTCTTGCGTTTTTTTACTAAGTAAACGATTAAGTCCTTTATGCCGATAAACGCCATATCTACTATTACGCTCAACGTGCCGTATAAAAGAGGTTCTACACCATAGATTACTCCGAGTAAGCCTAGGGCGTAATATAAAAAGTATACGATTACTACAACCACGGTGTAGTACAAAATATTTGTAAAGAACGTCCAATACGCCTTGAACGGGAAAGGAAACATTTCGTACGGTTCGTACTCTTTATCACCCCTTTCCATATATCTGAATATGGGGTTTACAAAAAGTTCCACTACCATTCCCAAAACTATGCCCGATATAACGGCAACGTCTATGGGGTCAGCATTCATAAATTGCTGAATGCCGAACATTATAAAATAGCAGACCATTCCGGCAAACCACCACTTGATAAATACAGCCTTAAGCCATACGGGTATTTTGCCGAGAAAATCGGTTTTATAAGGGTCAAACTCCTTCTTCTTGCCACTTCTCGTATAATTTTTAGGGTCATCCACGCCGGTGCAGTCGGATATGAACATCGTCAAATCGTTCCCTGCATCTTCGGGAGTTTCGTCTTTTAGCGCAGCAACCAGCTCGTCAACCTTATCGACTTTTAGGTCGTAGTAGTTTTCAATAGTGGTTTCGCGGATTTGCTTTTTCTTTTTTGCCATCGTTTACCTTTTTGGAAAAATAACCGACAAAAAGCTTTTGTCGGTTATAAGTTTTTGATTATAAATTTTTAAATCAGTCTTCCTGAATATCGATTTCGCCGTGCATATTCTCGGTAGCAGATTCAAGCTCAACCTTGGTGTTGATTTTATTTATAAGCTTGCTGTATACGGGTAACAGTGCGAACACAAGCGCCGATAAACCGAGAAGAACGATGTGAACGATTATTAAAGTCTGACCTTGGCTCATTTCTTTCGTTACATTGGTATCAGGTCTTGCAATGAGATTTCCCATCTGAACGAAATATACTATGTCGCAAGCAACTATCGCGCCTATCATTAAAAATACCAACACTATAAAGAAGATATTGGGCTTTTTACGCTTGGGAAATGCATTTAAGAAACTTACAAGCACTAAAAGTGATAAAAGCGTAATAACGAATAAGCATATACCTGCTGAAGGTATATAGTCTAATTCTGATTTGTTAGGATAAATCGCAATTGAAATAGTATTCAGAATAAGCATAAAATATATCGTCGTTATAAACAATACAAAAAGTGCTATATTCTGTGGTTTGCGTTTCAGTGCAACCGTCTTTTTACGGAGCCATTCTTTAACGCCCGCCTTAAACTTTTGCCCCTTGGAAGGACCGTTATTTACAGGAGTTTCGGGAGTTGGCTGTACTTCGGGTACTTCTTCAACTACAACGTTTTCGTTTTCTGCCATAGTTCTTCCCTCCTTACCTTATTGCCTTTCCGGGCAAATCGCCTTCGGGCAGTTCAAAGAAGTGCGTCATCTCGGGGTCGAAGCCGATTTTAATCTCTTCGTCCTCAACGTAATTGCACCACTCGGCAAATTTGCAGACAACGATTTTTGTTCCGCCGATTTTGCCGTGAACGAGGGTATTCATACCCAAATTCTCGTTATTGGTTATTTTTAAAGTTACGGGGCCTTCACGCAAAATGTTTTCGGGACGAACGCCAAGAATTACTTCTTTACCCTCGTAATCTTTCAAGAACTCTTTCTGCTTATCGCTTAAAGGATAAGTGAATAAATCGCTCTTGAAAGCACCCTTTTCAATTTTGCCTTCAAACATATTCATAGGAGGAAGTCCTATGAAAGTTGCAACGAAAGTGTTAGCGGGGCGTTCGTATAAATCGATGGGGTGTCCTATTTGCTGTACGTGTCCCATTGACATACATACTATCCTGTCCGCCAAAGTCAACGCTTCGGTCTGGTCGTGAGTAACGTACATCAT
The DNA here is from genome assembly GCA_014804995.1 of Clostridia bacterium. Lineage (GTDB taxonomy): Bacteria > Bacillota > Clostridia > Christensenellales > Borkfalkiaceae > Coproplasma. Next base: position 21,332 of record JAAUYS010000194.1, read on the forward strand.
CGTTGCGTTTAATTTTTTGTGAAGAAGAAGTATTTCTCTTCTCATAGAACCGCGAAGCTTTGCGTCAAGGTTTGACAAAGGCTCGTCGAAGAGGAAAACTTTAGGGTTACGGACTATTGCACGACCCATTGCAACACGCTGGCGCTGACCGCCGGAGAGCTGTTTGGGTTTTTTGTTGAGCTGAGTCTTCAAGTCAAGAATTTCAGCCGCCGCCATAACCTTTCTGTGGATAACTTCTTTATTTTCTTTACGAAGGGTAAGCGAGAACGCCATATTTTCGTAAATAGTCATATGGCCGTACAGAGCGTAGTTCTGGAAAACCATCGCTATATCTCTGTCCTTAGGGGGAAGACGGGTACAGTCCTTACCGTCGATAATCAAATTACCGTTAGTAATGTCTTCAAGTCCCGCTACCATTCTGAGTGTTGTAGATTTTCCGCAACCGGAAGGACCTACGAGGACGATGAACTCACCGTCGGCAATGTCAAGGTTAAAGTCGTAAACCGCCTGAACACCGCCGTCGTAAATTTTGTCAATGTGCTGTAAGCTAACGTCAGGCATTTACTTCACCCCCTACGTTATTGTCTTCTTTTTTAAGCTCTTCGTCTATATCGATTTCACCGCTTTCAACTTTCTTGGTAAAGCTTTCTACATTCTTAGCACGAATTAAGCCTATTACCGCACCTGCAATTATGCACGCGCCGGAAGCCGCGAGGAAAATCGTCATTGCCAGGAATGAACCCCAAGCAAGAACGGGCTGACCTTCAGCTATATTGGTAGTAAGACCACTTAAAGGCAACCAGAATATTCTTGCTACCTGCAATGCGCCCACTATTACCTGCATAGGGAAGAGTTTACTGTTATAACTCTTTACCTGCTCCGAGAACAGGAAAACAAAGAGCATAAAGAATAAGTTATAAATAACGTCGAACGCTATCGACCATTTATACCAGTGGTAATTATTAAATTGTTTTGTACACTGTGCATACAGAACAAGGAAGTAAAGACATCCGAGAGCCAAACCCAAGAGCATAAGATTTGCACCGAGCTTGTTCTTCTTATACCTCATTATATCGTTCTGAATAAGAGGGTTCTTGGGGGGCTTGCTCTTTTTAACTTCCGTATTTACGGGAGCTTCCTGTACTTCAACGTTTTCTACGGGGTTCAAATTGTCCGTCATAACGATTCACCTCCCGCGGGTTGTATATTTTGACCGCCTGCAAGGAGCTTCTTTTCTCCCTGCATCAGCATTATTTTCCAAACAAGATTAAGTATAAGTAATAATGAAGCTACTATTACTAACGGATAGACCGCATAAGCGAGGTCAAACATTACGGTTGACTCCGAATAATGGGGTGCTATATCCAGACCGGGTATATTTAAACTATCCCAGTATTTAAACCATCTTTCAAAGTCGATATTTAAAAATTCACTTTTCCAACCGGCATTCATTATCATTGCAACTACTGAAAGCACAATGTTACCGCCGGCGCACAAGCCGATTGCTACATAATTGGAAATATAATATTTTCTTCTCTTATTGCAAGAAGTAATATACAGAAGCACGGCAAGTAAAATCATAACTATACCGAACCACATAAGCATATTATTAAAGCCTTGTATGTCTACATAGAGCGACGCGTCGTTCATACCCTCTCTGGCTTTGAACAGCGAAGTTTTATTGTCTGATTTTAATGTAGCTCCCAATTCGGCAAGCGACCCCGTGCAATAGCTGAAAGCGTAAAACAATGCTATTGCTCCGACTAAAATCATCACAAGGCAAAGATATTTTTGGAATCTCATCTGAGTTTTCATTGATTATCCCCCGAAAAATCAATTGAGGCACCCGCACCCGTGTGCGGGTGCCTCCGTTTGATTTGGTTATGTTGTTATACTGCCGAATTAGCCTTTGTTTGCATCAAGATAAGTCCAGTAGTCCTGAGCTCTTTTCCAAGCGTCCTGATATACGGCCTTTCTCGCATTACCGAGAGTGCTGATGCTCTTACCGGTAGTACCAACCGTTGCATCAAACAAATCGTTCAAATCGGTGTAATTAATCTGAACGCCGTTTGCGTTGCACTCACCGGTTACACCCTTTAAGCCAATGTAGTTAGCAAGGCTGAGGATGTTGCTTGCACTCTTCTTTGTTCCCATAAGGTAGGTGTAGTCCTTCTGCTCCTGCTGGTTTATAACGTTCGTCTGGTAAACTGAAAGCACGGGAAGAGCGGTGGGCACGCAGGTGTACCAAGGGTCGCCGTTTACATCAAGGCTTAAGTGCTTGATAACGCCGAGGCTAAGAACAGTACCTACTTTAATTGCGCTGGTGCTACCCATTACGGAAGTAAGCTGGTTTTCAAACGACTGGTCCTTAACACCTACGGGAAGAGTCGAACCTATTAACATACGTGCGTAGTTGGTGAAGTTAAGTTTAGCACCTGAAACGTCGCCAACAGGTACCCAACCGTGTGTCGATATACCCTTAAACGACTGAAGCAAGTTTTCGGTTACAAGAGGAGTAACTTTACCCTTATAGTACTGGTCCTTAGGTGCTCCGTACTTAACGCCCTTGTAGGAGAAGTATTCGCCTGCGTTAATCTGAGCCTCAGTAGCTTCTTCGTTGTACCAGAAGCCGTTGTCACCGGTTTTATTGTCTGCCTTAGGTCCGTAGGTTGAAACTATCTGACCGTCTTCGGAATAGAGATAGTCAACAAGCTGTAAAGCCGCCTTTAACTTCTCTTCGTTTCCTTCTTTAGCAAGGTTGCCGTTTACCGCAAGACCGCCGGTCTTAACGGTACGCCAGCCTTCGTTGAATCTGAATATTTCGTCGTTTTCAATAGTACCGCTACCGTTAACGTCCCACTTGGATACGGGAGTTACGACTGCGCCGAAGTAATAATCGTCACAAGGTATAACCGTCTTGCTGTCGCTGGGGGTTACGTCATCGTTTTCAACATAGAAACCGCCAAGGGTCTGGGTCTGCGAATAGTCGTACATCATAAAGTACTCGGTATTCGTCGTACCTGCGGCAATAAGACCGCCGTATCCGCTATATGAAGTAGACGTATCGTAGTTAGCAACAAGACCTTCTTTATGAAGTTTGCTGAATGCCTCCATTGCAACATAAAAATCTTTATTTACGCGGGCATCCTGAAGATTACCGTCTTTATCAAAATAGAAGTATTCGTTTGCAGAGTGAGTACCGCGAACGCCGTAAAGCTGTCCTACAAGACGCTCGATATCGGGAGTTCTGGAAATAGTAGCGTCACGGGAAACGATACCGCCGATTTCTGCATTTGCGTTGAGTGAAAGGTTATCCTTATTGGTCTTTACGCAACGAAGCATTGCAACGAGGTCGTCAACGTCCCAGCAAGCGTCGTATCCGTTGAAGAGATTTTCGCGGTTTTCAGCAGAATAGTAAGATGCACTGCCTACTTCCGAACCGGTCGTGTAACAAGCGTCAACGTAAGCGCGGAGAAGAGTAACAAGCTGTTTACCGGTTACTTCACCGGACTTAGCGTTGATTGCCGCGTTCTGAATATCCACGATATTACCGCTGTCTCCGGTATAAGCCGTGCCGGTGATATCTTCGTAAGCCGCCTTTAATGCCGTTCCGTCCTTTTTAATCTGGTCAAGAACGTTTGCGTAGTTTTTATAAATTTTAACTGTGCCGGTACCGGTGCTGTTTGCACTTTCGATTTCAATGCTTCCGGTAGTGCCCATATACGCGGTAGCGTAAACACTGGTAACGCCACAAGCTGATGCATAAGTAGCACCGTTGTTGGTAAGGGCAGTATCTCCGAGAAGTTTTTCAGACCAGTCCTGACGGATAAGAACGTATCTTTCAATATCATTATAACCGTCGAAGTAAGGAGCAACTAAGACGTTCTTCCCTTCACCGGTATCGGTATCCATACCTTCCTGAAGTAACGAAAGGTAAACTACGGGGTTCTGCTCAAGGAACTGTTTGAAGTGAGGCATATAATCAAGATAGTCGCCGAGGTTCAAAATAAGTCCTTCGGTAGCCGCCTCATATTCTACTGCTTTTGAAAGGTCAGTTGTAAATAAATCAACCGAGTCCCATTTATCACTGCCGTTGTCTAATTTAGCAGACAGCAAATTCTTAAGGTTATCACTGGTTTTATCACCATTCCAATAATCAGCCCAAGATATGTTGAGGTCCTTGCCCATCTGTGCCCAAGCAGGTTTAACGGCACCGTTCGCATAGGTCTTACCGTCGGGAAGAGTTACGTTTGCACCTGCCCCACTGAATACGCCGGTAGTTGGTCCGCTATAACCAACTGAAAGGTTAAGGGTAACTTCGCTGTCGCGTTTGTATGCATCGTAGTTGATTGAGCCGTCTTCGTTGATGATGCCGTAAAGGTCCTTACCGCTACCGACAGGGTCATGAGGGGGTTTCTTGCCATCGTCGCCGTCGTTAGGACCGCAAGCCGTAAGCGACAATGCCATTGTTCCTGCCATAACAGTAGAGATTACTATTGCGGCAATTTTTTTGTATTTGTTCATTATTTTTCTCCTTATTATTTTTGTTTTTACGGGTTTTACCCGATTGAACCAGATTGATTAATTTGCAAAGATTACTCTTTGACGCCACCCATATTTACGCCCTTGGCGAAATACTTTTGTATGAAGGGATATATTGCAAGGATAGGAATTATCGCACAGATAACCATTGCATAAGCTACCGATTCGGGAGCAAAGGAATAGCTGTTACTCCACGTCATAGTTACATCTGAGTCTAAGCCTTCGATAATAGACGTCTGGTTTTGTATAAAGTCTCTTATACGTACCTGAACGGGCCAGTTCCATTCCTGCGTATCCATAACCTTCTTTGCCCAGAAGTAACCGTTCCAACGGGAAATTCCGAAGAATAATGCAACGGTTGCTATGGTTGCCTTACTCATAGGTATATATACTTTGGTAAGAACCTGCATTTCGGTTGCGCCGTCAATTCTTGCCGCTTCCTCTATTTCGGAAGGAACGCCCTCAAACGAGTTGCGGAGGAGTATGATGTTCGTCGCATTCATACCCATTGCGATAACTACCGTCCATTTAAGGTCGTTAGTAATTCCGTTTAAAGAGCTTACGGTTGACATATAGTTTTGGTACTGAGGAATAATACCTGCCGACAACCACATCGTGAATACGAGGAAGAAGTTCCAGCCGTGTCTGCCTAAAAGTCTCTTTTTGGAAAGTGCGTATGCGCCGAGGATTGAGTAACCGAGCGACCAAACCGTACCGAAGAAGGTAACGAAAATAGTATTAGAGTAGTTTACCCAGAACATATTGTTCGTTAATACGTACTTAAACGCACCGGCCTGTAATTCACCCGCCGGCCAAAGAACAACGTCACCGTTGTTTATAGCTTCAGATGAACTGAATGCAGCCGAAAGTACGTAAATTAAGGGGTATACGCACATAAGTGCAAATACTATAAGGAAGAAGTAAGCTACGATTCTGAATATAAGTTCCGATAATTCTGTTTTTCTTTTCATACCGCTTCCCCCTATTAATACAACGAAACGTTGGACGCTTTGCGCGCAATCTTATTAGCACCGATAACCAAAATCATACCGATTAAGTTATTAAGCATTTCAGCTGCGGTACCTAACGCTCTGCCACCCTCAATTCTCGTTTCAGGCGAAGACCACTCGTTAGCAAGCGTTGAAACCGTATTTGCAACTTCGTAGCTTGAAGACCTGTCGCCGTCTACCAATAAGAGGTAAATCTTTTCGTACCCTACGGAAAGGAGCGAACCGATTTTCATTATAAGCATAATTACGACGGTTGAAAGGATGCTGGGGATAACTACGTAACGCATCTGAGCCATCTTGCCTGCGCCGTCAATCTGCGCCGCCTCATACGATGTAGGCGAAACCGCGATAACCGCCGCGAAGAATACTATGGAGTCGTAACCTGCGTGTTCCCACAAGTCTGTAATTATGTAAATCGCCCTGTAATACTGCGAAGTCGTTACAAGTCCTTGGTCTAACAATTCTTTATTTGCACCAAACCAACCGAATACTGTGGAGACTATACCGATTGACTGGATACCGCCCATTGAACCACGGAAAAGAATTAATGCAAGCGACGTTACTATAACGGTTGAAAGGAACTTGGGAAGGTAAACGCAGACCTGCATTACGCTTCTTGCTATATTCGATTTAACTTCGTTGAAGAACAGTGCCAAAATAATAGGCATAGGGAAACCGAATAAAAGCCCGTAGAACGCAGTTGCAAAGGTATTCCTGAACGACATCCAGAACTTCCAGCTGTTAGCTCCGGTAAAAAGCTCAAAGAAATACTGCAAACCAACCCATTTTTGGTCGGCAACGGGAAGCGTATCTAAGTTGGTAGGGTTTTTGAAACAGCCCATTAGCTCGTACATAGGCATATACTTCCAGAAGAAATATACGAACAACATAGGTATGAGCATAATGTAGAGGCGCCAGTCTTTAAAAATCGACCAACCCGTGTTCTTCCATCTGTTCCTCTCCGTCTCGTCCCTTACCTGCTGTTCGGGGGACATAGAATAAGTTCCTGTCGCCTCGTCGTAGATAAGGAAGTCGTCGCACTTGAGTTTGAACATCGAAATTTTTCCTCCATATCACTTAAATTTTTAAGTAAATATACAAAAAGCGAATGCTTTGTTGCTAAATTGATGTGTAATAATCCGAAAAACCTTGAAAACTTTAAAGAAACAAGCAAGACAAGAAAAGCGAGCATTTATGAGGGGAGTTTGAAGTAAACGACCCGAAATAAAGCGGAGCTTGACGCAGTATTGCGAAGTTTATTTGAAGTTTTACCTGCTTTCGGGCGGGTATTCGTCCCGCAAGTCTATTCCGTCCCCTTCTTCATCTTTACGGAGAGAATAGTCGTGAAGTTTTTTCAGTGCTTCTTCGTCAAGCTCGGTATACCCTTTCCAAACTTCGTCTTTCTGGGTTTGTGCCTCATCCTTTTCGCGCGCAACGCGTTTTAAGTAAGTTTTTTGGTCTTCGAGCATTCCGTCAGCTCTTCTTAAAACCAAAAGCGCCATTAAAGCGAATACTGCGTTTAATGATTCCGCATAGAAATTTGTACCGAGAATCGCCAAAAAGTCGTTACCGAAGCACAGTGCGACGAGCGCTCTTCCGAAAATTACCAACACAAAGGCGATTACCGGATAAATTAAAGTCAAATACCACCTGGAAAACAGCTTTTCTTTGGGAATTACCTTGAAAAGAAACCAGGTGAAAAGTAAAAACGAATTTCCTACGGCGTAAATTACGTAAGTTTCAACAGGAGCGCCAAGGAACGCGCTGTACAGTACGCCGTGCAACGGTGGAAATATAGCGCCGAGCCAGTTCCACCTGACGAGGACTATGAGCGAAACGGTGAACATTAATGACACCGAGAAAGTTATTACCGAATCCGCAAACCATACGCGTATGGCAAATACGTTCACAGCCTCCAACGCCGTCATTATCACCATAAACAGCAAAATATCGACAAGTTTATACTGATTATATGAAACAACGCCGTGAATGTTTAATTTTTTCATAAAAATTTAGTAAGAAACAAACTAAGGGGGTAAAAAATTGTAGATTTTCACACTTAGCTAATTAATTATAACACGGGGTTTTTTAAATTGCAATACTTTTTTTATTGTTTCACGAAAAAATTGTGCTATAATAGTGATAGCAAAGTGAACTTAAAACCACTCCTTTAAAAGGTAAATTTTTATGAAAATTCTCCACTTGACCCCCGACGACAATTTACAATATATATTGAATAGCATCACCGAGCCGACCGCAATATATCTTGCCGAGGGCATTTACCGGCAAAAAACCGAAATACGCGCAAACGACGTTACGATTATAGGTAGCGAGCGTGAAACAACGGTTATTACTTACGATGACTACGCCAGAAAGATACACGCGGACGGTCAAGAGTATAACACTTTCAGAACCTATACCCTTTGCGTTACAGGCGAAAGAGTGCGTTTGGAGAATTTAACGGTAGAAAACTCTAATACCGACCCGAAAACCGTAGGGCAGTGCGTTGCGCTTTCGGTAAACGCAAAAAATTTCTCCGCAAAGAACGTAGATTTAAAGTCAACGCAGGATACGCTGTTTATGTACCCATTCCCCGACGATTTGGTCGTGCGTTACCGCGGATTTATACCGCAAAACCAACTCTATACCGAGGGACGGGCTACACATCTTTTTGAAAATTGCAGAATCTGTGGCACTGTGGACTTTATTTTCGGATGCTCGGAAGCGTACTTTAAGGATTGCGAAATAATTTCTATTTATGACGACAGGGAAATCGGCTTTGTCTGCGCTCCCGCCCACCCCCTTGCCGAAGACGCGGGGTTCAACTTTATAGATTGCAACTTCATATCGCAAGGCGTTAAAAAAGCGACTAACTACCTTGCCCGCCCCTGGAGAGATTTCGGGAAATCGGTATTTATAAACTGCACGGTAGACGAGCATATTACCCCAGAACTTTTTGACAAATGGAACGACACCGAAAGAGACAAAACGGCAA
>JAAUYS010000195.1 GCA_014804995.1 Clostridia bacterium
ATGGTAATACGGTTCGATTCCGTCATTCCGGCCAACTGACCAGACCGAGATAGCAAAAAGGTATGTTATCATAGTGCGTAACCAAGGCCGGCGCCCACAGGGCGTCGGCCTTATATTTTAACAAACACAACATGAAAAGGAGTCCAAGAAATGAACGAATCCGGCAACAACAAGAAAGTAACGGTATCCTGCACGGCAACCATAGGCTGCAACATCGAGATCAAGTACGGCGACCGCTGGACGATGGAGAACGACGCGACCACGGCCATCAACGACATGCTCCAGAAACTCGGCATCGACGGCTGCGCCCTCGAACTGCACATCGACGCAGCATACGACGAAAACGACGTCGAGGTCGAGGTGCCCTGAGGCCGTTACGGCACGCGGAATACGGGCCGGAGCATATGCTCCGGCCTTCACTTTTGCATGACCGACATGCCATCTGCATGGCCCGGCCAACACTTGACTGAAAACGAAAAGGAGAGAAAAACATATGACAACTATCTTTTTTACGGGACACCGCGCAAACAAGCTCTGCGGCTGGGACGGCTCGAAATACGAGGAACTCGCGGGCCAACTCGTAAATCTCGTCGAGGACCTGTACTCAAAAGGCTACGACACGTTCATCACGGGCGGCGCGCAGGGTATCGACCAGCTCGTGTTCTGGGCCGTAAACACGTTCAAGCGACGGAATCCCGACAAGGACGTCAGGAACATGGTCTATTCCCCGTTCCCCGGACACGAGTCAATGTGGCCCAAATACGGCACCTTCGGCCAAGCCGAATACCGCGAGATGCTTGCGGCTGCCGACAAAGTCAAGTACACGCTCGACAGGAAACCCGTGACGAAACAGAAAATCTCGCAAGCACTGTACCAAAGGAACGTTGGCATGATGCACGACAGCGACGCCCTCTGCGCGTTCATAAACGACTCGGAACTGTCCGACCCGAACTCGCACAGCGGCACGAAATCCGCAGTCAACGTCGCCAAGCGGTTCAACAGGAAGGTCACTTACGTGAATTACGTCATCGACGACGATGGTATGCGGATTACCGACGTCAAGTGACAAGGACCCCGGCTTACACGCCGGGGTCCTTCATTTTCCGAATCAATATACGTTGGTACATCGCCACGTATTCCGTTCCATTGCACTCATAGTACGTACCCTTGTCGAGTGGCCTGCGGATACGGGCGGGGCTGTCGTTGAGCTTAGACACGACCTTCCTGGAACCGTCCGCACTGACCTGGACCTGCTCTGGATAAATCTTGGATGCCAAGCCGCACCACGACTTCGTGACGCCCAATATCTCGAACTGCTCGGGACAGTACTTCTCCAGGAAAGTAACGGGCACGCCCATGGTACCGTCGTAATCGTATAGTATGTCGCTGACCCGGCTCACGTCTATGGCGTCATAATTGTCATAGGAAGGATACCGGCCCTCGTTTCCCGAATACAGGCAATCCAGGGACAAAGGACGATGCCGCTTGGGAATGTCGATGTTCGTGTACCATACGACATTGCCGAACGACCGTAAGGATCCGTCCGGCTGCAGGAACCTCTTCGGACTGGTATTGCCCAGCCACATCCTGTTGTCATTCAGGAACGGGAACACGGCCTTACAGATGGCGCTGTTCAGGTTGTTTATGATCAGGAACGCCTTTCCCGATTCCATCAACATGGATATGTACTCGCGCGCAAGGGAAAAAGGCGGGTTGCTCACGACGACGTCGCACGAGGCCAGTATGTCCATGCACTCCACGGATCTGAAATCGCCGTTCCCTGACAACTTGGTCCGAACCTCGACCAACTTTTCACCGACGCGCGAAATCCCCGAGACGTACGACGCCCCATCCGGGCTATAATACGTGGCGACAAGGCCCCGCAGGCCCAACGCGTCGAAATTCTCGTCGAAGTACTTGAAGAAGTTCGACTGCTCGGGATCGTCGCAATTGCAATAAACGACCTTGTCCCGAAAACAATTGAAATAATGGGGCAGCTCGCGGTCGATGTCCTCTCTAAGAGTATAGAACTCGTCGTTCTTCGCCTTGCGGGCCGCCGCCATGTTACCGTTGCAATCCATAGAAACCACGTCCAATAGAGATATAGGGCAGCAGGCCGCTCGCGGCCTGCGAGGCCCACTTCGGCCCCATGGGGCCGAAGTGGAGCCGGCTACGGTTACAGTATACCATGAAGGGCACGAACGATCAAGATCTGTACGGATGCCCTGTCCAAGGGCCGGTTCACTCATAAAACGAAAAGGAGAATGAAGAATGTATGACGCGCTCACAATCGCAAGGTATATCGTAAACTACTCGAACAAAATCGACGACGTGTGGCTCAGCAACCTGAAACTGCAGAAACTGTTATATTTCTGCCAGGCATACTTCCTGCTGGACAAAGGGCTGCCCTGCTTCCGGGACACGATCGAGGCATGGGACTTCGGACCCGTCGTACCGGCCGTGTACCACGAATTCAAGCGGTTTGGCGCCGGCTGGATCCCGCCGGTCAAGCAATACTACCACAAGCCCGACCCGAAAAAGCCCTTCGACTTCGTGACGATGGACTTCGACGAGACGAGTATTGACAAGAAGACAAGAAAACTCGTCGAGGACGTGGTCGACAACTTCAAGGACTACAACAACGTGGCCCTGACAACCCTCGCACACGGACAGGAACCCTGGAAACGGGCATTCAGCTCGTCCATGGGCAACACGATCACGAACGAGTCCCTCGTCGACTACTTCTCGAAAGATTAAACGCCATTCACATGGCCGGATAATACTTGAAAAATCAGAGTATAAGGGTAAAAAACCTCCTTTCTTTCATACATCGGCCTGCAGCGAAAGCTGTGGGCCAATTTTTTTCTTGTATAAACGTCGATTGCAATCGACCGGTAAACCTCTGAAAAATAAAAATAAAAGGAGTTTCGAAAACTATGAAAACAACCATCAACTTCAACGCAGCCGGGGTAACCTTCAACAAGCGCCAGAACCTGCTGGCCCACCTGCTCAGCCATCCCGACGCCAAGATCACCCTGTGGCGCGAGCCCGGCAACAAGCACGACCCCAACGCCATCAAAATCCTGGCAAATACCGGCAAGCGGTTCCAGATTGGCTACGTGCCCCGCAAGCTGGCGGAGACACTGGCTCCCATCATGGACAAGAAGACGTTCGTCGCGATCGACGCCTTCAAGGTCGTCGGCAACTGGAAGTCCAACTACGGCATCCAGCTCCAGGCCAGCTACTAAGAAAACACGACCCGTGGCATAGCCACGGGTTGATTTCTTCCCATAAGCCATTGACAATGGCCGAATAGAACTTGAAAAAAATTCGATTATGACTGGATTCCTCCTTTCTCTATAATACGGCTCGCGGCGAAGGTCGCGGGCCAAAATTCTTTCCCAAGGCCATTGGAAATGGCCGAAAATTACCCGGAAAATACGAAATCATGGTGATTCCTCCTTACAAGAAGACCTCGCGGCTAACGCTGCGGGGTCTTTCCTTTTCTCCAGCCGTTGCCACGGCCGATAAACGAATGGCGGCCAAGTGGCGCAACCTGTGAATGCGCCCGAAGTGCGGCTCAGGAAAACCCAAACCCAATAGGGTTTGGGTTATTTTTTTTTTTTTAACAGAAAGGATTTAGACAGATATGGCGCTAATAATGCAACTGACCAATACGGAACGCACGATGAACCACCAGGACATGACGCTCAACACGAACCTGCTGTCATGACCCCAAAAAGGATACGAACTCCGCTGCCGATTCTATACGAAAAACAAACAAAGCAAGCCGATAACGACGGCCAGGCATATCTTGGACCGCTGGAATCCCGCCTTGTAAAGCAAACATCGGAAAACGGCCTCAAGCTATTGGGAACAGCCGAAAAAAGCACAAAACAAGAAAAGGAGCAAAAAAATGAAACTCGTAAACAAGAACCCGCTCGAAAGCTGCATGTACGGACAAATCGTACGCTTCTACGACCCCAAGACGAAGGACGTAAAAACAGGCTACGTATGCGAATCCTGCATGAGCCTGAAATCCAGGACAGGCGTACACGTGTCCACCGACAAGAACGACAGGCATGGCGTGCTCACGCCCATCGGCTGGCTCTTCCGCACTTTCGGCGAACTCATCGACGCCATGCAGGAACAGGGCGACCTGCTCGGAACATACCTTCGCGAAATCAGGACGTCCGACGACCTTGTACGTTTCGCGCTTGCCCACCCGATCTCGGACGGTACCGACGTCGACGAAACGGCCAGGAAGGCGTTCAAGCTCAAGGCCACGCAGCTTATCGGTACCGAATTCGACTAAGATGGAAAATGGACGAACGCGACGAGCATGATAAGGAACCCGGCCCCGATCGAGAACATATACCCGATAATGCACGTATACTATTTCAATCCCATCATAAAAAGAAAAGCATACATACGAAAGGCCAGGGAACTCCTCGGCCTTGAACTGGAATAAAGGAGAATTATTATGAACGAATACTTCAAATGGTCCCACCAGAACGACGTAAAGACGCACGCAGGCACGCTGGCCGAACGCATCGACGTGGTACCCGACCCAGCGACCAAGAAATACAAGGCCGCGATCTACGTGCAGGGCATAGTGAAAAACACTGGCGCAGGCACGACCCAGGTGACGTGTACCTGCCCAAAGGTCGCCCTTGCGAACCTGAACGAGAACGACGCCGTACTCGAGTCCGCGTACTACCTGCTGGGCCTCTATGCCCAGATCAACGAGAAACTCGGCATTGCGGCCGCCCGCATAAACTACAGCCACCAGGACGAAACCCCCGAAAGGATCGACGCCATCATTGCAGGCAACTATCAAATGAAAGACATCGACGCCAGGATCGAGAAGACGGGAGACTCCGACGTCAAGCTCACGATCGGCCTCGAACTGAAGACCGAAAGACTCGCGCTCACGTGCGAGACCGTCGGTAACGAAGACCGATTCGACACCGTGCTCCACTTCATGCTCGAGGACGTACGGATGCTCGTCTGCAGGCTCGTCGACGGCCTCAGCCATTTGATTATCGAGATGGGCCGTGACCCCGAATACGTTGCCGAAAGAAACCTGTGACACCCGGCCGCCGACATAGTCGGCGGTCTTCTTTTTTTTTAACGCCTACCATGTAAGCTGTTGCCAACAGCCGGATCACGACCGAAAGGAGTGGGTAAAATGCCGAACCTGGGATACATAGTCTTCGTCCTGGACATTACGGAACTCCTGGCAAAGACAAACATGGGCCTCGCGCAAAGAATGATTTACGCTTGGCAAACCGACCTGTTCTATGCTATGATATTCATAGCGCTGGGACTGTACGCGAACAGACAGATCAAGGACGCGATAGGACATTACAGACAAGTAAAGGAGAGATTGAAATGAAGAAAATGGACGCCCGCACGAAGAAGAACCTTGACAACGCCAAGCTGTTCGGCGCTGCCAACCGCACGACCATGCCCCGGCCCGCCGTGTTCCGGGACAGGACGAAGTACGACCGTAAGTCCGCCAAGCAGAGCATGCTCCGCTATGGCTACTGAGCCGCTCTACGAGCGGCTTAATATTTCTAACAAAAAAAGGAGGCATAACTAATGACACCACTCGGACTCGTGCACGACGGCACGATCACGTGGGACCACGACATGGACTCATGGTGCCTGCATGTAGAACGGAACGGCAAGACCGACACGTGGTCGTATAACTTACTGAAGAGACGCGACCGCGTCGGCGACTGGGAACCCGTCGAGACGAAACACGGCTTCATGGGCCAGGACGTCGTCGACACGGGCATGGACCGCGAGGTGGGCCACGGATTCATGGGCGCGCTGATGTCCATGGACTTCCGCACGGGCCTCGCCGTACGGAGAAAGACCGGCATCGACTACTGTGCACTTAACTAAAAACACGATATGAAAGGATGATATGCGCATGGAAACAATCTCTGACTTTCACGGCAAGAACATGTTCCTCTCGAACTTCTTCACGTACTCGTTCACGTTCGAAGGACGCGAGTACCTGAACGCCGAGGCCGCGTTCCAGGCCGCGAAGTGCATCGACGAAAAGGACAAGGACAAGTACATGAACATGCCGCCCAACGTCGCAAAGCGGGCCGGACGCAAGGAGAAACTGCGGCCGGACTGGGAGGACGTCTGCGACGACGTCATGTACAGGGTAGTAAAAGCCAAGTTCTCGGACCCGTTCCTCTGCGGACTGTTGAAGAAGACCGGCGACGCCGTACTTGTCGAGGGCAACCTCTGGCACGACAACAAATGGGGAGACTGCACCTGCCCCAAATGCAAGGACAGGCCCGGAGAGAACCGCCTCGGCAGGATCCTCATGCGCGTACGCTCGGAACTGCCTGACGACGTCAGGATACTGTGAACGTGAAAGCCGCCCATAAGGGCGGCTTTTTGCTTATCGTACAAGCTGACCTGTCAGCCGACGCACACGGGAAAACTTTAAGAAAAGGAGCGACAATCATGACACTGAATTTATTCCCGGATTTCGACAGCCACGGCAACATGACCGTCATCGTCCACAAGGACAATATCCCGCACAATCTGTACAACGCCCACAAAAACGACGACGGCACGTTCGACCTGTCGACCAGCAAGAACATGTTCGACCCTTACGCAAACGAGCACGGCACTACTGAATATCCTGACGTCGACAGCCTCTTCGAGGCCCTGGGCGAGGAACTGACGTCCGGCCTCGGATACCTGACCGGACGCGAAGACGACAGCGACGTGACCGTCAACAAAGACAACCCGGCGCACATACTCATATACATCGACCGGAAATGAAAGGGAGTGGACAAGAAAAATGCTAATCAACGAAAAGCCCCGCATGGACTGGGCCATAGGTGACACGTGCTGGTACGTCGGTCCCCTGGACCTCACGGTACGCAAGGGAATCGTGACCGATGTCTTCACCGAAAACGACAGGCTCGTGCTCACCACGATGGACGAAATCAACAACGTCCGCTTGCGGGACGCGATCACGCTGTTTCGGACGAAAAACGACGCGGATACAGCACTCAAGAACTACCTTGACATGAAGAAAAGAACAGAGGAACTGGCCGTCGCTAAATACTGCAGCCAAATCAAGACCATAAAGAACCTCGTCGAGTTCGGATACGACAACGACATCGGCCGTCACACGGAAGACGACGACCCGTACGCTCGGACCGCGTTCATCCGGATGGCGAAGGAACTCCTGGACCTCGATCTCGACGATTGAACCAAAGAACGGGCTACTCCATGAGAAGTGGCCCGTTCTTGTCCTTGTCAAGCGAAGGCGTACGACTAATCGGAAACGGCATTACCGACTAGACGCCGCGAGCCATTCGACGATGGCCGGCACGCCCCAAAAAGAAAAAAGGGGAAACATAACATGGCAACCAACAAGAAACCCAAGAAGAACTGGAACCTGGGGAACAGATGCTTCTGGTGCGAGCCCATCACGAACGACATCCACGCGGCCACGATCGTCGCATTGTGGGAAGATACGGCCAAAATCGTGGACGGCGACTTCAACGTACGAATAGGCGTACCCTTGGACAGCCTGTTCGAGCACATGTCCGACGCCATGTGGGCACTCAAGGAACAGAACGGACCCGCCATCAAGGAATACTACGATTCCATAGAGACCACAAACGATCTCGTCCGCTTCGGCTACGAACACGCAATCAGCCCCGACGCACAGGCACATACCGACTGGTTCGCACGCGAGGCATACAGGATCAAGGCACGGGAACTGTGCGGCTTGGAACTGTGACAAAAATAAATCCCTGCGGACTAAAGTCCGCAGGGATTTATTTTTCAACAACCATTCAAACCAAGCACAAAACATGCTATAATACTATCAGAGGTGATCAGCATGACAATCGTGAAACTACCAAAACTCGCACAAAACGACGATACAAGTTCAGCACTGAACACAAACGTAAAGCTGAGCGAAATGAACGAACGTATACTCAGAAACATACGCCTCAACAAAAGACGCCTACGACGTCCGAACATACCCCGAAAATAACACAGAAAGAGTGATGACCATGATATACGTGACCGGCGACATGCACGCCGACATCGACATAAACAAATTCAGCTCCGGAAAATTCCCGCAGGGCAAGACGCTGACCAAGGACGACTACGTAATCGTCTGCGGCGACTTCGGCCTGTGCTGGGACGGCTCGTCGAGGGAAACCTGGTGGCGGAAGTGGCTGTCAAGCAAGCCCTGGACGACGCTGTTCGTCGACGGCAACCACGAGAACTTCGACATGCTGTTCCAACTGCCCGAAAGGGAAATGTTCGGGAACAGGGTCCGCGAAGTGGCACCTTCGATTTTCTACCTGCCTCGCGGCGAGGTCTTCACGATTGAGGACAAGACGTTCTTCACGTTCGGAGGCGCCAGGTCCCACGACAGGGAATACAGGAAGGAAAACGTATCCTGGTGGCCACAGGAAATGCCGACGTACCAGGAAATGTGCCACGGCATAGACTCGTTGGACGACGTCGACTGGAAGGTGGACTACGTCCTGACGCACTGCGCCCCTACGGACGTACAGTCCAAGATAAGATCATGGTACGAAAGCGACGATTTGACGCAATTCTTCAATCGCGTATATCCCGACCTGTCGTTCCGGAAATGGTTCTTCGGCCACTACCACGTCGACCAGACGTTGGACGACGGATTTGCATGCTTGTACCATGACATAAAACGGATAGCATGACACAAGCCAATTGTTGGGGCAAACGAACGGCGTCGGTCTTTGACCGGCGCCTCTTTTTCTTTTACGAAGTACGAAAGAATACCTCTGGAATGCCCCAGGATGCCCCGTAAACGCCATTGAAGACACGAGACATGGAACTATACTCGAGAGAACGAAAACGATTCCAGGGGCATCGGAGCGCCCGTAACGAGCATTGTCGTCAAGACGACCGATTGACTCCTGAAGACTAAAAGAAAAGGAGACATGAACTATGCTCAAATGCAACCGTAAACACCTCACGACCGACCGGCTCATCGATATGGGCTACAAACCCATATTCTACAACGCAAACTCAGGTGTCGTCATGTCATGCAGCATCCAGTGGACGGACGAAGACCGACGGATAATGGAAAAGATAACCGAAGACTGGAACACAGGCAAAGATATCGACCACTTCGACATGGCAGGCATGCGAATTCTCTCGTCGTGGTCGATAAAAAACCCTGGCGACCGCAGGCCCAATAACAAGCCAGGCTGGACAGTCGCAATAATGAGGCACCTGTAAAGGAGAAACAAGGTCATGAACAAGGAACAAAAGATACTCATCTCCATAGCGGCAGTGCTCCTGATTGGAGCGATACTGTACGATATCGTACACGGACGTACCATATCCGGGCCGTTCGACGCAATGCTCAAAATTGCGATGCTCCTGACGAGCTTCATTCTCGGATGGGAACTACGAAAAGCGTTCACGCACAAGGACTGAGAACAAACACTGATTGCCCACGCGGATTATATCCGCGTGGGTTTTGTCTTTGAATGCCCCTCACGACGCTCAGAATCGCGCCTAAGGAACCTGGGACGTTCCAAACCTGAAACTATACTACCAAGAATCGAAACGGTTCCAGGGGCATCAGAACGCCCGTAAGGACCATAGCGACCACGGCATTGCCCGACCACTCCGGCCGGTGCGTACCGGTCCATTCGCTCCGCCAGCGTCGTTCATGAACACGCCCCACATCGCGGTGACGTGCACCTTCGCGGGCAAGTCTACCAACTCGCCCAGTTCGGCTTCATCGCCCGACGCTCGCTACGCTCGGCGGTCCATGGCCGTGGTCGGATACCCGTTGCGAAAACAAGATATGACACTAACCCCGATACGCAAGCACAATAATGCCATCCACGCCAGGGCTGTCACGGACAGCCGATGAACCATTGGAAAAACAAAAGAAAAGGAGCGATAAAAATGGCAAAAACAATCCCTGCGGGCGAAATCATGGTGAAACATGGCCCCAAAACCGACAACGAATACGTCACGTGCCTGACCACGGACGAAGTGGTATCGCACTTCGAAGACCTGTTGTCAAAGGGCAAGGTACTCGGAAAGGACTTCCGCGTGTTCCTGCCCAACGACGACCTGCGCGACGAAATCACGAAGAAACTCAACGAGATACAGGCACGGCACACGGACCCCGTCGAAATCGACGGGGTTATTTCTACGAAAGGATGATAAACAAATGGAACCCAAGCTCGGCCAAAAGGTGTTCTGCGAGGCCCCATGGGAACAGGTAACAGAAGGAACGGTCATGGGCTTCGGCAATGGCATGATCTCCGTGAATACGGACCGCTGCCGGTTCGACATAGAACCGGACAACTGCTTCGAATCGTACGATGACGCGTTAGCGGGCCAATGGCTCCGCAGGCAAAGGGACGTGGACGCGAAACTCGGCGGAATCAACGACGCCGAGACGCTCCTGCGGTACGCGCTCTCGGAAATCCAAGGTTACGTACCGAAGAAGGTCCTCATGCTGAAAGCAAAGGAACTGCTGGGCATCGATCTCATGGAAACGAAGACGGAAAAACCGACAACGGGCAAGTACAGGAAATGGGATCTGGTATTCTGTCCGGACGGATGGGACGAAATCGTACAAGCCCGGATCGTCGCGATCGGAACCATGGACAGGTTGACCGTAACGACCGGAAACACCGAATTCGACGTCGACGAGAAGGGCTGCTTCGACACCTACGAAAAAGCATACGACCACGCGAACAAAAAGAAAGGATGAGGACACATGCCGAAATGCAACCGATGCGGCAGGGAAACGAACGTCACAGCCATGTCCATGTTCAACACCGAAACGCTCTGCATGGACTGCCTGGAAAAGGAACGGAGACATCCGGACTACAAGAAGGCCCGGGACGCAGAGCACGCCGCAATATATTCCGGCGACTACAACTTCCCGGGCATCGGGAAACCCGAAGACCTGTGACATGAACGCCCCATGCGGATAACCGCATGGGGCTTTTGCCTCCAGGGCAGCGGGATGCCATGGCGTCCCGCGAGGCGCATCAGGGCCCGTCGGGCCCTGATGCAGCCGGCCAAGAACCAGGCTATCCGAATAGCCGGGCCAAACTCGAAGAAAAATAAAAACCAAAGGAGAAGAATAGTATGATCGCATTACAACTCACAACCAAGCCCGCCAAGGAACGGATTACCATAATGGTATGCCCTCAGGGAACCGTTAATGAAAAGGACAACAAGCATGGACCGAAACTGCGCTGTGAGGCGAGGCCCATGGCGCCTGAAATGGACAGGTTCCAACCGATCATCACGGTCGCACGTTGTTTCGAATACGGCGACAAGGACCCGACGGACAAGAAGTTCTACGACGGCAACGCCGGATACGACGTATACAAGAACCCCGACGCGAGCAACCGAACCGCCATCATGCCCAATGTGAAAAAGCATTGCCACTACCAGACGGCCATGGAACAGCTCCTACAAACGGCAAAGCAAACGATCGACCGTATAATCGGGAGCATCGAATGGGTCAAGGGCGAACTGGACTACGACTACGTGCAACAGCTCGTCAAGCAACTGTGCGCGGACAAGCCCGCCTACATCAGCATCCCCAGGAACGCCGTGCTCAAGGCAAGAGGACCCGTGCTGCACGGCTGGATCCCGTTCGAAGTGCACGACGAGACCTACTACCTGCACTTCCACTGGGATACCCAGCTCGCGAAGATAGGCATCATCGACATGCTCGACAAGATCCTGGAGGACATGGCCGGGCTGAAACATACGGCCGACAAGATGGTGAGGCTGTTCGAGGAAGACAGGGCCGCCCTCGTGGACTATGTCACGAAGATGAACAACAACAAGTACATGTTCGATCCCGCCGTACATGACGTATACGACCTGGACGACGGCGACGAAGACCCGTACCTCAAAAAGCTCATGGCCTGCCTCGTATGACAAAAATACCCACGGACGTCGTCCGTGGGTAAGTTTTTCCAAAAAACCTGAAAATTCATTATAAGCCAGGACAAAGCCCCGGCACCGTTCCTTACGGCACGATGCAGTCCCGCCAAAGGCGGGACTGCAAGGCGGACTCCGAGCCGGGAGCGACAGCGACCGGTCGGAGTCCAGCCGTCGTAATTGGGATACCGCGCGAAAAAGGGCGCTCCGCGCCCCGATTCATGCACGAAGATATTGAAAGCAAAGGAGAAGTCAAAATGAACAACCCCATCGTCAACCTAATCCACGTAATCCTCGGATTCTTAATCCTCGGCTTTTGCTGGGGCTTCGAAGGCAATACCGTCAGCGGCGTCGGCTGCATCGTTAGCGTCGCGCTCTGCGTCGCGGGCATGTATGTCACGCACCGCATCGGCGTAGCCATCGACACGCGGAAAGTAAAGCGGACCCTCAGGGTCACGACATACGGCCGTCGCGACCGCGCGGCCTGAAAACGAAAAGGGAGGCCCCTGACGGGGTCTCCCAATTTTTTATGCTTCGGGCACCGTCTCGATCGTGATGCCTTCGTCATCCACGTACAGGGTCGTACCGCCGTCGAACGCGCGCTCCACCAGGCTCGTTCCGTCGGGCCGTGCGTAAATGACGACCACCTTGGGATCGTCGACGCTGACCACGTCGGCCAAGGAA
>JAAUYS010000196.1 GCA_014804995.1 Clostridia bacterium
AGCTGCTGCGGATACGCCGAACTCCTCTTCAAGTGCCTTTACAAGCTCGTTGAGCTCTAAAACTGTCATAGATTTAACTTCTTCGATAAATTTCTTTACGTCTGCCATTTTATTTAATCTCCTGATTGATTTTATTTTTTAATTTAATTTTTGCGCTTTAAGGCAACGCCCGCCGTTTAATTTTTTAAGCCTGTTTCTGTTGTGCAACTGCGTTAAGTACGCGTACCAAACCTGCAACAACGTTGTTAAGCACACCTGCAAGGTTGGTTGCAGGGGCGTTGATTGAACCGAGCATCTTGGCGATAAGCTCTTCCCTGGAAGGCAGAGATGCAAGTGCCTTTACGCCTGCCTTGTCCACGTAACCGTTATCTACGAATGCGCTTTTTACTACGATTTTGCCGTCATAGTCCTTTGACGCGTCTACCATAACCTTAGCGGCGTTGGTTTCGTCCGAACCGAACGCAACCGCGGTAGGACCGTTGAGGTCTGCGTCGAACTGGTTAAAGCCTAAATCGTTTAAAGCCTTTCTTACCAAGGTGTTCTTGTAAACCTTGTATTCACAGCCGTTCTGTTTGCACTTGTTACGGAGAGCGGAAACTTCTGCAACGGTGAGCTTGTTGTAATCAACGAGAACTACCGATTTGGAAGCTTTAATCTTTTCCGTAATTTCCTGAACGACTACTTTCTTAGCTTCGAAATTAGCTGACAAATTTTTACCTCCTTATGAAAATAAAGAATTCCTTGTACCCGAAAGGAAACAAGGAATTTCAAATAATAAGCTATTTAAAATTAAACTTGCAACCTAAGCGAGAAATTAAGCCGAAGCACTCGCTATCTCGGGTAACAATTTATATTACTTTGACATTATAGCGTTATGAGTTGGCGGTTGTCAACTCGTTTTAATCATAATTTCAACATTTTTATCAAGTTATATATTAAAATTTTATACTCGTTTAAAACGCGCACGTTCTCGTCAACATAGCAAAGGTCTGCACATTTTTCCGCAACGTCCATAATGTAGTCCATAATTTCGTCTTTTTTCTTACTGACCATTATGGCGTCCACTATTTCGGCAATAATTATATCACCTAACTTCTCTAACACTTCTTCGCCCCTTTTTGATAGTACTTTACTATACCGTTTGGCATAAGTCAACCGTTTTATACCATTTGGTGTAAATTTTAATTGGTGATACCAATGTATGTAGAAAAATTTGCAAAACAATTAAAAGAGCTTATCGGCAACAAATCAATCTCGTCGGTTGCGAAAGAAATCGGCATACCGCAAGCTACTTTAAGCAGATACTTATTATGCCAACGGGAAATAGGGCTTGAAAATCTTTGCAAAATAGCAAATTATTTTAATGAAGATTTAGACATATTAACAGGAAGAAAAGATTATTAAATATTAAAAGCGCGGAGCGACTGCTCCGCGCTTTTTTGTTTTAATTTTAACCCTTATTGTAAGTTACTCTTACGCCGGGACCCATAGTCGAAGTAAGGGTTACGGACTTGATGTACTGACCCTTAGCGGCCGCGGGTTTAGCCTTAACAACGGCTTCCATAAGCGCGTTAAAGTTTTCAATAATCTTTTCTGCGCCGAAGGACTTCTTGCCGATGGGAACGTGGATAATTGCAGTCTTGTCAAGACGGTATTCAACTTTACCTGCCTTAACTTCTTTAACTGCCTTAGCTACGTCCATAGTAACCGTACCGGACTTGGGGTTGGGCATTAAGCCCTTAGGTCCGAGGATACGACCTATACGACCTACCATACCCATCATATCGGGAGTGGTAATCATAACGTCGAAGTCAAACCAGTTCTGCGACTGAATGCGCTGAATGGTTTCTTCTGCGCCAACGTAGTCAGCGCCTGCGGCGGTTGCCTGGTCTGCCTTGTCGCCCTTTGCGATAACGAGGACCTTCTTGGTCTTACCGGTACCGTTGGGAAGGACGAGAACGCCACGAACCTGCTGGTCTGCCTGACGGGGGTCTACGCCTAAACGAACGTGAAGTTCGATAGTTTCGTCAAATTTAGCTTTTGCGGTATCTAAAACGATTTTAGCCGCTTCGTTGAGGTCGTATGATTTGGAGCGGTCGTACGACTTAATACTTTCTGCGTATTTCTTTGCAAGTTTCATAAGTAGCGCCTCCTTACTCCTCAACCGTAACGCCCATAGAGCGTGCAGTGCCTTTTACCATTGACTTAGCCGACTCAATATCGGTGCAGTTCAAATCGGGCATCTTGGTCTTTGCTATTTCTTCTACCTGAGCCTTGGTGAGCTTGCCGACCTTATCCCTGTTGGGACGTGCGCTTGCCGTTTCAAGACCCAACGCCTTCTTGATAAGAACGGGCGTAGGGGGCGTTTTAAGTTCGAAAGTGAAACTTCTGTCCTGATAGATGGTTACAACGCAGGGGATAATAAGTCCTGCCTGCGACGCGGTCTTAGCGTTGAATTCCTTAGTAAAGCCGGGAATGTTAATTCCGTGAGGACCCAGCGTAGAACCTACGGGGGGTGCGGGGGTTGCTTTACCGGCGGGAAGTTGCAATTTAACTACCGCAGTAATCTTTTTTGCCATTTTTAATTCCTCCGTGTGGTTAAAACGAATTTGCCATAGAAAGATTTAACAAACTCTCCCACAAAATATGTTAAACCGTGTAACGGTAATAACCTTTTTCAATAATTTCTTAAATGCAGAGAAGCAAGCAGAACGAGGAGCGCGAGGATAACCTGAAAGAGTTTACTTATCGTAAATGACTGAGGGTTGCCACAGTGCGACAATGTTATGCGTAGCTTATATGCGTTTTACTCTTCAATCTTGCTGATTTGTATAAACTCAACTTCTACGTCGGTATTACGTCCGAACATCTGAATGTTGACCTTAGCCTTTTGAGACGCGGGGTTGAGTTCGGTTACCGTACCCTGGAAGCCTTCTAAAGGACCGGAGTCTACGTTGACCTTATCGCCTACGGCAAAGTCAGCGTCTACCACTACTTCTTCCAGACGCATTTTACGGATTTCCGCTTCCTTCATAGGGATAGGTCTTCCCTGAGGACCGACAAAGCCCGTAACGCCCCTTGTATTGGTTACCCAGTACCAGAGCTGGTTGGAATATATCATTTTTATGAAAACGTAGCAGGGTAAAAGCTTACGTTCTACAATCTTACGCTTGCCGTTCTTCTCTTCAATCGTCTGTTCCATAGGAATTTTGACGTCGAAAATCATACTCTGCAAGTTGTTGTTTTCTATAAGTCTTTCCAGGCTGTCCTTCACCATTGACTCGTAACCCGAGTAGGTGTGAAGAATGTACCAGCAAGGATTTTCGGGGTCAGCTACCATTGTCGCCATAGTTTACTCTCCGATACCCGTAATCAAATTCAAAAGCGCCTGCAAGCCGTAGTTGATGCCCGTTGCAACAACTAAGAATGCCGCAACGACGACGATTACGACGCAAGTTCCCCTTACTACTTTGGGGAAAGAAGGCCAGGTAACCTTTTTCAGCTCTGAAAAGGTTTCTTTCAGCTTTCTGCCCATTCTTACGAAGAAGTTGGGCTTATTAACGTTTTTATCAGTTTGGTTTGCCATAGGAATGTCCTCCTCATCGTGCTTTGTTGCACAAGCGGAAATTATTCTAAATAATTAACGGCGCAAGCAAAACCACGCTTTTGCGCAAGCGCACCCGATTTGTGGCTACGCCACCTCAGCGAGGTGAATTTGCGCAATTATATTTTTGTTTGCACTTAGAATTGCGCAAAGAGGGCGAGAAGCCCTAAAAATCACGAAAAGTTTTCTGCGCAGAATAGCAGATAACTTTTGTGAGCCATCCTTTTTTACTTACTTTCTTTGTGTTCAGTGTGCTTCTTGCAGAAAGGGCAATATTTTGACATCGTAAGTCTGTCAGGGTCGTTACGCTTGTTTTTATAACTGTCGTAATTACGGTGCTTGCACTCGGTACATTCAAGAGTTATCTTGGTTCTTACGTCTGCTTTCTTAGCCATTTTGGAAAAACTCCGTACAAAAAAATTACACCCCCATTTGAGTGCTTTATGAGTTTAACACGAAAAACAAGGCTTGTCAACACTTTTTCGCGAAATTAGAAAAATTTAATTATATATTATTATAGTAAAAACAAACGCCCCGCGCTATGAAACGC
This sequence comes from Clostridia bacterium, assembly GCA_014804995.1. GTDB lineage: Bacteria > Bacillota > Clostridia > Christensenellales > Borkfalkiaceae > Coproplasma. The sequence goes on from JAAUYS010000196.1 coordinate 4,155, forward strand.
GGGGCGTTAAATTGTTAGTTTACGTTGCCGGGGTTGAATGCGAACTGGTCCCTGTCCTCGGGGAAGATAGGTCCGGAGATTACGGGAAGATTTAAAGGCGCAATGTACGCGCTTGCCGTAAGGTTTGTTACCTGTGAACGGAGATAAGGGTAAACAAGCTTGGTAGCTTCTATTACGAACTTCCTCTCCTCTGCCTCGCCGTGAACGTCCTCTACCTCAAAAATACCAACGAGGGTTACGTTGATGTCGAAGGGTTTGGGTTCTTCGGGGGTGCTTTCAATCTTGACGGAAAGGGATACGAAGTTGAGCTTATCGTTGCCCGTTACCTTTCTTACCTGACGGGAGAATTGGGGCTTAATATCCAGCTTGTCCTCAGGGTTGAGCTTTATTCTGTTGAGCTTGAAGGAAATTTCCTCTGCGGTAATTCCTTTGAAATCTATTTTCATAATGTATACTCCTGTAAGTTATATTCCAATTATATCCAATTTACTGATAAAAGTCAACAAACCTTGTGATTTTAACGCTTTTTTTATTGATAAATTATTTTCTAATAGTTATAATTATTTCGTTATGGCAAAAAAATCGCTTTATTTTGACAGTTTTTGCGGATACGTTATTTCGGTTATTCTCGAAAACGGCAAAGTTACCGAATTTAATTTTGAAAAGAAAGCTAAAACCTGCGCGGTAGGCGATATTTATAAGGGCAGGGTTGAAAGCGTTCTGCCCGGAATGCAGGCGGCATTCGTCAACTGCGGGTTGGAAAAGAACTGCTTCCTCTCCGCGGAGGACGCACTCCCCGACAGCGTAAGGTTTGAAAGCCCCGATAAAGAACCAGTCTTCCCCGACGTAAAAGAGGGCGACGAAATTCTTGTGCAGGTAGTTAAACTGCCGGTGGGCAAAAAGGGCGCAAAGGTTACCACGCACCTTTCTATCGTGGGCAACTATTTGATTTACTTGCCCGACTCCCCCTTTGTGGGCGTTTCAAGGAAGATTGACGACGAGGAGCTTCGCAATAACCTTGCTTACCTTGCAAAGAGAATTAAGACGGAAGACGAAGGGCTTGTAGTAAGAACGGCCGCCCCCTACGCCAAACGCAACAGCATTAAAGAGGAATACGCATACCTTAAAAACCTGCATAAAGAAATTATGGAAGGTTCTTCCAAGGCGGAAGTGGGTACTCTTCTTTACACTGACGACGCGTTGCCCGTGAGGGTTATGCGCGACGTGCTTTCAAAGGACGTAGATAAAATAGTCGTCGGCAACGCCGAATTAAAGGCGCGCATTGACGGACTTATGAACTTATACCCCGCCGAAACGCGCAAGCCCGTTATTCTGCACGACACCGGCAGGGATATGCTGGACGAGCTGGGCATTTCCGAACAGATACTTGCAATCGCCTCTCCCCGCGTCGATTTGGACAACGGCGGTTACCTGATAATAGAAAAGACCGAAGCTCTTACGGTAATTGACGTAAACACGGGCAAATTCACGGGGGACTACAACTTAGAGCAAACCGTTTACCACACCAACATCTTGGCCGCGCGCGAAATTGCAAGACAGGTCAGGCTTAGAAACGTTGGCGGAATTGTCGTAGTAGACTTTATAGATATGAACAGCGAGGCGCACAATACAGCCTTAGTGGAAGAGCTTGAAAGAAGCTTAAAGACGGACAAAGCTAAGTGCGCCGTGTCGCCTATGTCCAAATTCGGGCTTGTGGAGTTTACGAGAAAGCGCATTGGCTCTACCCCCCTTAATCTTATGATTAAGCCCTGTAAATACTGCAGGGAGGCGGGCTATACCAAGACCGAGGAATATATTCTTATAGGGCTTAGAGCAAAGCTGTTAAATTTAATTGCAGACGGCGCTAAGCGCATAAGGCTGGATATGAACGCCGACGTGCTTTCAAAACTTATGCGCCTGCCCGAAATTAAAGAAGAAATACAGAAGAAAGCGTTCGGCGTTGAACTGTACGCCGTACCGCACAGAACCTATCACGAAGAACAGATTAACCTGCGCGCGGACGAGTTCGATATCCCCCACGACGCAGTAAAAATAAATTAATTGCAGATATAGAAAAACGGGATTCTTCACTGCGTTCAGAATGACAATTGTTTCCGTCATTCTGAGGACGACGTTCCCGTCATTCTGAGGCTTGCCGAAGAATCTCTTATATTACCGCCATAAATAAACCCGCCCCGCGCATTTAGCGCGGGGCGGGACTATTTTTATTTTTTATTTTTAAATCCCCATATAGTTTTACAGCGTTTTTTTGTAAACAGTCCGCCGGTTACGTCCCAGTCCGAAGCCCAGCCTTCGGGCTTTTCTTCTGCCTCACAATAGACGACAATATCTTTACAGCCTTTAAAAACCTTGCTCCCTACGGACTTTACCCCTGCGGGAATTACTATCTCTTTTAGCGTGGTACAAAAGCCGAATGCGTACTCGCCTATTTCTTCAAGCCCTGAGGGTAAATTAATTTCGTAAAGCTTTGTGCAACCGTTGAAGGCGTACTCCTCTATCTTTTTAACTTTGTCGGAAAGGGTTACGCTTTCAAGCGCTTCACAGCTTGAAAACGCGTTCTCTCCGACGGAAACGGAGTTTTTAATATTCACGCTTTCAAGGTGCAGACAACTTGAAAATGCGTAGCCTTCTACTTCGCACCCGTCGGGGATATTTATTTCCTTTAAATTAACACAGCCCTGAAACGCGCTCTCCCCTATTCTTTTCACGCTGTCGGGCAAAACTACTCTTTCAAGTTTATTCCTGTCTAAAAAGCAAGTCTCGCCTATAGCCGTAACGCCGTCGGGTACGGTTGCTTCTTTTACGGGGCCGAAGTAATCGTTAAAATTCGTCAGTACTCCGTCCTCTACCTCAAATAAATCAATATCGTTTTCTTCGTAAGCCATAACTTTCCGTCCTCTTTTTTTAAATTTTACCACGGAAAATTAAACCTTGTCAAACAAACCCGCCCCGCGCACTCACCTGTCCTTTTTACGCTACTTGCGAAAAACCGTTTTTAATATTTTACCGATATCTTCGTTAATGCAAACGGACTGTTTTTCAATCTGTGGCGGACAAAAGGCTTCGCCGTAATTTATACATACGTATGTCGCTTTCGGATTTTGCATTGTAAACCGCCAAAACGGATACTTAATAATACCGGGAGTATTACCGCCCACACCGAGTTCAAGGTAAACTATTTTGCTGTTTATATGCTTTTGGACAAACTTCTCGTAACGGCGACAAGCGCTGTTCCAACCTTCGTCTTGAACAAAGGTATCGTCGCACCGCAAATTCGTAGTCATAGGCTTACCGCATACGGGGCAATGCGGTATGAGTTCCGACGGTACTTTCATATCAATTTGCCCGTAAACCATACGGCGTATAAGCTCTTCGTTATCGTACGTTTTATTATGACACGGAACGGAGCATTGAATTAAGCCGTAATCGCCTTGCGTATAGAAAAGCCTTTGTTTATCAAAACCCGAACGCTGAAAACAATGGTCTACGTTAGTCGTAATTACAAAGTAGTCCTTATCTTTTACGAGTTCGTACAGTTCATTGTAAACGGGCTTCGGTATATCTGCGTAGCGGTTATAATAAATATGCCTCGACCACCAAGCCCAAAATTCTTCCAACGTTTCATAAGGATAAAAGCCACCCGAATACATATCGGCAATACCGTATTTTGCGTGGAAGTCGGCAAAATATTTTAAAAATCTTTCGCCACTGTAAGTTAGCCCTGCGGAAGTTGAAAGCCCTGCGCCTGCACCTATTACAACGGCGTCTGCGCCGTCAAGTACCGCCTTTAACTTATTTATCTGCTCCGAGTAGTCTTTCGTAAATTGCATAATCGTACTCCTTAAACACGTTGAAAATAACCCTGATTTTGCTTTTCGTTCTTCTCTTATATTCCGTAACCGTTTGAATTGCAATTTGCGCCGCCCGCTCGTTAAGGAAGTGAAATTCACCCGTAGAGATACAGCAAAACGCTATGCTCTGTAAACCCTTTTTATCTGCAAGGTCAAGGCACGAACGGTAACAGTCGGCAAGCCCGTTTTCGTGGCGGTTTGTAAGTTCACCGTAAACTATAGGACCGACGGTATGCAAAACGTATTTGCAAGGCAAATTGTAAGCCTTTGTTATTTTTGCTTGCCCAGTCGCCTCTTCCGTTCCTTGCAACCTCATAATTTCGGCACACTCTTGCCGTAGCTGTACGCCTGCAAAAGTGTGGATAGCGTTATCTATACAGCCGTGATTAGGACAAAAACAACCGAGCATTTGAGAGTTTGACGCGTTTACTATTCCGTCGCATTTCAGCGTTGTAATATCGCCTTGCCACAGATATAAATCGGGTGCAACGGGTGTAAGTCCGGCAATATCGGTTATACCTTTAAGCCGTAATTCCTCTTGTAAATATTCGTCTTGAATTTGTAAATATTCTTTGCTTGCCGGTTTTGGCATACGCACGTTTACCAGCGCACGGAATAACCTTTTTTGTCCGTTCATATCTGACGGTATATCCGCCGTTTGTTTTCTTTCAGACAGTAAGTATTCAATTAAATACTTCCTTCTTTCCGTCTGTTCCATAATCATTATTTCCTTATACGGTTTTCAAAAAAGCATAAAGCGCAATCAGCAAGGCGACTGCGCTTTTATCTGTATATTTATAATTTATACCACTGCGTCGGTCATTGTATAACCTTCTAACGAGTTCTCTTTTACCTGAATACAAACATACTTTATCGCCGTTTTATCAGAAGCGAAGAACTGTCTTTTTGCCGACGGTGAAATGCGCAACCAATCACCCGCTTTTAAAAGAGCCTTTTCGCCATCGATTACTGCATAGCCTTCGCCTTCTAAAATTCCGTATATTTCTTCATTCTGCTTATGCGAATGAACGAACGGCACGCTTGCGCACGCAGGCAAGGTGTTGATGCTGATTTCCGCACCCGTAAGATTAAGCTGGTCGTGAAGCTCGACACGGGCTTCTTCCGCTACGCTGATTTTTTTGTAGTTGTTCATAATAAACCTCCGAATTTGAATTTGTGCTATAAATATAACAAAGTCAAAATGTAAATACAAGAACGTTACTTTTCTATTATCTGATAATAGTTTTGTAACTTAGTTTCTATTTTGAACTATTGACTTTATATCTGCAATTTGCTATAATGACTGCAAACGATAAAAAGGAACCAACTGTTATGTTGACGAAAGACGAATTACCCGAATGCCCCGTTGCAACTACCGTGCAACTTATCGGCAATAAGTGGAAATTACTGATTATCCGAAATTTAGTTTTCAACGGCAAGCAAAGATTTGGCGATTTTATAAAATCTATTCCGGCAATAAGCAAAAAGGTATTGACGGATAATTTGCGTGCTTTGGAAGAAGACGGACTTGTTGAAAGACAAGTATTTGCGGAAGTACCGCCCCGTGTTGAATATTCCCTTACCGAACTCGGCAAAACGTTGAAACCTATCCTCGATGCTATGGTTGCTTGGGGTACCGATTACAAAAACAAGATATAAAATAATTATTTAAAACAAACCCGCCCCGCGCTGAAAGCGCGGGGCGGGACTTACTTTACCGTAATTTAATTAAAGAAATGATTTAAGTTTTTCTTCAAATTTTTCTTCTATTGCGATAAGGTCGGTTAAAAGCTTTTTAACTTCGGGGTCCATTACCTTTTCACCGTCGGTCAAAGAAGTTCTGAGCGAGGTTATGCCCGTTACCGTTCCCCTTATCATCATCTGCGCTATGTTCTGCGCAGAGTTGTCGCTTGCCGTACCCATTTTGATTGCAGACCACATCATAGCCTTTTTCATAGGGTTGGGTTCTTTAAGCTCCACGTCGAACTTGTGGGCAAGAGCGGAAGCTTCACTGCAAACCTTTTCGTACTCTTCGTGCTGGCGAAGAATTTCTTCCTTTATGTTTACGTCGTCTATTTCAGGCAAGATGTCCGATATAGAAGTGAGCGCAAGCTGTGCGTTACGGTAAATTTCAGCGATAATTTCGCTGTCTTTTTTCAATTCTTCCATAAAATTCTCCTTAAAAACAGTATGCGTTAAATTAAAATATATATGTAAACGCGCGGTTTTTACTTGACTTATTAACAGTTAATATGATAAATTTAATACCGAGCCGTCCGAAACGGGCTTTTTTAAGCGTGCTTAAAGCACCGCCTGAGTTCGACGAGACTGGTTAGAGGAGGTATTTATATGTACGCAATTTTTGAAAACGGCGGTAAGCAATACAAAGCTTGCATAGGCGACCTCGTTAAGGTTGAAAAGCTTAACGCAAAGGTCGGTGAAACCGTTGAATTCCCCGTTATCCTCGTGGCTGACGAAAAGGGTGTTCAGGTAGCAAACGAAGTAGCAAGTTTGAAAGTTAAAGCCGAAATCGTTTCCGAAGGTAAGGACAAGAAGATTATCGTCTTCAAGTACAAGCCCAAGAAGAACGAGAGAAAGAAGCAGGGACACAGACAGCCCTATTCTATAGTAAAGGTTACGGCAATAGGCGAAGCAGTTGCAGAAAAGCCCGCGCAGAAGAAAGCGCCCGCTAAAAAGCCCGCTACTTCTACTACCGCTAAGAAAGCGCCCGCAACCAAGACTGCCAAAGCAAAGGCAGAGTAATCTAAGGAGGATAACGAAATGTTTTTTATAAGTTTATTCGCCCATAAGAAAGGTACCGGTTCTTCGCACAACGGCAGAGACAGCAACCCCAAAATGCTTGGAGTAAAGCGCGCTGACGGACAGTTCGTGCTTGCGGGTAACATTCTCGTAAGACAGCGCGGTACTAAGTTCAAGCCCGGCAACAACGTAGGGCTTGGCAAGGACGACACGCTTTTTGCCCTCATTGACGGAACGGTCAAATTCGAGAGAGTGGGCAGGGACGGCAAACAGGTTTCAATTTACCCCGTTGCCGAATAATTGAAATTAAACGAGAGGCTTTAAATTCAGCCCCTCGTTTTTTTAAGGAGAATGTATGTTGCACGTATCCCCCCTTTGCGACAAAACGCAAGAAGAGTTTACAAAACTTTTTGTAGAATACTATAAAGAGCTTGACTGCGCGGACGACGCACTTCACCTTGTGGAAGAATATATTCTGCCCGACCTTTTGGCAGGACTTTTGAGCATAGAGATTTTAAAGGACGGCGAAGCTTTTGCCGGCTTTATAATTTACCAGCTTGACGATATTGACAACGAATGGAACTTTAAAGAAGGCTGGGGCGACATACGGGAAATTTACGTTGCCCCCTCCCACCGCCGTCAGGGTCTGGGCAGACTTTTATTATATACAGCGGAAATGAAGCTGAAAGAAAAAGGGGTTGAAAAGTCCTACTGTCTGCCCGTTGAGGGTACGGAAAAGTTTTTCTTATCCTGCGGTTACGCACAGGCAAACGAGTACAGCGAAGAACTGGACACCTTCGTTTACACAAAGACAAACCTTGATAACAAATGCGGTAAATAATTTAACCGCCCCCGACGAAATCGTCGGGGGCGGTTTTTTATTTTTTTAATTAGTCGTTTACTGCTGTAAGAACGAATTTCGCTCCGTATGCATCTTCAAGCTTTAACTTGCCGTCCGCATCGACTATGAAGTCTACTCCGAGCTTCGTACCCGAAACGTGAGTAAGCACAATTTTTTCTGCGGTCAAATCAACCGAATAAGAAAGGGTCTGGCTTTGCGCCTTGTTGGTTTGGGGCGTGCCGTCGTCATCCGTAGGCGTCATAGTTACTACCACCGTTCCCTTTACTTGCTCACCCACGTTTGCGGGCGTAAAGGTTACGAGATAGATATAGCCCATACTGTCGGTGCAGGTATATTTACCGACTAGGTAGGAAGCATAGTCGGGCGCCTCGTTTACTGTAAACGTCAAGGTACAGCCGATATTTGCGCTCACGGCAGAAGTTATTCTCACCGTATAACTACCCGGTTTAGTTGCGGAGAACTTCCAGCAACCTACGCCGTCCACCGTTACCCATTCAAGGGAAGCGTCTGCGCTGTTTGACGTAGTAATTACGGCATTCTGCTCGCCGTTTGCATACTGGTTTACCGCGCCCTTGAAGTAAACAACGCTACCCATACCGAAGCTCTTGGAGCTTTCGTTTATAAACTCCTTACTTGCTTCGTTTCTAATCTGCGCCGTCATAGAAGTCGGCGCTTTACCCGTTACGTTGAAAGTAATTGTTTTTTCAAGGCCGGCACATTTGAAAAGGAACTTATATACGCCACCGTTTAAAAGCCTAACTTTCATTGTTGTACCCTGGAAGTAAGCGTAGAATTCGTCGTATATGTTAAGTCCTATGCCCGTAATGTTTACGTAGTCTCCGGTCTTTCCCTCAAAGTTG
>JAAUYS010000197.1 GCA_014804995.1 Clostridia bacterium
GACGCCCTATAAAAAAATAGTGTGGACTTTTTGGAGCGGGAGACGAGATTCGAACCCGCGACATTCACCTTGGCAAGGTGACGCTCTACCACTGAGCCACTCCCGCATATTGCCACACTATTTTCGTTTGGTGGGAGCTACAGGGCTCGAACCTGTGACCCACTGCTTGTAGGGCAGTTGCTCTCCCAACTGAGCTAAGCTCCCAAACGCTTAATTAATATAACAAATAAATATTTAAAAATCAAGCGTTTTTTTAGTGATTTTTTTCATTTTTTATAAAAATTTACGGGATAGTTTTTTGGAATAAGCCAAACCACTATATATAGTATGTTTTATATTTTTTATTTGATACGGTGCGTTACCGCCTCCGCTTTTCAAAAAAATTTTTAAAATGAACGTATAAATTAAATCACCCGTGGCTATAAACGCTGTGTAAGTTTTGAGAGGTGATTTATGAAAAAACTTTTTGCCGTAGCTTTAATATTGATTGCGATAATTTGCGCGGGGCTGTACTTCGGGATAGGCACTGCCGAAACTGCACAGGCTGACAACGACTACCTGAGAATTCACGTCCGTGCGAACTCCAACAGCCAGATTGACCAGGACGTAAAATACAAGGTCAAGGACGAGGTAGTAAAGTACATAACCCCCTACGTTGCCGAGTGCGTTGATAAAGAAACGGCAATGCAGGTTATAGGCGGTATTCTAGGAGAGATAGAAGAGGTTTGCAATAAAGCCCTTGTAAAGTACGGGTTTGATTACGGCTCTAAGGCGGAGATAAGGGCGGAAGAATTTCCTACCCGCGTTTACGGTGATTTCACACTTGAACAGGGCGTTTACGACGCGCTTATAATTGAGCTGGGTACGGGTACGGGCGACAACTGGTGGTGCGTTATATATCCCCCCCTCTGCTTTACTTCTGCAACGACCGACGTGAAGTACCGCTCCGCGATACACGACATTATTAAAAACTGGATAGGTTAAAAATAAAAGAGTGCGGATTTTTAACCGCACTCTTTTATTTTACGTTTCTGTATAAACCGTTTTGTATGCTCTGTCGGTGCCTTCTAAAACACCGTCCGTGCAAACAACTTTAAAGGTACTGTCCTCTTCCCACGGCCACCATTTTTTTACGGCGTACCACTGCGCTACCGTTCCGTCGTAATTAATTTGGGTCAAGTTTTCGCAATTCAAAAACGACCACTGCTCTATTTCCGTTAAGCTCTTCGGCAGGGTTACCGTTTGCATCTTGCAATATCTGAACGAGCTGTTTGAAAGCTTTGTTACGCCGTCGGGGATAACTACTTCATCCATATTGCAGTCGTAAAACGCTTCACGCCCTATCTCTTTAATACTTCCGTCTGCGGGGATTACGCTTGAAGTTATTCCCGCAAGAAGTCTGCCCGTGCTTCTTTCAATAAGGCAGTTGTCTACGGCGTAGTATCCGGTATTGCCCGCCTCCACCGTAATGTATTCCATTTTGTCGAGCCAGGAGCAACCGGCAAAAGGGGCTTCACCTATCCTCTTTACGCTTGCGGGGATATTTATACCGTGCAGGTATTGGCAACCCGACACGGCGTAATTGCCTATGCTGATTAAACCTTCCGGCAGGGTCAAAAAGCTAAGGTTGGCGTTATCGCTTAAAGCGTGGTCGGCTATGGTAAGCGTGTCTGCCCGTAAAGTGCAGTAGGGCTTATCCCATCTGATTTCACCCTTTATCAGGTGCCTGCCGATATACAGTAAACCGTTTTCTCGGTTGGAATTGTCCTTGTAAATTGCGGTATTGAAAAACGCATACTGACCTATGGATAAAATATCGTCGGGGATAACAACTTCTTCAAGGTTTTCACACAAGTAAAATGCGTAATCGCCTATTGCCTCAACGTCGTCTTCAAGCGTTATAGACTTTATATACTTACAGTTGAAAAAAGCACACTCGGGTATTTTACCGCCGGTAACGGTTACGCTTTCCAACGATTGTGGCAGATAAAAAGTTTGATTGTTAAAGCGGTCAACGTAATCTCTTATGTTTGTATTCTGCACCGCGTAATAAGAATTTTTATAACCGTCGTAACCGAATAAACTGCCGAACAACACGTTGTATTTAGAATTTTTTCCGTCCGTTATTCCGACGAAAGGAAGGGTTAAACTTTGCAGGGAAGAACACTTGCCGAAGACCGCCTCCCCTATCTCTTTAACGCCGTCGGAGACGGTGAAAGAAGTTAAACTTTCACAACCGTAAAAGGCGCTACTCCCTATTCTGTCAACCGAGGACGGCAAGGTTAAACTTTCAAGCGAGGTACAGCCATTAAACGTACCCGCCTCCACCGCTTTTAAGGTTTGGGGCAAGTCTATTTGCGTTAAAGACGTGCAGTTTAAAAACGCGCAACCGCCTAACTTTTCAAGGGTTTCCGGCAGGGCAATTTTTTTAAGACCAATACAGTTTTTAAACGCGTCTTCTTCTATTTCTTCAAGACCGTTTATAAAGTTAAGTTCTTCTAATCCGTCTAAATCTTCAAACGCGCCCGAAGCGACTTTTTTGACGGAAAAATCTTCGGTTATATACGAGCCGTTGCAAGCTATTTCAAGAGTGGAAGTTTCTTTTACGATAATGCAGTTGCCCGCGCTTAAATATTCGGGGTTGTCCGGGGCTACTTCTATAATTATAAGGTTGGGGCAGTTTTTAAACGCGCCCTGTGAAATTGCCGTAACCGTCAAAGGAATTTTAACGCTTTTAAGACTTTCACAGCCGTTAAACGCTCCGCGGGCTATGCCGGTTACCTTTATGCCGTCAACGCTTTCGGGGATAACAACTTCCTCGGGTTCGTCTATAAAGCCCGTTACACTTAACTCACTCTCCGTACCGCGGTATTTAAGCACGCCGTCCGAAGTGCTTACTACCGGGTCGTAATCCAAAGAAAAGCAACCGGACAGCGCGAGGATAAGGCAAGCGGTTAGCGTTGCGGTAAATATTAAGAATAAAAATTTTCTTAAACTTATCATTGCGCTTAACATTATAGCACTCTGTCAAAATTTTTGCAATGCCCCGTTTGTTAGTTGCGGGCGTTGCATATTTTTTTACAACTTATTCATAATAATTGCAAAGGCGGTTACCCGCCGTATTTTTAACACATATTTTTAAGTCGCTCGCCGTTCGGGGAGCAAGGAGGAAAAATGAAAAAAGCACTTAGAATAGGCGCGGTATCGCTTGCACTTGCAAGTGTTGCAACGGTAGGCGCAATATTCAATATGGAACACACAAGCGATGACGTCTTTGCCGTATCCCCCTACGTACAGACTGCCGTTTTAAAGCAGGGTGCGACGGGCGGTGAAGTTAAAGAGTTACAGAGAAGATTAAAACAATGGGGTTACTACAAGGGCGCTGTTGACGGCGTTTACGGAGCTAAGACCGTGGAAGCGGTAAAGCTATTCCAACGCAAAAACGGACTTACCGCCGACGGCATAGCGGGCAAGTCGACCTTTGCCGCACTCGGTATGAACGATAGCGTAAAGGCGCTTGAAGGTCAAAAGAACCCTTCCTCTTCAAACAGCTCGCAAAGCTCAAACTACACGAGTTCTGACTTGTATCTTCTGGCTAAATGTATTTACGCCGAAGCGCGCGGAGAGGTCTACACCGGTCAGGTAGCCGTTGGCGCGGTAATCTTGAACAGGGTAGCGTCTTCAGCTTTCCCCAACACCATTTCGGGCGTAATTTACCAGAAGAACGCGTTTACAGCCGTATCCGACGGACAGATTAACTTAGAACCCGACAAGACGGCTATGAACGCGGCGCAGGACGCTATGAACGGCTGGGACCCCACTTACGGTTGCATCTACTACTACAACCCCGCGGTGGCAACGAGCAGTTGGATATTCTCAAGAAAGACTGTTACCACGATAGGTAAACACATCTTTGCAATTTAGGAGGCAATAAATGAGTAAGAAAGAAATTTCAAGCGGAACGGAAAAGGCAGAAAAGCTTACCCGCAAAAAGACTGACGATAACAAGAAGTCCCAGCCGGTAAAGTCAGAAACTTCCGAAAAGACTACTACTAAAAAGACGGGCGTTAAGTCCAAGGGCGTTGAAAAGAAAAACACACCCGTAAAAGAAGTTAAAAAAGACAAGAAGGTTAAGCCCGTAAAGGACAAGAAGAAAAAGGTTAAGAAGAATAAACCTGTTAAACAGCTTTCCGAAAAACAGCTTGCAAAAAAGAAGGCGCGTGAAGAAAAGAAGCTGGCAGTTGCCAAAATCCGCGCTGAAAAGAGGCAGAAAAGACTTGAAAAGAAGCTGGAAGCAAAGCAGAAGCGCTTAGACAGAATTGCCGCATTAAAGCAGGCGCGCGCAGAGCGCAAGGCAAAAGCCAAAGAGCGCAAAGATATGTTAAAGCACGAGAGCAAGGAACACCGCATTGAACGCAGAAAGGAAGAGCGTCAGGCTAAGATAGAAGCGAGAGTTGCTAAGCGCGAGGCTATGCTTGCGGACAAGCGTGCTAAGCGCGAACACCGCTTAAAGGTTCAGGCGCAGAAGCGTGCGGAAAAGAACGATAAAAGACACGCACCCGGCTTCGGCGGTTGGCTTGCGGCCGTTATCTCACTCGGCGTAACTACCCTTGCACTCGGCACGATGCTTACCTTCGGCTGGATAAATATGAACGGTATGCAGAACGATATGGCGACCTTGCAGACCGAGAACTTGTACGAGTTAAACTCTATCGTAGACAACCTTGACACTAACCTTGCTAAGGCAAGAGTTTCCAACTCAAAGAACGAACAGGTTAAGCTTCTTTCCAACATTGCGATAGAAAGCGAAATGGCTGAAACCGTTCTTGAAAGACTTCCCTTAGAGGGACAGCTTACGCAGAACCTCACTTCCTTCGTAAACAAGATGGGCGACAGCGCACAGTCTATGCTTTACTCGGTTGCAAGCGGAAAGCCTTTGACCGACAGCCAGATTGCGACCATAGAGTATATGTACTCCACCAACTTAGAGATGAAGCAGATAATAAACGAGCTTACGGCTAACGCCAATGGTAAGGATATGCTTTCGGCTATGAGCGGTAAGCAAGGGCTTCTCTCCACTACCTTTGACACCATTCAGAACAACACCGTAGAGACCCCCAAGGAAATTCACGACGGCCCCTTTGCAGAGAACATCGACAAGGTTAGCGCTAAGAACTTGGAAGGGCTTGAAGAAATAAGCGCACCCCGCGCGGAAGAGCTTGCACGCAAGTACTTCAAGGACTACGACGTTCAGAATGTTCAATGCACCGGCGAAGCAATTGCTGAGCAGCTTACCGTGTACAACGTATCTCTTACGACGAAAGACGGCGAGATGAGCGCACAGATTTCTAAGCTTGGCGGTAAAGTCGTTGAGTTCAACAGCTACAAGGACTGCTCCGACAAAAACTTCTCCGTTGAAAGATGTATCGACATTGCAGAAGACTTCTTGGACGAGCTTGGTTACGACGATATGGAAGCCGTTTGGACGAGCGAAAACGGCACGACCTGCAACCTTAACTTTGCTTACGAGCAGAACGGTGTTACAGTGTACTCCGATATGATTAAAGTTAAAGTTTGCGAAGAGCGCGGAATAGTTACCGGTATGGAAGGTTTAAGCTACGTGTTAAACCACGTTAAGAGAGATTTGCCCACGGCTAAGATTTCTAAGAGCGAGGCTAAAGAAAAACTTCACGGCGGATTTGACGTAGAAACTTCAAGACTTTGCCTTATCCCCACTGAAGGCGGCGAGGCTTTGGCTTACGAGTTCTACGGAACTTACGAAGGCTCAACCTACTACGTTTACCTTGACGCTAAAACGGGCGAAGAGCTTGACGTGTTTACCGTAATCGGTACCCAGCAAGGCAGAGCTTTAATGTGAGTAAGCGTTCCGCTTAACCAAGGTATCTTGAATGCTTGGATACTTGACGGGCAGTGAGCAAATCAAACGAATGTTCTATCCGTCAATTGAACAATAGAAAATCCCCCGTGAGGTTCCTCACGGGGGGTTAATTTTATTCAGATTTACTGCTTGTCGATAATGTCTAAGATTTCTGATATTCTGTCAAGGTCGTCGCGGGAGTAATAATCTATGTAAATTCTACCCTTCTTATCGGTACCGATAAGGCTTACCTTCGTGCGGAAAGCAAAGCGCATTCTCTCAACCAACTGCTTTAATTCGATTGACGCAAGCGCACGCTTTTTCTTCTTGCGCTCGTCCAAAACTTCGGGCGGAATATTGTAGGCGCGTACCTTTTTTTCAAGCTCGCGCACGGAGTATTGGCTTCTTATCGCCTCGTGTGCAAAGGCTATCTGGTCGTCCGCCGGCATAGGAACTATCGTCCTTGCGTGGCCTGCGGAAAGCTTGCCTTCCGCAACGAGTGAGATTACCTCAGGGCAGAGATTTAAAAGCCTTAACGTGTTGGCGATAGCCGGTCTTGACTTGCCTATTCTTTCTGCAAGTTCGTCCTGTGTAAGCTTATAGTCCACCATAAGCTGTTTCATAGCCGTCGCCGCTTCTATGGGGTTTAAGTCCTCCCTTTGCAGGTTCTCTATAAGGGAAATTTCTTTAATTTCTCTTGCAGAGTAACGCCTTATAACGACGGGTATTGTCAGCTTGCCTGCAAGCTTACAGGCACGGAAACGGCGTTCGCCCGCGATAATCATATAAGAACCGTCGCCGTTGTCGTTTACGACGATGGGCATAATCACGCCGTGCTTTTTAATTGAGTCGGCAAGCTCTCTTAAAGCCTGCTCGTCAAAGTTTTTACGTGGCTGGTTGGGGTTTGCCGTTATTTTGTCTAAGGGCATCTCCTCCGCGTTCTTTCTCTCTTCGTCGGTATATTCGAAGGCGTTGCGGTGTTCGTACACTCTCTCGTACGCGGCTTCGGTTTCACCGAAAAGCGCGTCCAGACCCTTGCCTAATCCTTTTGCCATATTTCACCTCTCCGTATTTTATCTCTGCTTTGACAAAAATTCTTCTGCCAACGCCTTGTAAGCCCTTGCCCCGACGCACTTGGGGTCGTGCAGTAAGATAGGCACGCCGTGGCTCGGAGCTTCCGCAAGGCGGACGTTGCGGGGTATTATAATTTCAAAAAGTTTACTCTTGAAGAACTTTTTAATCTCCGCAGTAATCTGCTTTGAAATTAAAGCCCTTCCGTCGTACATAGTGATGACCACACCTTCTATTTGAAGTTGCGGGTTCAAGTGTTGTTTTACCATTGAAATGGTGTTCATAAGCTGGCTTACGCCTTCCAACGCGTAGTACTCGGACTGCATAGGAATAATGATTGCATCGGAAGCAACCCAGGCGTTTATTGTTAAAAGCCCCAAAGAAGGCGGGCAGTCTATAAATATGTAATCATAGTCGGCGCGTACCTTTTCTAAGGCGTTTTTTAATATGCGCTCGCGATTGCGCTTATATACAAGGTCTACTTCCGCCCCCGTCAAATCGACGTTGGCGGGAAGTATATCAAGTAGCTTTACCTGCGTGGGCAATATGTTGGCGATAGCCGTATCGTCGTCAATTAAAACGTTGTATACGGACTTTTTTAACGCGCTTTTTGAAAAGCCCAAACCTGTAGTTGCGTTGCCCTGAGAGTCTATATCGACTAAGAGAACCTTCTTGCCGAAGTCTGCACAGTAGGCCGCCATATTTATGGCGGTGGTGGTCTTGCCTACACCGCCCTTCTTATTAGTAAATGAAATAATCTTACCCATATCTCTCCAACTTTCTTTCAATTAGGTTTCACGGGAAACATACTTAAAAACGGTATTTGTTGTCTTCGCCGTCGCCGTCGTCCTTCTTTTCGCCGTCTGCAGGCTTTTCTTCGGAAACGTCGGCTTGGGTTTCAAACTTCTTAAAAGGGTTATCCTGATGCTTCTCGTCCTGTTCGTCCATATACTTCATAACTTCGGTATGGGTCTTGCCAGCCATAAGCATATCTACCTCTTCGGTGTAGATTGTCTCACGCTCTATAAGAACCCTTGCCATATTGTCAAGAACCGAACGGTTGTCGGTAAGAAGCTTAGTTGCACGCGTGTGTGCGGTTTCTATAATGGTATGCATTTCTTCGTCGATAGCTTTCGCCGTATCGTCGGAGTATGCGTTGTGGGTTTCCATATCCTTGCCGAGGAACACCGTCTGAGAGTTAGAGCCGTAGGTTACAAGCCCTAACTTTTCGCTCATACCCCATTCGGTAACCATACGCTTTGCCATTTCGGTAACGCGTTCCAAGTCGTTGGAAGCACCCGTCGTAATGTCCTTAATTACAAGCTCTTCGGCTACGCGTCCGCCAAGCGCCATACAGATAAAGTCTGTAATTTTGTTTTTAGTCATATGCGCGTCGTCGTTGTCGGGACGGGTCATCGTATAGCCTGCGGCGTTACCGCGGGGGATAATTGAAACTTCCTGCACGGGGTCGCAGTTGGGGCAAAGCTTTGCGATAATCGCGTGGCCTGCCTCGTGGTAAGCCGTAATACGCTTGTCGCTTTCGGTTACAACCCTGCTCTTCTTCTGGGGTCCCATTAGAACCTTATTTACGCCCTCGTAAAGCTCGGTATTGCCTATAAACTTCTTATTCGCACGTGCGGCAAGAATAGCCGCCTCATTCAAAAGGTTTGCTATATCCGCACCGGAGAAGCCTGCGGTAATTCTTGCAATCGTCTTAAAGTTGACGTCGGGGGCAAGGGGCTTATTACGCGCGTGTACCTTTAATATCTGTTCCCTGCCCTTTACGTCGGGAAGGTTTACATAGATTTGTCTGTCAAATCTGCCGGGACGCATCAGCGCGGGGTCAAGAATGTCCGCACGGTTGGTCGCCGCCATAACGATTACGCCCTCATTGGACTCAAAACCGTCCATTTGGACTAAAATCTGGTTCAAAGTCTGTTCTCTTTCGTCGTTGCCACCGCCAAGACCTGCTCCGCGGTGTCTGCCCACTGCATCGATTTCGTCTATAAAGATTATGCAGGGCTGGTTTTTCTTAGCCATATCAAATAGGTCGCGTACACGCGATGCACCTACGCCGACGTACATTTCAACGAAGTCGGAACCGGATACCGAGAAGAACGGAACGCCCGCTTCGCCTGCAACAGCCTTAGCAAACAGCGTCTTACCCGTTCCGGGAGGGCCTACAAGAAGTACGCCCTTAGGAATACGCGCCCCCAAATCCGAGAACTTTTTAGGCTGGCGCAAGAACTCAACGACTTCGGCAAGTTCAACTTTTTCTTCCTCTGCGCCGGCTACATCGGTGAAGCGCACCTTAATATTCGTAGTAACGCGGGCTTTGGTCTTGGCGAAGCTCATCATCTTTCCGCCACCGCCCATCGACGAGCGGATTATGAGGAAGAACACCACACACACCACTACGAGCGAAAGCACCGAGAAAAGGGTTGAAACCCAGCCACCGGCGTTCGGATTGGTCATATCGACCTCAATTCCCAAGGAAGAAAGGTGGTCAACGTACTCTCTACCCTCTGCGCTATATACGGAAGGACCGTAACAGTAGTACGCTAAGGAATACTTTTCGGTAGTAGCGTTATAGGTATAACCTCGGTATTCGTAAGCATTTACGTCTACTTTCCATATTACTATAATAGGCGCTTCATCTTTATCGTCGGTTACAACCTTACCGTCATCCTTTAATTTATATCCGTCCGGTAAAATATTATTGTCTTTTAAAGTACCGTCTTTGTTAAAATATTGCGCATTTTCAACGTAAGAATTGAATTGCGTCGTCGTTCTTTTCTTTGCGCCCCCGTTCATTGTAGAGGTAACTATGACCGCAATGACGGCAATAACCAGCACAAGAACGATTGTACTGAATATAATTCTGCCTTTTTTACTCAAAATATTGCTCCTTATTAAGTAAACTGAAATTATTATAACAGATAGAGTAGCACTTTTGCAAGCATTTGCCCGTTAAAAGTTTAATATATCACCTATTTTTTACCTGTTTATCACTGTAAAACAAGTTGAGAATTTTGCCACAATATTGCTAAAATTTGCAAAAAATTGCTATGCGCTATGCGGTTTTTTGCAATAAAAAATGTTTCCCGTGAAACTTACAACCAAATTTTTTTACTATTTTTGTGTTTCACGTGGAACGTATAACGCTCAAAATTTACCAATTGTGGATAAATCTTGAATTTTGTGGGTAATTTTAGCCATTTTTTCTTAAAATCGCTCTAAACGTGTGGATAATCAGTCAAGGTTTTTCTCAAAAAATTCGATATATCCCCCATTTAAAGGTATTTTGTGCATTTTTTGTGGATAAAATGCGCCTTTTAAGCCGTTTTGCGCCAAATTTGAGTGTGGATAAAGCTTTCTCTTGTGGAAAAAATCGGTGAAGATTGCCGTTTTCAGCCTGTGAGAGCGAATTTTTAAGGTAACTTATTATTTTTTTAAGGGATATTATAATTTATATAAGTTTAGTCAATAACTTCTTTGAGGTTAAAAATGGATTATTCTTTCAATTTATATAACGCGCTTGCGCCTCAGGGAATTTGCCTGACTTTAAAGAGGCTTTTAGAAAAATCTTCTCTGACGCCGGTAATTTTGTGTATCGGAAGCGATTTATCTGTGGGCGACAGCTTAGGCCCCGTTACAGGAACTTTATTAAAGGAACAGCTTTCCGGTCTTAACTGTTACGTTTACGGAACGCTTTCAAAGCCCATTACCGCCCACGAAGTAAAATATATGAACGAATTTCTTCGCGCCACACATCCTGAGCATCCGATTGTCGCAATTGACGCCGCGGTCGGTCTTGCAGGCGATATTGGACTTATTAAGCTTGCGCCTAAGGGAATTAAGCCCGGTAGCGGGGCAAATAAAAAGTTAGCGCTGGTCGGAGACGCCTCAATTATGGGCATCGTAGCCGAACATTCTATGTTCAACTATTCGCTTTTTTCGGCAACCCGCTTAAATATTATATACAAAATGGCTAAGATTATTGCCGAGGGCGTATCTTCTTTTATAATTGAGAGCCTGCAAAAGGGCAGTTGGGAAGAAAAGGTCAACGTCTTTGAAAGAAAATCGGGTTAATGTAACCTTTAAGAACCTTTACGAATACAATGTAGTGATGGCAACTAACGGCACTACGTTTCACACCGCCGACGGCGGTTTTATTATTCACGAACCGAGAAGCTGGGAGGAGGAGCAAAACGACAGCGGTCAATGCTCCAACTCCGGACGAAACGGCATTTTCAGCACGAGTGATTTATTTCTTTTTCTTATTTTATACCTTCTTGCTCCGCCAAACTCCACGGCGGAAAGAGTTACCTGCCCGAAAGAGAATACCGGCACTCCCGAAAGTACATAAAATGCGCCCGCCCCAACTGGGGCGAGCGCTAACTTTTTAAGCCTTTTATCTCCTATAATTCTATTATGTTCACGTCTTTACTTTTTGCGTAATTTACGGTGTATGAAGTACCGCCTTTTTTCCTTCTTTGGTAGCTTATTAAAACATCGCAATTGTCTACTAAAAATCTGTCCCTCACGAACATACAACCGTCGTAATATTCTTCGGAAAGAGTGATAATTTTATCGCATTTTTCTATCGCTCTTCTGTATCTTTCTCTGGTTTTTTCGGGGTATTTTTCCTCTTGGTTTCGGCAGGGAACAACGGCAATAAGCTCAATATTTTTATTGTCTTTTTTTAAGTTCAAAACACTCTCTGCACAGGTCAAATCGAAGCCCATCGCCATACCGCAAAAAAAGGTTTTCGTACCGCCTGAAACAAGGTTAAAAATCACCTTATCCAAGAGGTTATAATCGAAGTCTTTTTGCAAAATTCTATGCCCTGTAAAGGCGCATTTTTCGTACATTTTTTTGCTTCCTTTAAATTTCTTGCGCCACCGTATTTTTTTGGTAAAAAATCTATGCGCCGCCTACTTTTTTACTTCTCTTTTAAAGCGGTTTTTTTCTTTCCAAACCTCGTCCACGGGGATATTTTTCGGGGGTAGATTTTACCTTTTTTATCACCACTGCACAGCGCTTTCCAAGTCCTTCAAAAAGCTCGTAATTTACGACTTTTTCTATCTCTCCGCCGAGTATTTTTACGGCGTTTTCAGCCTCTTTGATTTCTTCTTCCGCGTCACCTTTATAGGCTATAAATTTACCGCCTTCTTTAACGAACGGAAGGCAGTATTCGGCAAGCGTATTCAGCCTTGCGACTGCCCTTGCAGTTACTACGTCAAAGCGTTCCCTTAAATTTTTATCCCTGGCCCCGTCCTCTGCGCGGATATTCAAAACTTGTACACATTTTAAGCCGAGCTTGTCCACAGCAGTTTTTAGAAATTCACACTTTTTACCGGTGCTTTCAACAAGCGTAAAATGCAAATCGTCCCTTATAATTTTCAACGGTATGGAGGGAAATCCTCCGCCGGAACCTATCTCTATGACTTTTGCGTCTTTTTCAAACAGATTTTCAGGAAAAATGCTGTCGTAAAAGTGCTTTATATACACTTCTTTTTCGTCGCAAATTGCCGTTAAATTGTATTTTTGGTTGAAATTCAATAACAGCTCTTTAAAGCTTTCAAACTTCTCTTTATAAATTTCAAAATACGGGGAAATTTCTTTATACATACAAAAAGTATAACAAAAGTTTTCCACTTTTTCAACCGTTTGAGTTTTCAACAATTAACAATTTTCTGTGGATACTTAAATACTTTTTACAAACGTTTATTTTACAGCCGTTTTTTATAATTGACGGCTTTTTTTATTTATCCCCATATCAACAAACGGCTAACAATTTTTTCCACCGAAAAATTGACCTTTTTCCACATATATAACCGCCCTTTTTCTGTTGCTTTTTTACTGTTTTTTTGTTATTATATTAATGAAATTACTCTGAACGGGCGGTTTATACACATTTCCACCGTTCCTACTATTATAATTACTTTATAATTCTTATTAATAAATTAATAAAACTTACGGAGAAAACAGATGAAGTGTGTTTGTGAAGGTATCGATTTATCAGACGCGGTGTTAAAGGTAGTTAAAGCTTGTTCTTCAAAGACTACAGTACCCGTTTTAGAATGTATTAAGCTTTCTGCTAAGAACGACGGAGTTACGCTTTCTGCAACAGACGGTGAAATTTCAATTATTAAGTCAATAAAAGCGGAAGTTTACGAAGAAGGAGAAGTTTGCGTTCCCGGTAAATACTTTGCAGACTTTATAAAGAAGCTTGAAGGCGTTCAGATTTCCCTCTCTTCCGAAGGGAAGAGAATGGAAATAGGTTACGCGGACAGCCAAACTACGATGCAGGTGCTTTCCGCAGACGACTTTCCCAGAATTGATTTAAACATAAACGAAAATTCTTTTATACTTAAAACTTCTGATTTGAAAGATTTTATACGTTCTACGTCGTTTTGCTGTGCTTCAGACGATTCCAGACCTATTTTAAAGGGCTGTCAGTTCGTTATAAACGGTAACGACTTGTGTGTAACTTCGCTTGACGGTTTCCGTCTTGCAACCGTTAAGGGCAAAGTTGTGTCCGCTACCGGCAATATGGAGATTATCTGCCCTGCAAGAACCTTGAATGAAATTGAAAAAATGATACCCGACGGCGAAGGTGATACAGAAATATTCGTTCAGCGCGGTATGATTTTAGTTGCCTGTGACAATACGGTGTTGACTTCCAGATTATACGGCGGGGATTTCATTAAAAAGGAAAATATTATACCCAAAAACTTTATAACGGAAGTAACCGTTGAAAAGGAACTTTTAAAAGCAAGTATCGAAAGGGCAGCAATCCTCGTAAGAAACGATAAAAACAGTCTTATTATCTTCGATATTAACGGCGATAAGATAGAAATTTCTTCAGCTTCCGAAATAGGAAACGTGCAGGAGCCTGTTAAAGCTCAGGTTGAAGGAAAAGACGTCAAAATTGCAATGAACTCTAAGTTTATAATAGACGCAGTAAACGCCTTGCAGGAAGAAAAGATAACCTTATCTTTCAACAACCATATACAGCCGTTCATATGCCAGAACGCTGAAAATAAGGACAAGCTGTACCTTATTTTGCCCGTAAGAACGAGTTCTAACTGACAAAAAAAGAGTAAAACGGCCGTAAAAGGCTTTCTATATATAGAAAGCGCGCGGGCGAAAACGCTTGACTTAAAACTTTATTTAATTATATAATAGTTAAGATTTTAAAAAATAAGCAAAAGTTTACTATAAAGAGGTAATTTATGAAAAGAACGTACCAGCCTAAGAAAAGACAGAGAAGCAAAGTTCACGGATTCAGAAAGAGAATGGCTTCCACGGCAGGAAGAAAGGTATTAAAGAGAAGAAGAAACAAGGGCAGAAAAAAACTTTCGGCTTAACGCGTGAAATACCTTAGAATTAAGAAAAACGTCGATTTTCAAAAACTGTTCAACAAGGGGAAAAAGGTGTTTTCCCCTAATATTACGTTATTGTATTTTCCTTCGGACAAGCTTTCTATGGGCGTTGCCGTGTCCAAAAAGCACGGTAAAGCGGTAAAAAGGAACAGAATTAAAAGGCTTTTGCGCTCTGCATTCGCAAATAATTGCGACATTTTGGAAAAACCTTATTCTTTTATACTCGTGCCTAAGGTTGCCGAAGAATATTCCTATAACGCCTTTGAAAAGAGCCTGAAAATTTGCTTTAAGAAGGTCAACGGATGCAGGGAAGGCTGAAAAAGTTTTTCAAAAAACTTCGGCGCAAAGTGTTTAAACCCTATTTTAAAGCCCTGTTTATGCGCCTTATAGTTTTCTACCAAAGGCGCTTTTCAAAACACACCTGTCTGTATGAGCCGACTTGTTCAGAATATATGAAAAGGTCTATAAACAACAAGGGCGTAATACTAGGTATTTTATTGGGAACCTGGCGTATTTTAAGGTGCAACCCCCTATCAAAAGGCGGTTACGACCCCGCAAAAGAAAAATACTTCCGGTATAAGTGGGTCATCTGACCTTTTTACGTTTTTTAAACGGAAATTTTTTTATGAATTTATTAAATTTACTTACAACTTCTGCCAACAATTACACCGTTGGCGTAACGCCCGTAAACGCGGGTGAATTGAGCGGTATCGGCTGGGTTATCGGCTGGATTTTCGACTTATTTTCGAATTTCTACGGTGCGGTTGCCCTGGGCGTTATCGTCTTTACCATTGCGCTTAAAACGCTGGTTCTGCCCCTTGATATTTATTCCAGGGTAAAGACCAAAAAGCAGTCGCTTTTGATGGAAAGAATGCGTCCGCAGATGGAAAAACTGCAAAAACAGTACGCAAACGACAAGAATATGTACCAGCAGAAGGTTATGGAACTGCAAAAAGCCAACGGGTACAACCCTCTTGGGGCTTGTCTTCCTATGATTGTATCGCTGGTAATCTTTATGATTATCCTGACGTCGTTCAATAACTATTCAAACTACGCGGTTTTGAGAGATTACAGCGAAATGGCAAAGGCGTATAACGACAGCGTTGCCGTTTACGTTATGGAAAACGAAGAAGATACCGATATTTCCCACTTCTTAATTAAGTCTGACGAAGGGGAGGGCTATAAAGTTTACTTCGACAAATTTGCAGAATACAGGGCAAATGACGAGGGCTTTAACAAGGAAGAATTTTTGGCAAAAGACTCTCACGACCAGTGGGAAGTAGTTAGCAGTTTCATTGAAGTAAACGCCCGCAAGTCTTCTGCGGAGTGGTACAGAAGTAACAGCGACGGTATACATTTCGGTTGGATAGGCAACCTGTGGTATCCCGATTCTATGCTCAACAAAGAAGTACCGGCATACGATAAATTCTCCTCGGCAACGACGCGTGCAAACGTTACCGTTAGCCAGGTAGAATACGACAAAGTAACTTACGATTTATCTGTTGAAAAGGACACTTATAACGGATATTTCGTTCTCATAGTGCTGTCAATAGGGCTTATGTTCTTACAGCAGTTTATTATGATGAAGTCGCAAAAGGCGGCAAACGAACTCTCTTCCGTAGACGGAAGCGCGGCAAAGACCAACAAGTGGATGATGATTATAATGCCCATTATCTTCGGTCTGTTCTCGTTTATGTACAGCGCGGCGTTCTCTGTCTATATGATAACGAACACCCTCTACGGACTTATTTCTATGCTGATTGTAAACAAAGTGGTTACCGTTCGTTTTGCCAACAAAGAAATAAAGACGGCGTCTTCAAACAGACCGTCTAACAGAGCAAAGAGGTTAAAGTAATGGAAGAAAAGAACGTATTTACGGCAAAAACCGTAGACGAAGCCCTTGACATCGGGCTTAAAGAGCTGGGACTTACCTTAGGAGAAGTTGATTACGAAGTTTTGGAAGAGGGCAAGAAGAAGTTATTCGGCTCTGTAAAGGCGGTAATTAGAATTATACCTAAGGGCAGCGTTGAAGAAAAGAAGCCCGCAGTAAAGGCAGTTAAAGAAGTTAAAGCCGTAAAACCCGTAAGCAAAGAAAGCGCAACAAGCGCAGTAGGCGTTGTAGAGTTTATTGACGGACTTTTGAATATACTGGGCGTAACGGGTAAAAGCCAGATTGTAAGCGAAGACAAGACGGTTTTAATCGATATTAAGACCGAAAGCTCGGCAAGGGTTATCGGTAAGCGTGGCGACGTTCTCGACGCTATTCAGTGCATTGCAGGCGCAGTTGCAAACATCGGAAGAGACGAATACAAAAAGGTTGTAGTAGACTGCGAAAACTACCGCGCACAGCGTGAACAGACCTTAAAGGACTTGGCGGACAAGCTCGCTAAAAAAGCGGTTGAAAGCGGTAGAAAGATTATTCTTGAACCTATGACCCCTTACGAAAGAAGGGTTATCCATTCCGCGCTTGCAGAGAATACCGAAGTTAAGACGGCTTCCGAAGGAAGAGAACCCGCAAGATATATCGTGGTTATTCCCAACAACGCAAAGCCCGGAGACAGGGGCATAAGATACGGTGAAAGAAGACACGACAACCACGGCAGGGGAGACAGAAGACACTCTTCAAGAGACGGCGAAAGGCGCTTCGACAGACGCAGGGAGGGCGACGGAAAACCTTCCGGTGGCGGGGCTAAACGCGGTAAGAAGGAGATACACTTCGGCACGTTTTTAGGCAACAGCAACGACACAAAAAACGAAGATTGACCCCCATATATGCTTGAAATAACGCACTTTTAAGCAATTTTAAAACTAAAAAAAGGCGCAGTATATACGCTTTTATATGATGGTTTTCGGCTAAACACATCAATAAAAAAACCGAGGAGAAAGCAGATTTTTAAAAAGGTTACCTCGGACAAGGTAACCTTTTTTTAAGCCGAAATCTGCGAAGGACAATGAAAAACTTTTTTACTACCAAACGTATTTGCCGTGCGGGAGTTATCGCGGGGCTGTACGTTGCACTCACCTACGTATTCGGGCTTATCGCCTATGACGGCATACCCGAAATACGGCCTGCGGAAGCCTTGTGCATACTTCCGCTGTTCTATGCGGAAGCCGTTCCCGCGCTGTGGATAGGCTGTATGCTGGCAAATCTCGGTTCGCCGTTTATTATGTACGACGTACCTATCGGCGGGCTTGCAACGCTCATTTCGGCGTTGCTCACGTTTATCACAGGCAGGTTTATTAAAAACCGTTATTTAAAGCTTGGTATAGGCGGGCTATTCCCCGTTCTTGTAAACGCGTTTATTATCCCCATAATTATTGTTATATTGTGCGGAGGAAGCGAGGGCTTTGAGTCGGTAAATATCGCGTACTGGACGTATTTCGGCT
Source organism: Clostridia bacterium (assembly GCA_014804995.1). Taxonomy (GTDB): domain Bacteria; phylum Bacillota; class Clostridia; order Christensenellales; family Borkfalkiaceae; genus Coproplasma. The sequence goes on from JAAUYS010000197.1 coordinate 17,728, forward strand.
CTATGTGCGCCACACAGGCGCTGTGGGTGTACGGCTTGGGTTCTTTCCTGTATTTTGCAATCTTAGACTTACAGAAGAGAGGAGTTGCCGTATTTTTAGACGGCAAGAAACCGCCAAAACCCAAAACGGTTGAAAACACGGAAGAAAATTAAATTATAAAATAAGCCCGCCACGGATATCCGTGGCGGGCCGTTTCTTTTTATATTACTTTTTATCTACTTTTTTAGCGGTAGCCTTGGGCTTTTCAATCTTTTCGCCCTCGGTCTTTACGGGCTTCTTTTCAGTCTTGCAGTTAGCTTTAAGCGTTTCAAGGCAGTCCCAAAGCTCCTGGGGGATTCTGTCCTTAATAGTGCCGTTGTAGTAGCCTTCAAGCTCTTCTGCTTCCTTAGCCCATTTCTCTTTATCGATTTCCAAAATAGCCTTTAAGTCGTTGATATCAAACTTCTTGCCGGGTTTTACTTCGTAATCAAGGTCGGTAAGGTCAATGTCTTCAGCCTTGGGAACGTAGCCGATAGCCGTTTCTTCTGCCTCTACGGGTGCGTCGGAGCAACGCTTTAAAATCCATTCGAGAACGCGCATATTGTCGCCGAAGCCGGGCCACATAAAGTTGCCGTCTTTATCAGTTCTGAACCAGTTTACGTTAAAGATTTTGGGAGGATTTGCAACCTTTTTGCCCATTTCTACCCAGTGTGCGAAGTAATCGCCCATATGATAGCCGGCAAAAGGCTTCATTGCCATAGGGTCGTGGCGGAGAACGCCGACTGCACCTGCGGCCGCCGCGGTCGTTTCAGACGACATTGCAGAGCCGATGAATACGCCGTGGTTCCAATCCCTTGCCTCGTAAACGAGAGGGGTGGTAGAAGCTCTTCTTCCGCCGAAAATGATTGCGGAAAGGGGAACTGCATCCTTTTCAGAGTTGAATTTGTCGGAAATGCAAGGGCAGTTGCCTGCGGGAGCGGTAAAACGCGAGTTGGGATGTGCCGCACAGGTTGATTTGTCCTTTTTATCGAATTTAGCAGGGTCCCAAGGCTTACCCGTCCAGTCAATAACGTGTTCGGGAAGCTCCTTCGTCAAGCCCTCCCACCAAACTGTCATATCGTCGGTGTTTAAAGCGACGTTGGTGAAGATAGTTCCGCGCTTAGTCGACTGTAAAGCGTTGTAGTTGGAGTGTTCGTTCGTGCCGGGAGCAACGCCGAAGAAGCCGTTTTCGGGGTTTACAGCCCAAAGTCTGCCGTCTTTACCTACTCTTATCCAAGCGATGTCGTCGCCGATAGTTTCAATCTTGTAGCCCTTTTCTTCGTAATGTTTGGGGGGTATAAGCATTGCAAGGTTGGTCTTTCCGCAAGCGGAGGGGAAGGCCGCCGCAACGTACTTCTTCTCGCCGTCGGGGAAGGTTACGCCCAAAATAAGCATATGCTCAGCCATCCAGCCCTCGTTTTTGCCGAGGTAGGAAGCAATTCTTAACGCAAAGCACTTTTTGCCGAGTAAAACGTTACCGCCGTAAGCAGAGTTTACGGAAATAATCAAATTTTCTTCGGGGAAGTGCATTATGTATCTCTTATCAGCGTCAACATTGCATTTTGCGTGGAAGCCTTTAATAAAGTCGCCGTTCTTGCCAAGGGCGTTCAGGCACTGTTTGCCGACCCTGGTCATAATATTCATATTGAGTACGACGTAGATGCTGTCGGTTACTTCAATACCAATTTTAGCGAATTCCGAACCTACAACGCCCATAGAATAGGGGATAACGTACATCGTTCTGCCCTTCATTGAACCGCGGGAAATTTCGCTTGCAAGCTCTTTCGCCTGGTTGGGGTCCATCCAGTAGTTGATAGGACCTGCGTCCTCTTTATTCTTGGTGCAGATAAACGTTCTGTCTTCTACGCGGGCAACGTCGTTTACCTTGGTGCGGTGAAGATAACAGTCGGGTAAAAGAGCTTCGTTTAATTTAATAAGCTCACCGCTTTTAACGGCTTCTTCCTTTAAAGCCTTAATCTGGTCTGCGCTACCGTCAATCCAGACGATGTTATCGGGCTGGGCGAGTTCCGCGCTTTCCTGAACGAATTCAAGAACTTTCTTATTTTTAGTCAGTGCCATAAATATATACTCCTTAAAAATTCAAAACGTATTGAAAAATAGAAAAATTTCTACCGAATACTATTATATTATACTTTGTCAAAAAAATCAAATTAATTAAGCGTTTTAATTGTGAAAATAAACACATAAAAACTTCATATTATTACACAAAAGTACAAAATACGCAAAAACTTTTAAAGTATAATTATATAAAGGCAGGGCAACGCCCTGAAAGGATTAAAGTATGGCGTACACTAAAAATATAGCTGTAATAAAGGGAATAAAGGACGGGTTCTCCGCGGACGGCGGAAAGCTTTCCGGTCTTATCAAGGCGGAGAAGTACGGGGCTAAACTGAGGGTTGAAGTAAGCCTTATAAACTTTGCGCCTTTGACGGAGGGCAGGTACGTCTGCGCCGTGTCCGACGGAAAGAAGACTATTTTAATAGAGGACGGCGTTTTCGAAGGGGAGAGCGAGGTTGATACCTCCCAGGGCTTTGCCTCTTTAATTTGCTTGGTTAAGGGGCAGGTTTACCCCGTTGCCTCGGCAATATGCGGTAACTTCCACGATACGGCGCTTTCAATAAAGGCGGAAGTGGAGAGGGCGGAAAACCTTAAAACTGCAGGCGGTAAGCCCGCGGAAGAAGAAAAGAAACCGCGGAACAAAACCATTAGTAAAAAGGTTGAAGAAGTATACGAGGACGAAGCTATAGCGGAGGTTAATTACTATGAATACGCAAAAACTGATGAGGACGGTAGCCCTGTACGCAAGGATAAAAAGAAAGAAGCAAAAGGGTACGAAGCTTTGCACTATGAGACGGCTTCTTGCACTGTCGAAGAAGAACAAGACGGCGTAAAAAGTGCTGAAACTAAGGCATATTCGGGGGGCAATGGCAAAAACAACCCCCAAAACCCCATAGTTGAAAGCGGTATATTCTATGAAAATATGAAGGACGAAATCGACGGAATATTGCAAAAATACCCCGCCGTAGAGGAGCTTGAGGCTTTAATTGAAGGCTCAAAATGGGTTAAAATTTCTTACGGGGACGGTGGGTTTTACGTGTTCGGTGTGCTATATTCCGAGGGGAAACCCGCCTACATATGCTACGGCGTACCCGCCGAGCAGAGCGCAATTCCGCCGGAAAGTATGAAAGATATGGCGTCCTTTATCCCGTCTTCCAGGGATAATTCGACTACCGGCTACTGGGTTATGTATCAGGATGCCGAAACGGGCGCAAGCATAAAGGTAGACGCAGTATAGAAAAAGCTCCGCATTGCGGAGCTTTATTATTTTAACCCTTTAAAGGGCTTAAAGGCTATTAAAGAATAGATGCAAAACAGTGCCGAAACCCCGCATTGCGCAAGGAATACGCGGTAGGCAACGACGTGTCCGAAGGTCAAAAATTTTAATAAATCAAAGCCCGTTAAAGCCAATACACCCCCGAATATGCCTAAAATAACGAGGTTTGCGACGCATAAATAGCAAGTTGCTTTCATAGAAGCAGTATGCGCTTTTAACCGTGTTTTATACTAAACGGAAATATTGTCTAAAACGAGTTTGTCAAACTCCGGCGCGTCGGCAAAGTCGCGGGGGAGGAATTTGACCGTTCTGAATTTGGCGTAATTAAAGATATGCGTTTTTAAGAGTATGGGCGTTGCGATATCCAACGCTTCGCAAATGTCCGAAAGGTAGTTAAAAAATTCGGAGTATGAAAATTTATCATCCCGATTGTAAGTAAGCTGTTTTACTATTTTTTCCCCGACAATAACTTTTGCCCAAATTCTAAACATATTACCATTATAGTTTAAACGGCAGAATTAGGCAACTTATTAAGCCCTTCTTTGGGCAAAGTTATATAAATTTAATAACGCGCAGGTATTGACAAAACTTCCTTTAAATTATATAATAGTGTGAGGAAAAGTGGTGATTTCGCACAGCGAAATCACTTTTAATTATTTTTTTATCCCAAATTAGGAGTATTTATAATGGCAGAACTGATTGTAATGACCCAAAAGAATTACGACGACTTGAAAAAAGAGCTTGATTACCTTGTAAAGGTAAAGCGCCCGGAAATTATAGAGAGAATTGCCGAAGCGAGAAGCCACGGCGACCTTTCCGAAAACGCAGAATACGACGCGGCCCGTGAAGAACAGCGTTCCAACGAGGGCAAAATTGCGGAATTGGAATATAAAATTAAGAACGCGGACATCCGCGAAGAAGATACCGATACCAGCTACGTTCATTTAGGCAGTATGGTTACCGTCTACGACGAGGATTTGGAGGAAGCGCAGAATTATACTATAACTTCCGTAACCGAAGTTGACGTTATGGCGGGTAAAATTTCAGTTGACTCGCCCGTAGGTTCGGCGCTTTTAAAGAAAAAAGTCGGCGACAGGGTAACGGTAAAATGCCCCGACGGCACTGAATACGTACTTAAAATTATAACAATCGGGTAATTATAATGGCAGAAAATTTACAGAATTTATCCCCTGAGGAAGAAGAATTAAAGTTAGCCGAGCAGGCGCGTATACGCCGTGAGAAGCTGCAAAAGCTCTGCGAAGAGGGAAATAACCCTTATGCAAAGGTAAAGTACGCCGTTTCCGCACGCTCGCAGGAAATAAAGGAAAACTATAATAGCCTTGAAGGAAAGGAAGTAAGTATTGCGGGCAGATTAATGTCCCGCAGGATTATGGGCAAGGCATCTTTTGCGCACGTTCAGGACGACGACGGACTGTTGCAAATTTACGTCAAGCGCGACGACGTGGGTGAAGAGGACTACGCTTCATTTAAAAAGGACTACGACATAGGCGACATTATCGGCGTAAAGGGCTACGTGTTTATGACGCAGACGGGGGAAGTTTCCGTTCACTGCACGCATATAGAAATGCTGTCAAAGTGCCTTTTGCCCTTGCCTGAAAAACAGCACGGTCTTAAAGATACCGATATCCGCTACCGTCAGAGGGAGCTTGATTTAATCGTCAACCCCGAGGTTAAAAGCACGTTCGTTAAGCGTTCAAAGATACTTACCGCGCTCAGGGATTACCTTGATAACGCGGGCTTTTTAGAGGTAGATACGCCCGTTTTGAACACGATTGAAATAGGTGCGTCGGCAAGACCTTTTAAGACGAAGCACAACGCGTTAGATATAGATATGTACCTCAGAATTGAGACCGAATTATACCTTAAACGGCTCATAGTAGGGGGTCTAGGACGTGTTTACGAGGTTGGACGCATATTCCGCAACGAGGGAATGGACGCCTTCCATAACCCTGAATTTACTACGATTGAGTGCTACGCATCTTATCTTGATTACTTCGATATGATGAACCTTGTGGAAGAGATGTACGCAACCGTTGCAAATAAGGTTTGCGGGACGACGGATATAACCTATCAGGGTACTGAGATACATCTCGGCGGGAAGTGGGCGCGTCTTACAATGAAGGAAGCCGTTAAAAAATACTCCGGTGCAGATTACGAAGATTGGAAGTCCGACGAGGACGCGCGCGCCTGTGCTAAGAAGTTAGGCGTAACCGTGGAAGAGGGCGAAAGCGCGACCAAGGGACACGTTCTTATAGCGCTTTTTGACGCTTTTGTTGAAGATAAGCTCGTTCAGCCCACCTTTATTTACGATTATCCCGTGGAAAATTCACCCCTTGCAAAGCGCAAGGAGGATGAGCCTGCGTTCACGCAGAGGTTCGAGTACTTTATTTGCGGACACGAATTCGGCAACGCCTTTTCCGAGTTGAACGACCCCATTGACCAGAAGCAGAGGTTTGTAAAACAGGTTGAAGCGAAGAGGGCGCAAGACCCCGCTTGCAACGCGCAGGTGGACGAAGAATTTGTAACCGCGCTTGAATACGGCTTGCCCCCTACGGGCGGTTTGGGCTTCGGCGTGGACAGGCTTGTAATGCTTTTGACGGACAGCGCGACGATTAGGGACGTGTTGTTATTCCCGACAATGAAGCCTAAAAAATAACGGCACAAAAGGGGTTTATTTAAGGCATATATGGCACTCTACGGCTAAAATTGACCGTCGGGAACCCGATGGGAGGTTAAACTTTTATGTACAAATATCTCATATATTCTACGCTGAAAGCGTACGCAAAGACGGATAAATCTTTCCATATGCCCGGGCATAAGGCAAGGGGGGACTTTAAGTCTAAATTCCCCGTAGCGCCTATGGACATTACCGAGCTTAGCTATTCCGACAATCTTATGTGTCCTACGGGAGTTATCGCCAAAGCGCAAAAAGATTTGGCGGAAATTTTGGGCGCAAAGCACAGCTTTATTTTAACCGACGGTTCTTCGTCGGGCGTGCTTACTATGATGTACGCGCTTTCAAAGTTCGGCAATAAAGTCATAGTACCCCGTAACAGTCACATAAGCGTTTGGAACGCCTGCAAGCTGTTTGGAATAGAACCCGTAATAGTACAGGGTGCGCACGACGAGGGTGTTCTTTTGCCCCCCAGCTCGTCGCTTATTGAAAAGCTTGTTTCCAACGACAGAACTATAGGCGGTATGATTGTAACCTCCCCCGACTACTTCGGAAACGTTGCGCCTTTAAAGCAATATTCCGTCATTTTGAAGAAGTATTCCCGTTTTCTCTGCGTGGACGGCGCGCACGGAGCGCACCTCGTGTTCGAGGACGCAAAAAAGGGACACGCAGGCGTTTATGCGGACGCTTGGGTGGACGGAGCGCACAAGACGTTGCCCTCTTTAACGCAGGGCGCGGTTATCTCTTGCAATAACGATAAATTGTTACCGTATGTGGAGGAGGGAATTTCTTTCTTCCGCACTACTTCGCCGAGCTATCCCATAATGGCTTCGGTAGAATACGCGTTTAAATACATTGCAAACAATAAAAAGCTTTACGACTCCGCCAAGGTTTCGGTCGCTTCTTTCAGGGAAAAATGCCCGATAAAGCTCTATCCCTCCGAAGACTGGACTAAAATCGTGGTGGATTTTGAGGAATTGGGCGTTTCCTCCTACACGGCGCAAAGCATTTTGGAAAAGAAGGGACTTTACCCCGAGCTTGCCGACGGCAAGTACCTTATTTTCTACTTGTCGCCCGTAACCGCGGCAAACGATTTAAGCACTCTACTTGCCTACCTTACGGCTATGACAACGGACAAACGCCTTAAAAGGAACTTTACGGGCAGACCGCCTATGCCGATAACTGCAAGGACATACAGCTATCAGTACGCGTTAAAACAGAAGAAAGAGCTTATCCCCATTAATCAGTCCGTGGGCAGAATGTGCGCAAAAAACGCGGGTACTTCGCCCCCGTGCGTGCCTATCATCTGCGCGGGCGAATTGATAACCGAAGGCGCGGTACGCTACATTATGTATGCAGGCGCAAACTTCGGGCTTGAGGGCGATAAGATTTGGGTGGTTAAAAACTGAGGGGTAAGTTCATAACCTTCGAAGGGTGCGAGGGTTCGGGCAAGAGTACCCAGTTAAGGCTTCTTGCGGAATATTTAACTTCCGCGGGCGCAGACTTTATAATGACGAGAGAACCCGGCGGAAGCGGAATTTCCGAAGAGATACGTAAGATTATTTTAAACGGCAAGAACACCGAAATGTGCGACGAGTGCGAGGCGCTTTTGTATTCTGCCTCCAGAATACAGCACTTGCGTGAGGTTATTATTCCCGCCTTGGAAGCGGGCAAACTGGTCGTTTGCGACAGGTACGTGTATTCTTCTCTTGCATATCAGGGCTACGCAAGGGGGCTTGGAGAGGAGTTTATTGAGAGTATAAACAGCGTTGCTTTGAACGATTACCCCCCGGATATGACCGTTTTTCTCGATATTTCGCCCGAGGACGCCTTTAAAAGAAAGCACGGTGCGGACGAGGACGACAGAATAGAGCAGTTGGGGCTTGAATTTCATAAGAAAGTGTACTTAGGTTACAAGGCATTAATTGCGAAACACCCCGACATATGTGCCGTTGACTGCAGTGGAAGCAAGTTTGAAACGGCTGAAAAAATAAAAAATTTACTAAAAGAAAGAGATATTGTAAAGTAAGTGGAACGGCTTTTAAAGGGAACTACCGCGTATAAAATTCTATCGGGCGACAGGGCTTTAACCAGACTTTCGCACGCATATATGTTGGACTTTCAGGACGAGAAGAACCTTTTCGGCGCGCTTAAAATTTTTGCGTTGGAGTTCTTCGGGACGACTGCGGACACAACCTTGGGCGCAAGAATTTTAAACGGAAGCTTTCCCGATTGCAAGTTCTACCCGCAGGACGGCAAGAAGCTTAACGCCGACGCCGTTTCCGAAATTTTAGAGGACAGCGTTCTAAGACCCGTTGAGGGAAATAAAAAGCTTTACGTAATAAGCGGGTTTGAAAGCGCTTCTGCCCTTTTACAAAACAAACTTTTAAAGACGTTGGAAGAACCCGTTGAGGGGATACACTTCCTCTTGGGCGCGTGTTCTTTATCGCCCGTACTCGACACGGTAAAGTCAAGAGTTAAAATTCTCTCCGTCGCGCCCTTTACCGAAAGGCAGATTTTCGAGGCGTTGGAAAGACAGGGTAAAAACGAGCTGAACGCCGTTGCCGCCCAAAGCTCAGGCGGGATACTCGGCAATGCCGAAAATATGGTTTCCGGCGGTTGGTTTGAGGAAGTTTTAAAGGCTTCTGAAGAAATTTGCTCCTCCGCCCGTACGGAAGATTACGGCGCGATAGCTTTAAAATACGCAGATATTAAATACAAGAACGAGCTTTTGTGCGAGATGCAAAGGTTGTACTTCTCCCTTTTAAAGGACGGGGAGAGGGCAAAAAAATACAAGCTTTGCACGCATTCTCTCGTGTTCGCCCTTGAAAAGCTGAACGGCGCGTTTGCCGATATGCGGTTCAACGCAAACTTTCAGGGGCTTTTATACGACTTTATGCTTGAAGTCGCCAAGGAGAATAAAAAATGGCAACGATTACAGCAGTAACCTTTAAACCCGGCGGTAAAATTTATTATTTTGCCCCCGGTAAGGAAGAATATAGCGTGGGCGCGGGGGTAATAGTGGAAACTTCCCGCGGGATAGAGTACGCAACGGTAGTAACTCCGCGCGCGGAGATAGAAGACGACAAGTTAATTCTCCCTTTGAAGCCCGTAGTAAGGAAAGCTACCCCCAAGGACGAAGAAACTCACCGCAAAAATACCGAAAGGCGCGAAGGCGCAATGAAGACCGTCCGCGAAAAGATTGTAAAGCACAACTTGGATATGAAGCTTATCGATTGTGAGTTTGCGTTTGACGGTTCTAAAGCGGTTTTCTATTATTCGGCTCCCCAAAGGGTAGACTTCAGAGAGCTTGTAAAGGAGCTTTCTTCACACTTCCATATGCGCATAGAGCTAAGGCAGGTGGGCATTCGCGACGAAATTAAGCTTATTGGCGGTATTTCACCCTGCGGACGGGAATGTTGCTGTTCCAGCTGTATGCCCGACATCAAAAAAGTTTCCATTAAAATGGCTAAAAACCAGGGGCTTTCGTTAAATCCCCAAAAAATTTCGGGCTTATGCGGTAGACTTATGTGCTGTTTGAGTTATGAAAACGACTATTACGCCGACGCCTGCAAAAAAATGCCCAAAATAGGCGCGGAAGTAGGCACGCCCGAGGGTAAAGGCGTGGTAGTCAACGTAAATATGATTAAAATGCTCGTCAGGGTGCGCATAGAGGACAAGGCAAAAGACCTTGTAACCTACAAGGACTACACCGTGGACGAGTTGAAGTTCAGGCACTCCAAGGGAAAGGAAGAGCCTGTAGAAGAGGAAACCGACGAGGTTGACGCAATTATTGCGGTTGAAGAGCAACCAGCACCCGTGCCGGTAAAGGCTATTCCCGCCGAAGGCGGAGCTAAAAACGGGCAGGAAAACGCAAATAAAAAGCACGGAAAGAACAATAACAGGCACAGAAGAAGAAACAAAAAGCCCCAAAACGGCAAGCCTGCCCCCAAACAGAACGCATAAAGCGGTAAATTTCAGCGCGTAAAGTTTTTAAAAAAATTTAAAATTAACTCTTTACAGCTAAAAAAAGTTGTGATATAATACAAATTACAAATTTAAATACAAATTTTGGAGGAACATTATGGCACACTCTATTACAGACGAGTGCGTAAGCTGTGGCGCTTGCGCAGGCACTTGCCCCGTTGAAGCTATTTCGGAAGGCGCAGACAAATACGTCGTTGACCCTGACGTTTGCATCGACTGCGGTGCTTGCGAGGACGTTTGCCCTACCGGAGCTATCCACGCAGACTAATCTTTAAAGCAAGAGGGCGGGCTTTGACCCGCTTTTTTGCTGTTTTTTACGGTTTTTATGTGTTTTTTAAAAGAAAACGAAGTTTTAGAAGAATTTTACGAAGATAAAAAGATAATCCAAAACGTCAATTTATACCGTTTTACGTCGGACAGTATTCTTCTTTCTAAATTTGCGCGGGCAAAGGCGGGCGACGACGTTGCCGATTTTTGTTCGGGAAGCGGGGTCGTCGGCTTTCACTTTTTGTGCCTTAACCCAAAAATAAGAAGTCTTACCCTGTTCGAGATGCAGGAAGCTCTTGCCGATATGTCCGAAAGGACTGCGAAGCTGAACGGGTTTAATTCTACTACCGTCTGTACCCGCTTGCAGGATATAGGCAGGGAGTACGATGATAAATTTTCTTTGATACTCTGCAACCCGCCGTACGAAAAGGCGGGTTTTGAAAACGACGTCTACGAGCGGGCAATTTGCCGTAAAGAGATTACGCTTACTTTGGAAGAGATAGTTGAAGTAGCTTTCCGCAAATTAAAGTTCGGCGGACGGTTTGCCGTTATAAACCGTGCGGACAGGTGTGCGGAGCTTATATATCTTTTAAAAAAACGCGGGCTTGAACCCAAGAGAATACGCTTCGTTTCAGGCACGCCGGACGGCAAGCCTTACCTTGTTATGGCGGAGGCGGTCAAGGGCGGAAAAGAGGGAGTGGAAGTTCTTCCTACGCTCGTAAACGATAAGAGGTGAATTTAAAATGGACGATATAAAACTCATTGAAAAAATTTGTAATTTACACGGGGCTTCCGGCTTCGAGGACGACGTTGTAGAGGCGGTAAAAGAGAGCTTAAAAGAGGTTGCAACCTTTAAGGAAGACAGTATGCGCAACCTGTATATTTATCCAAAATACAACAAGGGCAACAGACCTTATATTATGCTTGACGCGCACTCCGACGAGGTAGGTTTTATGGTGCAGGCTATAAAGCCCGACGGCACGTTGCGCTTCATTCCGATAGGCGGTTGGAACGAGAAAAGTTTACCCTCTTCAAAAGTGCAAATATACTCGAAAGTAGGGCATATATCGGGGGTAATTGGTGCAGGGTCGCCTCATTTGATGACTGCAGAACAGAAAAACGCGCCTTTAAGTTACGGCAATTTGTTCATAGATATCGGCGCAACGAGCGCGCAGGAAGCGCGTGATTTCGGCGTGGAAATAGGCGCGCCGGTAGTGCCTTTAACGCCGTTTGAATACGACGAAAAACACGGCGTTATGCAGGGCAAAGCTTTTGACGACAGGCTCGGCGTGTGCGCCCTTATAAAGTGTATAAAAGAGCTTAAAGACTGCGATTTACCGCTTGATGTAATCGGCGTAATTTCCTCACAGGAGGAAGTGGGTGAAAGGGGCATAACGGCAGTAATGCACAACGTAAAGCCCGTCGCCTCAATCTGCTTTGAGGGTTGCCCCGCGGACGACACGAGCGCGCCCGAATATATGGTGCAGGACGCACTGCGCGGTGGCGTAATGCTCCGCCATATGGACGCAACGGTTATATGCACGCCACGTTTTACCAGGTTTGCGCAAAAGGTTGCAAAAGATAAGAACATAAAAGTGCAAATGGCGGTACGCTCCGGCGGTGGCAATAACGGCGCGTATATAATTTCTTCCAACGGCGGAACTCCGGTTATCGTTGCGGGCATACCCGTAAGGTACATTCATACCTTTAACGGCATAGCCGTAAAAGAGGACTTTGACAGCGTAGTATCCTTGGGTAAAGAGCTGTGCAAAGCCTTGACGGAAGATATAATTAAAAACTTTTAACTTAAACGCCCGCGCAAATTCTTTTGCGCGGGTTTACTCCCTAAATAAGGTGAAATATGAAAAAGACGGCTAAAAAAGGCACGTTGAAGAGGTTCGTTAAATACTACAAACCTCACAAAAAGCTGTTTATAATAGATATGTCGTGCGCGTTTATAATTTCCGTTTTCAACCTCGTGTACCCCTACATAACCAAAGAGATTATAAACAACTACGTTCCTAACAAGTTACTTTACTATTTACTTGCGGGGGCGGGGCTTTTGCTGGGGCTTTACGCGATAAAGGCTTTTTTGAACTACATATTGCAGTATTGGGGGCATATTGTGGGGGTAAGAATGCAGGCGGATATGCGTAGCGAGCTGTTTAACCACCTGCAAAAACTGCCTTTTTCCTACTTCGATAACAACAAAACGGGCGTTATAATGAGCCGTATGACCAACGACCTTTTTGAAATTGCCGAATTAGCCCACCACGGGCCGGAGGACGTATTTTTATCCCTCGTTACGGTAGTAGGCGCGTTTATAATGCTTTCCTTTATAAACGTCTATCTTGCGCTAATCGTCTTTGCGTTTATCCCTCTCGGCGTTTTAATCTCCGTACTTTTACGCAGGCGTATGAAGAGAACGGCGCGCGCCGTCCGCATAGTTCAGGGTGAAATCAACGCGGATATTGAAAGTGCGGTTTCAGGTATGCGCGTATCGCGCGCGTACAGCGCGCAGGCTCACGAGAGCGAAAAATTTGAAGAAGGCAACAAAAACTTCGTACAGGCAAGAAGCAGGCAATTCAAGGTAATGGGCGAATTCCACGGGTCTATGAACTTCTTTATGGACTTTTTGTACTTCGCCGTGCTTATATCGGGCGGGCTGTTCTTCTATTACGACATAATCGACGTAGGCGAGTTTACGGCTTTCGTGCTGTACATAACCACGCTGATAACCCCCATACGCACGCTTATTAACATATTTGAACAAATTCAGGAGGGAATGACGGGGTTCCACCGCTTCTGCGAGATAATGGACGTTCCGCCCGAAGAGGAAAGTCCGGACGCCATATCCCCCGAAGATTTAAAGGGCGAGATAGTCTTCGATAACGTTACGTTCGGCTACAAGAAGGAAGAAGGGGCTAAAAAAGTCATTGAAAACTTTTCAATGAAAATCCCCGCGGGCAAAACCATTGCGCTTGTAGGGCCTTCCGGCGGGGGCAAAACGACAATTTGCCACCTTATACCGCGGTTTTACGAGGTTGACGGCGGTAAAATAACAATAGACGGCTACGATTTAAGGGATTTAAAGCGTTCGGCTTTGAGGAAGAACATCGGCTTAGTCCAGCAGGACGTATTCCTTTTTAACGGCACTATCCGTGAAAATATAGCTTACGGCAACTTTGAGGCGACCGAAGAGGAAATTATAGAAGCCTCCAAAAAAGCAAACATATACGACTATATTTGCGGTTTACCGCAGGGCTACGACACGAGCGTGGGCGAAAGGGGCGTAAAGCTCTCCGGTGGGCAAAAACAGCGCGTTTCTATCGCGCGGGCGTTTTTAAAGAACCCGCCCGTACTCATTCTTGACGAAGCCACCTCCGCGCTGGATAACGCGACGGAGATGCAGATACAGGAAGCTTTATTTCGTTTAAGCGAGGGCAGAACGACAATTGTTGTCGCCCACAGGCTTTCAACCGTAAAGAACGCCGACGAAATTATCGTTATGACGGCGGAGGGGATAAAGGAACGCGGTACTCACGAAGAGCTTTTGGCATTAAACGGCGAGTACAAAAAACTTTACGAATACCAGTTTAAAAATTTATAGGGGAACAAAAATGGTAAGCTTCGTTGCAACGCCTATCGGAAATTTAAAGGACGTAACCTTACGCGCGCTGGAAGTGCTGAGAAGTGCCGACGTAATTTTTTGCGAGGACACAAGGCACTCAATAAAGCTTTTAAACGCGTACGAAATAAAAAAGCCCCTCTTACCTTGCCATAAGTTTAACGAGAGGGAGGCTTCCGAAAAAATTATTAAAGCCGTAAAAGAGGGGAAGGAGGTCGCCGTTATCTCGGACGCGGGTATGCCCGTTATATCCGACCCCGGCAACGTGGTGTGCAAAGCGCTTAAAGAAGAAGGTATTCCTTACACCGTTATTCCCGGTGCAAACGCGGGGCTTTCCGCACTTATCCTTTCGGCGTTCAATGCGGAAAAGTTTGCCTTTATAGGCTTTCTTCCCGACAAGGCGGGGGAGAGGAAAAGGCTGTTGGAAAAGTACAAAAATCTTGATATGACAACCGTATTTCACGTCGCTCCGCAGGACTTAGACCCCCATATATCCTCGATTTACGAGGTTTTTGGCGAAAGAAAGGCGTGCGCCGTGCGTGAAATTACAAAAATTCACGAGGAAGCTGTAACGTTCAATTTGTCGCAAGGACTGCCCGTAGAGAAGCGCGGTGAGTACGTTTTAGTAGTAGAAGGCGCAATGCCGGTAAACCCTTTAAACGAACTTACCGAATTAGAACACTTAAAGCACTATTTAGCCGAGGGAATGGATAAGAAAGAGGCCATAAAAAAGGTCGCGCAAGACCGCTCCGTACCAAAGTCTGTAATCTACAAAATTTCCTTGGAGTTGTAGGGCTTCCCCTTGGGGGAAGCTGTCCCGACAGGGACTGATGAGGGGTAGTCAGATAATGACGGCAATATTTCCCCTCATCCGACTTGCCCTCACAAGTTACGGGCAAGCCACCTTCCCCTCAGGGGAAGGCTTTTTGTTGGGTTATCCACAATTCCACCCGTAATATGGTGGAAATAATGAGAAAAATAACGCACACGCCCGCGCGTGTGCGTTATTTTATGATAAAGAACGGGGGGATTCTTCGCTGTCGCTCAGAATGACAGGGGGAGTTCAGAATGACAGAAGGGGGGAAATAATAAAAAAAACGGGGTTGACCCCGTAATATTGCCCGATTAATGAAAGTACATCTATTAGTATATTAGGTGTACTTTTTGGGCATTTTTGGGCATAAAAATGCCCCCAAAAACTGCCAAAATTTAGTTAAACAGGCTATATTTGGGGGTGTAGGAATATTAAAATAAGCAAAAAAAAGCAATTTTTAGTTGACTTTTGAATATAATGGTGATATTATGACAGTACAAAAGTACACCTAATATACTATTCGGTGGTCTTTTTTCCGCAAATCCCAAGGGCGGATAAACCCCGTAATATAGGCTATTAAAGCGCTTTTCAATTTTCTTAGACTTTTCTTCCGACGGGAAGAAAACGAACCACAGTTTAAGGAGAACCGAACCACATGAAAACTTTATTAGGGAAGGCAGGCAAGTTTAAACTTGTCGTTTTATTCACACTATGCGCAGTCATTTTGGGCTGTGCCGTTTTGCTGTGCTGTACGTTATTAAATAAAGAAAGCGACATACAGACGGCAGAAGAAACTACTACAACGATAGAAAGACCCGACAATATAGGGCAAACAACGGCTACAAGCATACCGTGCCCGCAGTTTAAAAGCGTATCCGGCGGTGGTGGTATTTTAACTCAAACTAGCACTATAGTAGTTGTATTATGGACCGGAAGTCCAATAACCGCGGATTTCAGTATAAACTATAATCCTTACTATATGACAACCAGTGCTAGTGGTAACACTCCCGTCGTATCAGGAACAAATCCAGGACAGTATACCCTAACTTTTACAGTTAACACCGGCTATGCCTGGAGTGGCACTTCATCAACAAAATACACTTGCTATTTGGAAATAGTTAAAAGAGTGCCTGTACCGTCTTTTACCAGCGGTACTGCCGGCGTAGTAACCGGTAGCGGACAGTCGGCAACGGCGCCTTACACCGGAAGCAGTTTAACCGCAATTTTTGACACTAACTATGATTCTTCGATAATGACATCCACCGGTGGTGTTACGGGTGGCGCGCCGGTATTAGGCAGAACAGAAATCGGTTCGTCAACACTGACTATTAAATTTATAGATAATTCACATTATCAATGGGAAGACACACGGACTAGTGAAACTAGGACTTGTACGTTTACCGTAACCAAGGGTAATTACGATATGTCAGGCGCAAAGTGGGACTATACTTCGGCATTCACCTACGACGGTAGCTCCCACAGCGTATCGGTTACGGGTCTTCCGAGCGGGGTTACGGTAAGTTCGTATTCAGGTACCAGAAGCGCAACCAACGCAGGCACGTATACCGCAGGCGTAACTTTAAGTTATGACAGCGCCCACTACAACGCGCCCTCTATAGGGAACCTGACCTGGACAATCAATAAGTACAACATTGCCAACGCGTCAATAACGCTGGATACAAGCACTTACACATATGACGGCAATGCAAAAACGCCTACGCCAACGCTTAAAATGGGCAGTACCGTAATTTCAAGTTCGTACTATACCATAGCGCGTACCAACAATACAAACGTAGGTACCGGAACGGTAACCGTTACGGCAAACGCAAACTCTGCCAACTTTACGGGAACCAAGTCAATAAACTTTACCATAAATAAAGCCAGCCAAACCGCGCCCACGATTACGGGAAGCGCTTCCGTAGTTTACGGCAGTGCAATAACGCTGTCGAGTTCGGGCAGTCAAACGGGCAATTATACCTGGTCGGTGTCTTCAACTACCGGCGGGGCTACGGCAACCCTCAGTTCAACCTCCGGCTCCTCCGTAACTCTTACGGGTACTAAGGCGGGCGGAACGGTAACTGTTACGGTATACGGCAATTCGGGTGATAACTACAATCAATCAAGCAATACTACAAAAACCATTACCATAAGCGCGAGGAGCATAGTTGCTTACGCCTCGTGGTCGATTAGCCCGGTAACTTATAACGGTTATGCTCACTCGCCCAAACCCGCGATAACGGACAGTACTAACCTCGTCAAGACGGCTCTTGTGGAAGATACGGACTTTACGTACAGCTACGAGAACAATACGAATGCGGGTACCGCAAGCATAACAATAACGGGTAAGGGCAACTACACAGGCTCCAAGACCGGACTGTTTACAATTAACCCGCAAGCACTTACGGACGCGGACGTTTCCGCAATATCTAATTATACATATGCAAACGTGGCGATAAAGCCCGAGCCTACGGTGGCGATAGGGTCTAACTCAACGAGAAAAAACCTTGCAAAAGACAGGGACTTTACTTTCGGCTATACCGACAACGTAAATGCCGGCACTGCAACCTTAACTATTACGTTTAAGGGCAATTACAGCGGTGAGATAACCCGCAACTTCACCATAGAGGCAAGGGATATTTCAAACGTATCTTTCGGCACTATAAATAACCAGCCCTACACGGGTAGCGACGTTAGACCCCAACCCGCCATAACGGATACGGGGCTTACGCCCACTAAGGTTCTTACCGAGAACGTTGACTTTGCATTCGATTACACCGACAACGTAAACGTAGGTACGGCAACCATAAAGATTATAGGTGCAGGCAACTACAAGGGTGAAAAGCAAACCACCTTTACCATTATAAAGGGTACGTACGATATGTCAGGCGTAGCCTGGAACTACACGGGTGCGTTCCCCTATGACGGCACTACGAAGACCGTAACGGTTACGGGCTTGCCCACCGGGCTTAGCGTAAACGCGTACACCGGCAACAGCGCAATCAACGTAGGCAATTATACGGCAAGCGTAACCTTTAATTACGACGCAACCAACTACAACGAACCCACGCTTGCTGACCTTGCTTGGCAGATTACTAAGGCAAGCTACGATATGACGGGCGTAACCTGGAACTATACAACGCCTTTCACCTACGACGGCACTTTAAAGACGGTGTCGCTTGTAGGCACCCTGCCGGACGGCGTTACAATCGACGCGTACACCGGCAACACCGCAACTACCGTAGGTACGTATATTGCAACCGTAACGTTTACGTACGACGCAACGAACTACACCGCACCCATCGTACCTACCCTGACCTGGGAGATAAGCAAAGCAACGTACGATATGACGGGCGTCAGCTGGGACTATACAACGCCTTTTATCTACGACGGTACGCAAAAGACGGTAACGGTCGTTGGTACGTTCCCCGACGGCGTAACGGTAAAAGCGTACTTAAACAACGCAAAAACCAACGCGGACAGCTATACGGCAAGCGTAACGTTCAACTACGATACTACTAACTACAACGAGCCTACCCTTGCAGATTTAAGCTGGGTAATCAATAAAGCTAACTACGATATGACGGGCGTAGAGTGGAACTACACGACGCCTTTCACCTACGACGGCAACCAAAAGACGGTAACGGTTACGGGAACTCTTCCTAACGGCGTAACGGTAAACGCGTATACGGGCAACACCGGTACTACCGTTGACAACTACACCGCGACGGTAACGTTCAATTACGATACCGTAAACTACAATATGCCCACCCTTGCGGACTTAGCTTGGGAAATAATTAAAGCCGACTACGATATGACGAACGCAGAGTGGGATTACACAACGCCTTTCGAATATGACGGCACTTTAAAGACTGTAAGTGTTACAGGCTTGCCCACGGGCGTAACCGTTGACGCATACACCGGCAACACGGGAACGGACGTAGGCAACTACACGGCGACGGTAACGTTTACTTACGATACCGCAAACTACAACACGCCTACCCTTGCGGATTTGGCTTGGGAAATAATTAAGGCAACGCCTAACGTAGACTTAAACGACGTTACCGTTGAGTACGACGGCAACACCCACTACTTAACCATAACGGGAACTTTGCCCGCGGACGTAACCGTTGAGTACTACGTAACGGGACTTAACACCAAGTTTGATGGCGCAAAGGACGTTAAATACTCGGGCGGAGCAGTAGTGGGATACCAGGTAACGGCTAAGTTTACAAGCACCACCGGCAACTACGAGGTACCTGCGGATATAAGCGCAGTCTTAACCATAACCCCCAAAACCATACCCGACGGCGCGGTAAGCGGAATAGACGCAACCTACGTTTACACGGGCGTTGCACAGACCCCCGCACCCACGGTAAAGCTTGCCTTAACAAACGGCGGAACGGACGTAACGCTCGTATTAGACCACGATTACACGGTTAAGTATTCGGACAGCAACCCGAATGCAGGAACCAAGGTAAAGGTGGAAATAGAGGGCAAGGGCAACTACCAGGGAACGATAGAGAGAAGCTTTGAGATTACAAAGAAGACTTTAAGCATTAACTGGATAGGCAAGAATACGAACTTCGTCTACAACGGCACCGCGCAGGGTATAACTGCTACGCTTGACGGCATAGTTGCAAGCGATACGGGCGTGGTCGTACCCACGATAGTTTACACGGGCAGAGGCGCAACCGAAGCCCCCGAAAATAACGCTATGCCTACCGATGCAGGTTACTACACCGTATCGGTAAGCCTTGACGATACGTTCACCAACTACGTAAGCTTCGGCGTGCTGACGGAGGACTTCCGTATTGACCAAGCCGAATTAATTGTTACCGCAGAGTTTGACGGTTACGACCCCGCAACAGATACGTTGTATATGGGCGGTACGTTGCCTAACCTTACGATACTTAGCGCAACGTTTAACGGCAATACCATTGCAGGACAGTGGAGCTGGGTAGACGAATCTTTACACGAGAAAGTGCAGGACGACTACACCTGGCAGTACGTACCTACCTCTGAGACAGATAAGAGAAACTTCAAAACCTTTACGGCGGTAATCACGCTCAATGCAGAGCGCGCGCCGATAGTAAGGATAGAGGCAGTATTGAACCCCGACGCACCTGCGTTCTACGTAACGACGAGCTTCGACACTATAAAGAACTACGTAACTGTTACGGGCTACTTTGCAAGCCCCGTAAACGGCGAGACGCAGACGGAGATAAAGGGCTACTCCTTAACCAGCGACAAGTTTACCGATTACCCCGACACCCCCAACGTGTACGTGCTTACGGTAAGCTACAACGGTTTAGATTGCGAGCTGGAAGTTGAGTACTTCGGCTTAGGCATTTTAGGCATAACGGTAACCGCGAAAGACCCCAACACCGGAATTAAGACCGAGTACAAGGGTTACGACGTATTTGACAGAACGAGCATTGAAGTTACTGCCGAAAGAAACGACGGCTACAAGTGGGTACTCAAAGACGACGAATATACGATTGAGTACGTATCAAAGAAAGACTTCTTGACGGTTGGCGAAACGTACGTAACCATTATCTACGAAAACCGTAAGGAAGAAATAAGCGTTGACGTCAAGCAGGCGGACTTCGATTTAACGGGAATATCCTTTAAAGACGACAGCGTTGAATACGACGGAAGCTTACATACCGTAAGCATAAACGGCACCTTCCTTAAAGGTACTATCGAATACAAGTACTACGACGAAAACGGCGTGGAGATATCGGACGGATTAGTCAATGCGGGCGAGTACGAGGTAAAGGCAATATTTACTTTCACCGACGCGACCGATAAGAAGAATTACAAACCCGTAACCCTTACAAAGTCGTTCGTAATAGAGAAAGCCGAGTACGACGTAAGCTTCAAGAACGTAACGACTGACTTTAACGGCGAAACGCTTAAAGAGCTTGTAAAGATAGAGGGCTTGCCCGAGGGCGACGAGGTAGCAGTAAGCTATTCAATAACCTACAAGCCTTACGGAAGCACCACTGCAACTACTATTTCAAGCCTTGACGATATAAAGAACGCCGGCACTTACGAGATAACTGTAAGCTTCAAGGTGGACAGCAACCACAAGGCAATAACGGCAAAGAAGTCCACGTTCACCGTAAACAGGATAGCACCCCAGATTAACCCGACGGTAGGAGGAAACTTCACCGAGGGCATACAGCTCTCCAAGCTGTTCCTGGTAGCGGGAGACGGGGAAATCGACGGCACCTATCAGTGGAAGGACGTAAGCTACGAGCTTCAAGCAGGCGTGAACAGATGCTACTACACCTTCGTACCCGAGGACACCGTAAACTACAAGGAAGTAACTTCTTACATTGACTTAACGGCGGTAAGCGCGGGTGGCTTACAGCCCACCCCCTCAGGCACGGTGGCTACGAACATTCCCGACTGGGCTACTTACATTCTCGTAGGCTTCGTAATCCTCGTACTTATAGTTGCACTCATTGCACTTATAATTGCGCTTAAAGGACGTAGTAACGCAGATATGGACTCCGACGGCTTCTACGACGAGGTAACGGAAGAGGACTTAGCGTTATAACCAACCAGACAATTTTTCCGCGGAAGCGGATGTTGTACCAGTAACTTAATGCGCCCGACGGTTACGCATATTAAAGAAATAATGTGGTAATTGTCTCCGTGATTAGCGTTTCCGCACGGGCGCACAAGTTATATAAAAATTAATCTTGCCACAAAGGCAAATAAAAAAAGCACGTCATTCTCCTGCGTGCTTTTTCTTTTTTTAATATTTAACTTCTTCTATTACGCCACCGCCCAAGCAGTAGTTGTCTTTATAAAATACCGCGTATTGCCCCTCGGTTACGGCGCGTTGCGGTGTGGCAAATTCAACAAACGCACCGCCCCGTTCAAGCTTGACGGTAACTTCCTGTTCGGGCTGTCTGTACCTGAACTTGGCGTTACAGGTTATTAACTCTTCGGGTTCGTAGCCTATCCAGTTCAGCCCGCTTACGAAGCAAGCCTTGGAGTAGAGTGGGCTTTCGTCCCCGTGGGATACGTATAAAACGTTTTCTTCCAAGTCCTTTTTAACGACGAACCACCTGCCGTCTTCGCCCTGCCGTCCGCCGAGGTCAAGCCCCTTGCGTTGCCCCAGCGTGTAGTACATAAGCCCGCAGTGTTCGCCTACGGTCTGCCCGTCAAGCGTCTTTATTTTGCCGGGTTGTGCAGGCAGATAGGTCTGCAAAAATTTGCGGAAGTTTCTTTCCCCTATAAAGCAAATACCCGTAGAATCCTTTTTGCCGGCCGTGGCAAGCCCGTTTTCTTCGGCAATCTTTCTTACCTCTGGTTTTGTCAAGCCCGATAGGGGGAAGATTACGTCTTTCAGCTGTTCTTCGCGTACCTGATTTAAAAAGTAGGTCTGGTCCTTGCCCGCGTCCGTTGCCTTTACAAGGCGGTGCCTGCCGTCGGCGTGTTCTATACCGCAGTAATGCCCCGTGGCGATATAGTCCGCCCCAAAGCTTTTTGCGTATTCGCGGAAGGGTCCGAACTTAATCTCTCTGTTGCAGAGAACGTCGGGGTTGGGGGTTCTGCCCGCCCTGTATTCTGCAAGGAAGTGTGAGAACACCCTGTCCATATACTGCTTGGAAAAATTGACGGAGTAGTAGGGCATATTGAGCGCGTTGCAGACCCTGCGGACATCGGAAAAATCACCGTCGGCATTGCAAACGCCTGCGCCGTCGGTTTCTTCCCAGTTCATCATAAAAAGACCTATTACGTTGTAGCCCTGCTCTTTTAAAAGATGGGCGCATACGGAGGAGTCAACGCCCCCGCTCATTCCTACGACGACAGTCTTTGCCATAAGCACTCCTTAAATCGTTAAAATAATTATAACACGCTGTAATTAAGTTTTGCAATTGAAAAATTTATGTGCTATAATCTTTTTATGAATTTGCCTGCGGACAACTTTATTTTACTGTCAGTCATAAATACGGCGCTGAGGGATAAATACTCTTGCCTTGAAGATTTGTGCGAGGAAGAAGAGTTGGATTTAAACGGGCTTTGCACTCGTTTAAAAGAGGTGGGCTATACTTACGATAAAGAGCAGAACGCTTTTAAAAGGGTATAATTTATACACCCGTAGCTCAGTTGGATAGAGCAATAGCCTCCGACGCTATGTGTCGCTGGTTCGACTCCAGTCGGGTGTACCAGAAATTAGACGGGATTTCCGTTTGATATAAAAACAAAAGAGGAGAAAATTTACTATGCAAATGATTTACGGCGTAAAGGACAGACCCAAAGTCGGCAGACTTATTCTGTTCGCGTTGCAACAACTGTTGGCTATTTTAGCCGCCACGATTGCCGTGCCTATGATAATAGGTAACGGAATGTCGCCTTCTGCGGCGCTTTTCGGCGCAGGCGTGGGAACTATAGTGTATCTTTTATTCACTAAGTTCAAAAGCCCCGTGTTCTTAGGAAGCTCTTTTGCTTTCTTAGGTTCAATGGCAACTGCGTTTGCCGGCGGTGTTTCTATGGCGCTCGGTTACCTCGGCCTTATTATCGGTGCGGTTATGGCCGGCCTTGTGTACGTGATAATCGCCGTAATAATTAAATTTGCAGGTACTAAATGGATAGATAAAATTATGCCCGCAGTCGTTATCGGACCTACCGTTGCGATTATCGGACTTTCGCTTGCAGGCAACGCTGTCGGCGACCTTATGAAGGGCAGCGCGTTCTACGACGTTACCGAACAGGTAGCAGTTATAAAGGACGGTGTGGCAGAGATAGCGGAAGCTACTTCAAGCGTAATGTACTGCTCGCCGTTTATCGCGCTTTTGTGCGGACTTGTAACCCTTGGCGTTACTATCGTTTGCTCGGTTTACGGCAAGAAGTTCCTTAAAATGATACCTTTCATTATCGGTATTCTTTCGGGCTACGTTCTCGCGGCAATATTCACCGCGTTCAGCTACATAGAGGGAGCGGAAGTTTTAAGAGTTATAGACTTCTCTAAATTCAATAATATGCAGTGGTACCCTGACTTTGCGTTCATCTCCGCAATAGGCGATATCAATGCGGGTGAGGTCGGTTCTATCGGCGCATACATCGGTAAGATTGCCGTAGCGTATATCCCCGTTGCGTTCGTCGTATTTGAAGAACACATTGCAGACCATAAAAACATTTCTTCAATAATCGAAACAGACCTTTTGAAAGACCCCGGACTTTCTAGGACCCTTCTCGGCGACGGCGTAGGCTCAATGGTCGGCGCAGTGTTCGGGGGTTGCCCCAACACCACTTACGGCGAGTCCGTAGGTTGCGTAGCTATATCGGGTAACGCTTCCGTTATAACCATTCTCGTAACCGCAGGGCTTGCTATCGTCTGCGCGTTCATAGCTCCGTTTACGACCTTCCTTGCAACTATTCCCAGTTGCGTAATGGGCGGTGTGTGCATAGCGCTTTACGGCTTCATTGCAGTGTCCGGTCTTAAAATGATACAGCACGTTGACCTCAACGACAACAAGAACCTGTTCGTCGTATCGGTTATTCTTATTGCCGGCGTCGGCGGTATGGTTCTCAACTTCGGAGAGGTTACCATAACCGAAGTTGCTTGCGCACTCATTCTCGGAATTCTCGTTTACCTTCTCGTAAACATCAAGTCCAAGAAGAAAGAGGAAGCTGTAGCACAGCCCGCAGAAGAGGTTGCACCCGTTGCGGAAGCGGTAAACGAAGAACCCGCAAAAGAAGAAGTTAAAGAGGTAAAGGAAGATGAAAAATTATAAGAACGTATTTATTTTCGACCACCCCCTTATCAAGCACAAGATTGCAATTTTAAGAGATAAAAACACCGGAATGAAAGAGTTCCGTGAACTTATTGAAGAGATTACTACGATAATGACCTACGAGAGTATGCGTGGTGTAAAGCTCGTACCTGTGCAGGTTGAAACTCCTCTTGAAGTTACCACCCAGTACAAAGTACCCGAAGAGAGCGTGGCAATAGTCCCCATTCTCCGCGCGGGTCTCGGAATGGTAAACGGCGTGCATAAAGTTTTCCCTACGGCAAAGGTTGGGCATATCGGTATGTACCGCAACGAAGAAACGCTTGAACCGCAGGAGTATTATTGCAAGCTCCCCGACGGAATAGAGAACAAGACGGTATTTTTAGTAGACCCTATGCTTGCAACGGGCGGTTCCGCCTGCGACGCGCTGGACGCACTCAAAAAGAGGGGCTGTAAGGACATTAAATTTATGGCGATAATCGGCGCGCCGGAGGGCATTACTAAGGTTGCCGAAGCTCACCCCGACGTACCCGTTTACGTTTCTACGCTGGACAGAGGACTTAACGAGAACGGTTACATCGTTCCCGGTCTCGGCCACGCCGGCTACAGACTTTACGGCACGAAATAATCACAAGAGGATTTTATGATAGAAGTATCAAAGAGAGTATCGGCAATTGCGCCCTCTATGACGCTTGCCATTTCCGCTAAGGCTAACGAGCTTAAAGCGCAGGGTATAAAGGTTATCAACTTCGGCGTAGGCGAACCCGATTTCAACACTCCCGAACACATAGTACAGGCAGCAAAGGACGCGCTCGATAAGGGCTATACCAAATACGTCGCGGCGTCGGGCTTGCCCGCTCTTAAAAAGGCGGTTGTAAAAAAGCTTAAAGCTGACAATAATCTTGACTACGACCCCTCGCAGATAATAATTTCAAACGGAGCAAAGCACTCAATATTCAACGCTATTTTTGCAACCATTAACGAGGGGGACGAGGTGCTTATCCCCAAGCCCTATTGGCTGACTTATCCGGAAGTCGTAAAGTCCTGTGGCGGTATCCCGGAGTACATATACGCAACTCCCCGCCACGGCTACAAGATTACGGCGGCGCAGTTGGAGGCGGCGATAACTCCCCGCACCAAGATGCTCATATTCAACAGCCCCTGCAATCCCACGGGCGCGGTTTATACGGAAAAGGAAATCCGCGCTATTGCGGACGTATGCGTAAAGCATAACATAGTAGTTCTCGCAGACGAGATTTACGAAAAGCTTATTTACGGCGGAGAAACGCATTTTTCAATTGCGCAATGCTCGCCTGAAATGAAGGACTTGACGATAATTATAAACGGCGTTTCCAAAAGCTACGCAATGACCGGTTGGAGGCTTGGATACCTTGCCTGCCCGCCCAATGTCGCTAAGGCTATTTCTTCATTTCAAAGCCATTCTACTTCCAACGTAAACACTATGACGCAGTACGCCACGGTTACCGCGCTCGAAGGCGACGACAAGCCTATGCAAGAGATGATTGCGGTATTTGGCAGAAGACGCGAAAAGATGCTTCAAAAGCTCGACGAAATGAAGGCGCTTGGCTTAGATTACGTTAAGCCCGACGGAGCTTTCTACGTAATGCTTTTATGCCACAACCTTTACGGCAAGAAGTATAAGGGCGTAACCTTGAACGGCAGTATGGAGGTAGTAGACCTTTTACTTGCGCACAAGAACGTTGCGATAACCCCCGGCGTGTGCTTCGGCGACGACGATGCGATAAGGCTTTCATACGCTTTATCTACGGTCGATATGCTTGAAGGCTTGGAGCGCATTGCGGAGTTTGTACGCGAACTCGAAGATTAACGGCGGTTTTTGAAATTTATTAAAAATTTTGATTTTCCTATTGAAATTCCCGCAAATAACTGATAAAATGAAAGAGGAATAAAGTATAATACTTAAAGACTTTATCAGGAGGGACTTTCAATGATTAAAATTATTTACGGCGCAAAAGGCACGGGCAAGACCAAACAGCTTATCGACCTTGCGAACGAAAACGCAAAGGGCGCTAAGGGGTTAAGCGTATTCATCACCGACAACAAAAGGTGTATGTACGACGTTTCCCGCAATATCCGCTTTATAGACGTTTCAGACTGGGACGTTGCCGGCGAAGAGGCGCTGTGCGGTTTTGTTAAAGGCGTATCAGCCTGCAACAGCGACCACGAATATATCTACATAGACGGCGTTTCCCGCATAACGGGCAAAGGCGTTGCCGAACTTTCGGGCTTCTTCTATATGCTCGATAAAATCTCTAACGAAAACGACATTACTTTAACCGTTACTTGCAGTTGCGATTTAGCGGACCTTCCCGATTTCGTCAAGAGATTCGTTTAAAAATTCATTAGGATTTTGACTCACGGCGACGCAATTTATTGTGTCGCCGAAAATTTATTTATAAGAATTATCCACACGACCCCTAAGGAGGTTAAAATGAAATTCATAAGTACGCGCGGAGGTGAAACCGTTACGGGCGCACAGGCTATCGTTAAAGGGCTTTCCGACAACGGCGGGCTTTTCGTTCCCGAAAAATTCCCTCAGGTTACCCGCGGGGAGCTTGAAGCTATGCTTGAAATGAGCTATCCCGAGCGCACCGCAGAAGTGCTTAAAAAATACCTTGACGAGTATGACGAAAAGGAGCTTCTTTCCGCCTGCGAAAGCGCGTACGCCAAGTTCGAGGGAGACCCCGCCCCGCTAGTAAGATTAGACGACGGAGTCTATATGCTTGAACTGTGGCACGGACCCACCTGCGCATTTAAGGATATGGCGCTCACACTTTTACCCTATCTTTTAAGAAAGGGTTGCGACCTGTGCGGTATTAAGGAAGAAATTTTAATCCTCGTTGCGACTTCGGGCGATACGGGCAAGTCCGCATTAGAGGGCTTTAAGGACGCAAAGGGAATAAAGATAATGGTATTCTATCCCTCTGACGGAGTTTCCAAAATGCAGAAGTTGCAGATGGGTACGCAGGAGGGGGAGAACGTAAACGTAGTTGCCGTAAAGGGCAACTTTGACGACTGTCAGACGGCTGTTAAAGAAATCTTTGCTTCCTCACCCGATAACGCCAAGCTTTTGGCAAACGGGGTAAGACTTTCTTCCGCAAACTCCATTAACTTCGGCAGGCTTGCGCCTCAAATCGCATATTACTTCTCGGCGTACTGCGACCTTGTTTCATCCGAACAGATTGAAATGGGTGAAGAGATTGACTTCACCGTTCCTACCGGCAACTTCGGCAACGTGCTTGCGGGCTATTACGCAAAGCTTATGGGCTTGCCCGTAAGAAGACTGCACTGCGCTTCCAACGAAAACAAGGTGGTTGCGGACTTTTTGCAAACGGGCGTTTACGATTTGCAAAGGGAGTTTTACAAGACGACCGCGCCCTCTATGGATATTCTCGTTTCTTCAAATTTAGAGAGGCTTTTGTTTGAAGCTTCGGGAAGAAACGCCGAGCTTACTGCAAAGAGAATGTCGCAGTTAAAGACGGCCGGCAAGTATGAAATTACCCCCGAAGAATTAGAGTATATTAACGGCACTTTCGACGGCGGTTACGCAGACGAAGAGACGAGCGTAGAGGCTATGTACGACGTGTTCGTAGACGTAGGCTATACTATGGACACGCACACGGGCTGTGCAATGAAGGTCGCCGTGGACTGGTTTGAAAAGCACAAAAAGGACGAAACGAAAATGGTTATCGTTTCCACCGCAAACCCCTATAAGTTCCCGCAGGACGTTTTATACGCAGTAACGGGCAACGACGTAAAGGACAGCTTCAAGGGCATTAAAAGGTTGCACAACGCTACGGCAATGGCAGTGCCTAAGTGCCTTATGGAGTTAAGGGACAAGCCCATACGCTTTTCCAAAACGGTTGAAGGAAAGAAGCTGTTTGACGAAGTGCTTTCTTTCTTAAATATTAATTAACGATTACCGCCCGCGGGAAGAAGCTTTCATTAGTAAACTAAAAGTAAAGCAAATTCAACCAACGGTTTAGCTTCCAGGCGTAAATATTATATTTAGATGTGATAAAATATTTACGTAAGGAGCAAGCTATGTGTCATAATTTTAACATTGTCAATTTACATATTACAGAAAAGTGCAATTACAACTGCGTTTATTGTTTCAGCAAGTTCAAAAAAGAAAGTGAGCTTGATTTGGACGGCTGGAAAAAAGTAGTTGATAATTGCGCTTCTTATTTTTTAAAAAACGGTTCTGTGAACCCACGAATTAATTTGTCCGGAGGAGAGCCGTTTACTTGCAGTTTCATATTTGAACTTATCGATTATATTGCGGGGAAGGGAATAGAAGTTTCCGTTATCACTAACGGTTCGCTTTTATCGGAAGAAAAGATACAAAGGCTTAAGGGCAAAGTAAGTATGATAGGGCTGAGTATCGATTCTTTAAACCACGAGACCAACGTTGAAATAGGCAGGGACACAAACGGGCGCACGCTCGACTTTACGCAATTTCAAAAAATCTTTGCTATTATTAAGGGTTGCGGGATAAAGCTTAAAGTTAATACGGTTGTTTCTAAGCTGAATATAAACGAAGATTTGTCAACGCTTTATGAAGAAGTAACTTTTGACAGAATTAAGCTATTGCAAATGCGTGTAAACAGCGGAGTAAACGAAAGGGCTTCGTCTCTGCAAATCTCGGAGAGAGAGTTTAAGGAGTACTCGCTTAAATACCCAGATTATAAAAAAGTAGTTGAAAGCGATGGCGATTTGGACGGAACTTATATTATAGTATCTCCGGGCGGTAAACTTATTTCAAACAAGGGCAATAAACATAATTACGTAGGTAGCCTGCTTGAAGAACCGCTTGAAAAACTTATTGAAACTGTATCCCCGAATTATGAGGGATTTAAAAAGAGATATGCATAGAATTTCACCGCCTGCGGGTCAGATACCGCGGGCGGTATTTTTTAAATTTGCGTGAAAAGTATTCGACAAAAATTTACTTAAAGAGTTGATTTTTGCATAAATGAATGATATAATATACATATAGTCAGAGGGACGTCCCTCTGTGCTGTGTTTTTTACACAGCACAGTACGCATTATCCGTTCTTCTGAAAAATAAAAAAGCAGGAGAAATATTATGCGTAAAAGATTAGTTGCAACTTTACTTGTAGGCGCGGTAGCGACTACGGCTGTCCTCGGCTTAACCGCTTGCGGTGGCGCGGGCATAGACAAGGGTGTTGAAGTAGACGAACAGGGCTGGAAGGACGCCTTCAAAGCTACCTCGGAAGCTACGAACTACACCGTTGAACTCATTTCCGAAGCTACGAGTTCGGCTTCCGGCAAAGCTGACGATATAAGCGTCAACGTTAAGTATGAAGAAAAATCAAATACGACCAACTACTACGACGTAGACGGCGGTAAGGCTTATGAAAAAGGTTCCGCTTCTATGAAAGTAACCGGTATCAAATCCCTTCCCGATGCGCTTAAACAGCTTTTAGGCTTTGATGACGATATAGAAGAAAAGGAAGAATACGAAAGCTACACCGTTAAAGAGGGCGAAAATTACTACGAAGCTACTTTGGAAGACGGCGAGTGGTATGTTGACGGGGCTTACGGTATTTACCCTTATAGCTATATTGGAAACGCTTCTTTCGCTACCGAAAAGGGCGGAGAATCGAAGAACATTTCTTTACTTTACAGCGCGTTCACCTATTCCGGCGGTATCTACACCGCAACCCTTTATGAATATTCCTATGAATATACCGTTTCCGTATCCATCAAGGACGGTTATGTTATAGGCTATTCTGTAGAAAGCAAAATGGAAGGCGAAATGAACGGTCTTACTTCTAAGAGCGAAAGCAAGGTCGTTTACAAGTTCAGCAACTACGGCAAGACTAACGTTTCCCCTTCAAAGGGCGCACAGGACGCTATTGCTAACAAGTAATTAAATAAAACGAATTTCCCGCAGGGCTACCTGCGGGATTTTTTTATAAGGTTATAGTTGCGGGATTCTTCGGCAAGCCTCAGAATGACCATAGTGCTGTCATTCTGAACGCAGTGAAGAATCTCCTAATAATTTTGGTTTTGTGTCGGTAAAGTGTTAAATTAAGCGAAGTTTGGTGATTAACCTTAGCTTTTAAAAAAATAACTTTACTTTTGTCGGCGCGGTGTGTTATCATTAAAGCGTATAGGTTTATATTATGGAAGAGACTAAAAAAACTCTTTATTCGGCAATTCAGCCGACTAACAATCTGACTATAGGCAACCTTATCGGGGCTATAAAGAACTGGACTAATCTTCAAAACGGTTACGACTGCTATTTTGCAATAGCGAATATGCACGCCATAACGGTAAGGCAAGTCCCCGCGGAGTTGAGGCAAAAGACGCTTTCAATGCTTGCCTTGTATATCGCCTGCGGTATCGACCCCGAAAAGTGTGTTCTTTACGTGCAGTCGCACGTGCCTGCGCACGCCGAGCTTTGCTGGGTTCTCAACACCTTCACTTACGTGGGGGAAATGGAAAGAATGACACAGTTCAAGGACAAGAGCGCACGCCACGCAGAAAATATCAATATGGGGCTTATGGACTACCCCGTGCTTATGGCTTCGGATATTCTTTTATACCAGACGGACGTCGTACCCGTGGGGCTTGACCAAAGACAGCACGTTGAAATTGCGCGCGATATTGCGCAACGCTTCAACAACGTGTATACGCCCACGTTTAAAGTGCCGGAGGCGCTTTATATGAAAGTCGGCGCTAAAATTAACGACTTGCAAGACCCGTTGAAGAAGATGTCAAAATCGGCTGAAAACCCCAACGGTTCAATATTTTTGTCCGACGACAGAGATACCGTTATAAGAAAGTTCAAGCGTGCCGTAACGGACAGCGGGGCGGAGATTAAGTTCGACGCGGAGAATAAGCCCGGCGTAAGCAATCTGCTTACAATCTACTCGGCGTTTACAGATAAGACGATAGCCGAGGCGGAGGCGGACTTTGCAGGCAAGGGTTACGGCGACTTTAAGCTTGCCGTAGGCGAAGCTGTTGCGGACAAGCTTGCGCCCATTCAGGCGGAGCAGGCTAAGCTTTTAGCCGATAAGGTTTACCTTGACGGGGTGCTTAAAAAGGGCGCTGAGCGCGCTTCTTATACCGCAAATAAAACTTTAAATAAAGTTTATAAGAAAATAGGTTTCTATCAGATATAAAGTTCACAAAAATTTTGGCTATTCTGCGCCTGCAATTTTTCGTGATTTTTAGGGCTACTCGCCCTCTTTGCGCAATTTTAAACGCACACCAACATATAATTGCGCAAATTCACCTCGCTGAGGCGCAAGTATGCCAAATTGAGTGCGCAAGCAAAAAATGTGATTTTTACTTGCGCCGTTGATTTAAAAAAGGAAGATATGTTTGGATACGTTTCACCCGATGCGCCCTATCTTTTCAAGAAGGACGAAACTTTATATAAGGCGCTGTATTGCGGTCTGTGCAAGGGCATAGGCTCAGGGTGCGGACAAACGGCGCGTAGCGCGCTGACGTACGATATGGCTTTTACTTCCGCCCTCGTTCATAATATCTGCGGTGAGGACGTAAAGATAGAAAAAAAGCGGTGTATGCTTCACTGGTTCAAGCGCAGACCAATTGCAAAAGCCGACGGGTTGACCGTTGCGCTGGGATGCGTGAACACCGCGCTTGCATACTATAAGCTGTGCGACGACAAGGCGGACGGTGATAAAAAAGGCGTTTTAAGGCACTTATACAGGCGCGGTTTCAAGCGCGCTTTAAAGCGTATGCCGGACGCCGTACAGATAATAGAGAGGGAATTAAAACGGCAGGCGGAGCTTGAAAAGGCAGGCTGTGCCGTAATAGACGAAGCCTCAGACCCCTCGGCAGTTATGATGCGGGACTTATCGGTAAGCCTTCTTGGCGAATATTCTACCGTTCATACGCAAAAACTGTTTTATGCGTTGGGCAAATGGGTCTATCTTATAGACGCGCTTGACGACTACGACAAGGACGTAAAAAAGAAGAGGTACAACGCGCTATATAACGCTTGCAAGATAAGCTGTAAAAAAGAGGCGATAGAAAAGTTTGGCGAGGAGTGGAAGTTCATCTTCAACAGCTTGTTCGCCGATATGCGCGAAAGCCTTCAAAATATAAACTTTCACTTCAATCACGACTTAACAGATAATATAATATTGCGTGGCATACCCCTTAAAACGAGGTCGCTCTTTTACGGGAAGGAATGTCAAATCAGTTGCAAAGGAGCGGACAATGAACAAAAAGAATCTTGAAATATTAGGGCTTGAAGAGGGGGCGACCCTTGAAGAAGTAAAGACCGCGTACGATAATTTAAGGGCAAAATACCTGGAAGACAGGTTCAAGGACGGTGAAACGGGCAACGAAGCCGCGAGAATGCTCACAAAGATAGAGGTTGCGTATACGGAGCTTGAAAACGAGCTTAAAGAAAGCACCTCCGCCGACGGCGGGGACCTTTACGAAAAGGTTGAAGAGCTTTTAAAGGACGGAAATATTTCCGAAGCTCAACGCGTCCTCGATAACTTTAACGAGAGGGGCGGAAGGTGGCACTATCTTCAAAGCGTGGTATTCTATCGCAAGAACTGGATAAACGAGAGCAAGAAACAGCTTGAAATAGCAATCCAGTTAGAGCCTGAAAACCAGAAGTATAAGGAAACTTACCGCAAGTTAAACGAAAAAATTTCAAGCGACGCGCAAGCCAGTGGGCAGGCAAGTAGCGGACAGACTAACGGCGCTTATCAGGGGCAGACTATGGATTCGGGGGCTTCCGATAACCAGATGGGCGGAAACTTCTGCGCAAACTGTATTGAGTGCTGTTACCTCAATATGTGCCTGAACTGCCTGTGTAACGGCTGTTGCAGATAAAATTTACTTGCGCAGTAAATTATTAAAATGGGTAAAAACAAAAACAGCAAAAGTTTTGAAATAGCTTTATCGGGCATAGCCTGCGCAGTTGCGTCGGGCGCGCTTGCGCTGGGTATACTCAGCGGGTATTTGGTTGCTACGGGCTATTTAATAGGCGTTATCGCGCTTATGCTTCCCCTTTCAAAACAGTTCTTTAAGGGGGGAGCGCTCGCCTATGCCGGCACGGTCATTTTAGCCGTAGTTTTGGGGGCATCAATAAGGTTCTGGGACTTGGTGCCGTTTGCAATGTTCTTCGGGTTGCACCCGCTTGCAAACGCCCTGCAAATCCGATTCAAAGTAAACAAGTGGCTGGCGTTTTTTATAAAGGCACTGTGGTTTGACGGCACGCTTATAGCAGGTTATTTTATAATCTTCGGCGGGAACCTTTACGGTACTGTTTTGCCCCAAGCCGTGTACGACTTTTTGAACAGCGGGTATATTTACCTTGTAATCTTTACCTTAGGAACGGCGCTGTTCTTTTTATACGACTACCTTATTTTCAAATGTCAGATTATGGTAAACCAAATAGTTTACCGAATTAAAAAATAATTATGGAAAAGAACGGAATTTACGAAGGCATCGTAAGCGCGTTAGGCACTGACGGCGAAGGAATAATAAAAATAGAAGGCACGACGGCGTTTGTGCCTTTTTGTCTTGTAGGGGAAAACGTTAAATTTAAGGCGCTTAAAGTAAAGGACAATATAGCTTACGGCAAGGTGGAAAGTATCGAAAGTGAGGCATATTCCCGCACCAATCCGCCTTGTAGCGTGTTTTATAAGTGTGGCGGGTGCGATATTCAGCATATGGATTACACCGCCCAATTAGCTTTTAAAAAGGAGCAACTTTTCTCTACGCTGTGGAAAATAGGCGGTAACGAAACGAAAGTTGACGACGTAGTACCTTGCGACAGTCAGTTCAGGTACAGAAACAAGCTTTCACTGCCCATAGGCGTCAATGCAAACGGCGAAACCGTGTGCGGTTTTTACGCAAGACACAGCCACAGAATAGTTGAAATTGACGATTGCCTCATTCAGGCGGAGTGGGTTAAAAAAGTTATCTCCGCAGTGCTAAAATATGCGAAAGTAAGGCATATTAGGGGGTATAACGAGGAAACCCGCACCGGAGAGCTGAGAAGAATAGTTGTAAGAGAGATTAAAAACAAGTACATTTTTGCCTTGGTTACGACAAAAATGCTTGATTTAGCCCCTCTTTTAGAGGAACTTGATAAAAATTTTGAAAATTACACCTTTTTAATCAATATAAACAAGTCGCAAAATAACGCAATTTTCTCGAAAGAGTGGCATATATGCCGTGGTTTAGGCTTTTTTGAGGCGGAAGATAACGGTATTAAGTACAAGGCGGGGGCAAGCACCTTTTTACAGGTGAACGACGATGTTCGCGCAAAACTTTACGCCCGCGTGTTGGAAGAAGCCGATGAAAACGCCGTTGCAATTGACTTGTACAGCGGTGGCGGAATGCTTACTGCGATGCTTGCAAAGAAGTGCAAAAAAGCTTACGGCATAGAAATTGTCGAGGAAGCTTCCCGTTGCGCGGACGAGCTTAAAGAGGCAAACGGGCTAACTGTCAAGATGTTCAACGTTTGCGGAAAGGTTGAGGACAAGATAGACGAAGTCATTTCTAAAACCGACGGGTTGAAAAAAATTATCGTCTGCGACCCGCCGAGAAAGGGTATGGAGCGTTCCGTTGTAAAGGCGGTTTCTCTATCGGGTGCGGATAAGATTGTCCTTGTAAGTTGTAACCCCGCAACCCTTGCGAGAGATTTGGGGCTTTTAACGGGGGCGTTGGAAGATTTCAGCGGGGCTTTATACAAGACGTGCCGTAACGAGGGGCTTTACGAAGTAAAGAAGATAATTCCTTTCGATATGTTCCCTCAAACCAAGTGGTGTGAGACATTGGTTTGTCTTTCCCACAAAAAGCCCGACGGACATATCAACATAAAAGTTGAGTTCGGCGAAGAGGAAGAGCAAGTATCCTTAAAAGAAGTTGCCAAGCGTGCTGAAGAGCGTAAGCCAAAAGAAAAAGTAACTTATAAGAAAATTCAAGACTACATTGAAAAGACTTACGGCTTCAAAGTCCACACGGCTTATATTGCCGAAGTCAAGCGCAATTTAGGCTTACCTATGTACGACGCCCCTAACGCAGTCGAAGAACTGAAACATCCGCGTTCACATCCAACCCCGAAAATGGTGGAAGCGATCAAAGAAACGTTAAAACATTTTGAGATAATTTAATAAGAATAATAAAAAATACGAACCGTTTTGATAGACGGCTCGTATTTTTTGTTGTAGACGACTTTTAATTATTTATTGCGTCACTGCAGAGGGTTTCTCAACCGGAATAAAGCTAAAGCCAAAACTACTTACGGAATATAGGCCTTCTCTGCGTCAATTTAAATTATTTTCAAATTTTAGCAGATATCATTTTGACTAAAACTCAAATCTTAAATATGTACTATCTAAATTTTGGTATAGTGCTAATTCACGGGTGGCTATTAGGTTGTTTTGGACTTTGTACTAAGTTTTCCTACTATAATTTATATTGTTGCTATTTTAACAAAATTGTGATACAATAAATGAAAAAGATTTAATGCCTAATGATTAAAATGATTGTATGACAACTCTAACAAGTGTCTACAGCGTGAGATAGATATGTTAAATATAAGAATGAGAGCAGAAAAAAGCGGAAAACATATTTCTGGAGCTGAAAGAATTGTTGAAGATTCACTTCGGGATCAGGTAGTGCTTTCATTGCTTAAACGCGCTGAATCGAAAGATGCAGAGGCGATAAATATTAAAATCGAAACAATTTGTGAAGATATAAAACACATTCCTTGCATTTCTGGTCCATCTGGGACGGATAAAAGTTTAGAAGAAGCTAGATGTAAGATGAAGAACATTCTTGTCTCTCTCGGGTATGACGGGGAACAAATTTTAAAATTGTTTTTTGCTTTGTCTCGTTTGAGGGGTGCAACAATTGTAGACGTGAATTCACTTGAGCGGTTGGAACCGGATAAGCAGCGCGGTATCCGTGTTAGTGCCTTTGATTCTATAAATCCGGATTTATCAGGGAAAAAAGATCACAGAAGAGAAGCAAAATTATTAGCAAGCAAAGTAATATCTTGCCCCAATGTGGTCGCTGAAATATGTGTAACAGATGATGTTAATTATACTTTTGGGTATATTGCATCAAAAAAGTTAGGATATATAGGCATAACGCATGTTAAAGAACCGCAGCTTGAGTGGGGCGCACGTGTAATCTTGTTTGATGGTACAATTGGAAGCGGAAGTTATGAGGAAAAACTAAGTAGGACCATAGAATATTTAGAAAAAACGCCAATTCTTATTGATGAATAGACTTAATTTTTTCAAGTTTTTAATTTGTTGTTACGCAAGACCAATATAATTGCAGATTTAGGTGGCAGACTATGGGAGAAGGTTATGGTATTTTTAAATTGGTTAAAAAATGCATTTATTGACGACTTGTTCGTAGGAATGGATTTGGGACAATTTATTCCAAGTTTGGTGGCAACAATTGTCGGTATCTTTGTACCATTTCTAATACAGAGACGTGTTGACAAGAATCATAGAATTAATGACGCATTGCAACATCTTTGTGTTATCAGAGATGAGCTGCTATCCGTTAAAGACCAAATTGCTGAAATAGCACGTGAAAACTTTGATGGTTTACATTTGGCCCCCATCAAGACTCCCATATGGGATGGCTTGCGAAATTCTAATGGGCTAATACTTATCTCGGAATTGCACAATGAGTTGTTAAAGAAAGAAAAGGGGAAAAAGGCACAAGCGGAAAACACAATTGCAAAAAAAGATTGGTATGAGAGGATCTTTTCCGTCTATAGTGGGATTGATGAATATAATCGTTGGTGGAATTTATATTCGGATAAGGTATTTGAACAAGGCACAAAGGATGTTTTATATTCCATTGAGAAAAAATTGAGATCTATGGATGGCGCTTCCAAAATAATAGATGGTGAGGCACAGACGAAAAAAAATGCTTTGACGAATATAGAAAAGGGTATAACTGACTTGGGCGATAAGCTTTGTGAAGAAATTAATAAAACACAGGAGCTCACCTCTCAGGTACAGCAAGAAAAAATCCCGCCGGAAAACATCACTTATTTAATTATGCTGATAAATGAAATAATCAATTCGCTATCCAAACCATCAAAGGAAAAGAAGAAGAAATAAATTTATCACGTAGGAAAAAAATATGACATTCTTTAATCCCTTACATCCAGAATTAAACGCAGATAATGAAAAAGCTCAAGTTGAGGTTCCCGCGCGGAATGAACTTTTGGAGAAGCACTTTGAGATAATTAAAAAATTATCTGGATCCTTAGATTTAAATACTACCTCTATTGATTCAACGAACGAGCAGGAGGGTTCTCTGTCTGAAATCGATCAGATCTTTGTGTCAGTTCCAACAAATATCAGTATTGATGTGGTTGTAGAAAACAAGCGCATCAAAGAAATATCTGATGGTAACGCACACTATTGCGTCGGTGAGGACAGTAATAAATACAAGGATTGCATTGATACATTTAACGAGATTATTTCTCCTAATACTGAATTGGGGCTGGAAGCATCTTCAAAACGCTCGTTGATTCTTCGTCCATATTGGAAAGATGGAACAATTAAGAACTTTTTATGTTTAAAGCCTATTGATATTATCGCCTCAAACCATTATAGTATCGCATTGGGCGGACCTGGATCGGGGAAAAGCACATTGCTAAAATATCTGTCGGTATTATTAGCAAAGCAATATTATAGTGATTCCGATTTGCTGAAGCAAGATGCTTATTCCAAGTTCTTCTTCAGACAAAAATATATTCCTGTTTTTGTACAATTGCGTCAGTTGTTTACTGTCATAGACATTGTCCAAGATCCAATAACGAATATAACGGAAAATGCATTGCTGCAATTTTTGTTTGATAAACCAGAATATGAAAATAAATGGAGAGAGTTAGGCAACCTACTTGCCCAAAATAATGTTATTCTGTTTTTTGATGGCATTGACGAAATATTTGTCGGGAACGTACGTCAAGTTGTGCAGAGGCTTGTAAGGGTAGCAAAAGAAATCAACCCTGATGTTAAAATTGTTTTTTCAAGCAGAAAAGAAAGCTATTCTACTTGGCAGTTGAACGATTTTATGGCATTTGAATTATGTCCTATTGACAAGCCGTGCCAACAACTTTTGGCACGGAAAGTTTTAGAGACATATCTTTTCCCTGATTTTGACGAAAAATATAAAACTCTTATCGAGCAATTGAACCATTGCGGATTGGATGAACGCATAGTTGGAAATCCGTTATTTCTATCTCTAATGGTTGTTATATACGCCGTAAATGGTGAATTGCCCGATCAGAAAAGCGTAATGCTTGATCAAAGTATTAAATTTTTGATAAGGCGTTGGCAAGCAAAGATATCGAGCACGAATACAAATAACAACTACGAAGTGGATCAGCTGTATGCTGCTTTAAAGGGTATTGCTTATTTCACTATAAATGATGTCGCTTTAAACGCCAATCCGCTGATTATAAGAAAAGAAACAATTCTCACCGCATTAGAGGCACTTGTAGCCCGAAATGCTCTTGACGCTTTTATTACAAATAACGACATTATTGCAAAGCGAGAGATGCTTTTGAAATGCTTGCAGGATAGCGTGGGTGTTATTGTTCCATCTGTGGCAACAGACCAGTTTGAATTTTCTCATAGGCACTTTCAAGAGTATCTTGTAGCCAGTAAAATTGTTGAACAGCCCGACTTGCAAAAGTTTTTATTGGACATAATCATTTCCAATAAAGGTGTTCATCAAGAGATATATTTTATGGTTATAGAAATACTCTTTGACAAGGCTGAGTATTTAAAAATTTGGTCTCTGCTGCAATATTTTATGTGTAGTAAACGTTTTAGTGCAGTAGATGATACTTTAAAAGCCTGGATAACGTGGTTTTGTTGCAGAGTGGTTGCATTAAGAGATTATACATTGTTAGAAACGGCCGCTGAAAACGACTTTATGACTCAAAGTGTTTTAACAACTCTCAACAAGTACACAAATACTTTAATTTCTACAACGAATGAACTGTCTCTTAAACAACGAATCGAGTGCGCGAGATTTTTGGGTGAGATTCAGGAAAAAGTAGAATTAAAAACGCAAACGGATTTTGCCACTGACATAGCACAAGAATTGGGTGATAAACGCGAGGGAGTAGCATTAAACAAAGACACTTTGCCGGATATCATTTGGTGTAACATACCTGAGGGTGATTTTACAATGGGTATCACCGACGAAGAGGTAAAAATTATTCAATGCGACCATCCGGATTCGGACTTCAGCCGTGAGCAGCCTTGCGTTGGCTTGCATATAAAAGAATTTGAAATCAGTAAATATCCTATTACTATAGCGCAGTTTATGGCCTTTGTGGAAGCCGGAGCATATGAGAACCGTGAGTATTGGCAATGGTCAGAAGTTAGCAAGGAGTGGTTTGAAAAAGTAGGTTCAAAAAAAATAGATCCGGCAAAGGGTTTCCAAAAGCCCAATGTGATAAACGCTCCAATTGTGGATATATCATGGATAGAGGCCGTAGGATTTTGCGTGTGGTTAGGCAAGCTTACAAATACAAAAATTCGATTGCCGTATGAATCTGAATGGGAATATGTGGCAAAAAGACATTATCGTACATATAGCTATTCTGAAGAGTTTGAAGTCGAAAAGTATGTCAGCAGGCGGCTAGGCTTGGAGGCGGCTGCGCCGGTGGGAGTCCATATGTGCGAATATGAAAATTATCCAAGCGATTTAACTGGTAACATTTGGGAATGGACACAAACTTTGATTCCAATAGATCAGGAGCATCTTAAGGACTACATCCGCCTACAATCCAAGAGAGATATAGAGCTTTCATCAAAGGAGCTTAATAAGGATTCCCGCATGGTTGCAAGAGGTGGCTCGTTTTTAAATGTGGCATTTCAGGACAGAAACAGCTATCGTGGAAGGGATTATATCTGGAACCACATCACTAGGAGACAGGGATTCCGTATAGTAAAGGAGCATACCTAATGAGTTTTTTTGTAATATCAAAAGAAGGTAATGGCCCGGTTTTCAGAAAAGGAGACTATGCTGAGCTGTGCTATGAGATTCGTATCGCATGCGAAAACCCTCCAGAAGCCAAATGTAAGGGATGCCATGAGGGAACTCGTCCGAGAGATCCCGCAGAGAAAGGTGTTGCATGCGTTTACATTGGTGATGGGCAGGTGCACAAGTTTATCGATGATGCCTTATCAAGTGGACAATTTCGGCATGGAAGTGCAATTCTATTTTATTTATCTGCAGA
Source organism: Clostridia bacterium (assembly GCA_014804995.1). Classification (GTDB taxonomy): domain Bacteria; phylum Bacillota; class Clostridia; order Christensenellales; family Borkfalkiaceae; genus Coproplasma. Next base: position 58,547 of record JAAUYS010000197.1, read on the forward strand.
GGATGCCTTTGCAGATGTCGGTGCGGATAACCGTGTGGGACCAAATAGTGCACTTTGCGTTCGCATTGAGGAAGTATCGTTTAATTCATATGGTAAGAACAAATAATCCAATAGGTTTTTAGAATCATTGATATGAAAGCGTTATCAAAAAACATGTTTCGTTTAAGAAAAATTTTCCATAAATGTCTTCCTAGAACGGGTGCTTTAGGAAGAATGGTTGAGTTAACGATTAAAAAAACATCGCATACTCAGCTTGGAAATAATCTTCGGATTGCTTCATTTGGCACGCTTCGGGTTTATGGAAATGCCACGCTGCACATAGGCGAAAATTTTCAATCTAATAATGGCTTGATGCTGATTTGTCGAAATCAAGTAAAAATTGGGCGAGACGTTACAATTGGTCCCAATGTTTGTATCGTGGATTTTAATCATGATTTCAACCATGAAAATTTGCGGGATAATTTTATAATGGGCTCTGTAGAAATAGGCGACAATGTTTGGATTGGCGCAAGCGTCATTATCTTTCCGAATAGCGTGATAGGCAACAATTGTGTGATTGGCGCAGGTAGTATTGTCACAGGAACAATACAGGATGGGACAATATATTTTAATCAAATACAAAAAGTTCAAAAAAATAAGAGTTAATAATTCGATGTTTTAATATCAAGAGAAATAAAAAAAGAGGTGTTTTATGAAACAACTTAAAGGCATTGCACTTGGAACCTTCCCATTCGCTAATGTATTCGGAAAAATCGATGAACATACGGCTTCGCAGATTTTACGTCAATACATTGAGTATGGCGGTGAATTCATTCATGTTTCACTCGTCTATAACAACGGCGCAGTGGAAGAGCTCCTCGGGAAGGAATTGAAGAAGTATCCCCGAGATTCCTATAAGATCATGGCTTGTTGCGGATGGTCGATGAACAACGGAGTTACTAAATTAAGTGGTAAGAAAGAAGATGTGGAGGCTTGCTGCAACGGAGCCTTGCAAAGATTGGGATTGGATCATTTGGATGTTTTGATGTCTCATGCTCCTGATTCGCAGACGCCATTCGAGGAAACGATTGACGCGATGGACCGCCTTAAAAGGGCGGGCAAATGCTCAGAATTGTGTGTATCAAATGTCTCGCTGGAAATGCTCAAGCGATATAATTATAGCGGCGCGGTTAACTATATCCAAAACAGATTTAGCTTATTAAATCAGTCGCTGAGCAAGGAGCTTATCGACTATTGCACGGGAAATGATATAAAAATAACGACGTATCAAACTGTAGAAAGGGGATTATTGTCAGACCGTGTAATTAAAGGATTAGATTTCACGGCCACTGATTTGCGCGCTAAAAAGCCCGAGTTTGCTGAATCGATTCAATCTGAAATCGGAAAATGGATCAGCAAGGAAATTAAACCCATAGCCAACGACGAGGGTGTTCCCGTCTTGTCGCTTGTTTTGAGATGGACGTTGCAAAATCAACCTATTAATGCTATATTGTGCGGTATCTCTAAACCCGCGTATTTCTCAGATTATCTTTCTGTTGCAAAGGATATGCTTTCTACAGAAACAATTGCAAGAATTAATCAGGCTTACGATAAATTCTCGTCTTATATAGAGGAGAAATACCAGAAGAGTATTCGTGCCTTCATGGGTTTAGCTTAAATCTGTGGACGTGTCTAAAGAAGAGGACAAACATGCAAAAGAAAATTTTGATTATCGGCGTTGGTCCGGTTGGATTGTCTACGGCGATTGGTTTTGCGCACGCAGGACATGAGCTTATATGCTATGATATCGATAAAGAACGTATCGATGCATTGAAAAATGGAATCGCTCCTTTTTACGAGAGGGATTTACAATATACTTTAAGTATGCACGCAGATAAAATCCTTTTTACTGATAACTTAAAGGAGGCTTTTCAAGATTCGAATATTTTCTTTATATGCGTTGGAACACCGATTGGACACAATAATAGTGTAGACATGACTGCCATTTGGAACTCGATTGACATTATTGCAAAAAATGTAAAACATGATTCAACGATTGTTATTAAGTCTACAGTGCCAATTGGAACCAACAAAAAGGTTGTCCATTACATAGATAAATTGGGTCTCAAATACAAGATAGGTGTTGTCTCTAATCCTGAATTTTTGGCGCAAGGCACATCGATACAGGACACCATTAAGGCGACGCGAATCGTTATAGGTTGCAATACGCCACAGCTACGTGAGCTTATGCTGAACATTTACGATAAATTCAGTGGAGAGAAAATCGTTACCACACCTGAAAGCGCTGAGCTTATAAAATATGAATCAAATTGCTATTTGGCAATGCGTGTATCATTTGTGAATGACCTTGCACATGTTTGCGATTTGGTTGGGGCAGATGTAACGTCCGTTTTGAAAGGTGTTACATTAGACCCGCGTATCGGTACGCGTTATTTTGAGCCCGGTTTGGGGTATGGCGGTTCATGCTTCCCGAAGGATACGATTTGCTTCCATAATCAAATTCAAAGCGAATACGGTTATGAACAGGAACTTATTGAGGCGACCATCGATATAAACAGTAGACATGTGCTGCGCTTGTGCAGAAAAATGATGGACAATTGTGGTGGCAGCATCATGAATAAGAAGGTCAGTGTTTTGGGAATGTCGTTCAAAAAAGACACGGATGATGTGAGGAACTCGCTAGCTGTCAATATTGTTTCATATCTCATTTCCAACGGTGCAATTGTTTCTGTATGGGATCTCAAGGCAATGGAAAATGCAAAAAAGATATTCCAAGACAGTGTAATTTATGCCAATTCGCTTGATGAGGCCATTGCTGCAAGTGATATTATCTTTATTGCGACAGATTGGAATGAAATTGTGGATGGTCCACTCGATCGGTTTTGTAATAAAAGCGTGTATGACGGCAGAAACTGCTTTTTAAATCGAAAGGAAGAAATTACTTTCAATTACTACTATGTTGGTGGCACAATCAGTGAAAAATAAAGATACAAGCAAAAAAATCCGAGTTGTTGTCGTTGGGGGAATAAGAACCCATTATATTAAAATTCACGCCATTCAAAAAGTATTTTCAAAGTTCTCTGCAGAGCTTCAAGATCGGTTTGAGATAATTTATGTCAATGTAGGGCAACACTATGATTATGCTTTAACTTGCCACATAGAGACCTTACACGTTCATTTTGATTATACGCTTCAACATGAATCAAAGAATTCGTATGATATTCTATCGACTATTTTCAACCGTTTTGGAGAATTAATAGATACCATATCTTTGAACGGAAAAATTGATTATGTTGTAGTAATGGGCGATGTTGCCACTACAGCTGTTGCTGCTATGGTGGCTGTTATAAAATCAATCAAAGTAGTACACATTGAAGGTGGCGGCCGTGTTGGAAGAGGTAACGGCAACGAAGAATATTACAGAACAATTGCCGACCATTGCTCAACACTCTGTTTTGCAAGTACCCAAGAATCTAATAAAAATCTTTTGTCAGAAGGGTTGGGGGTACGCTCCTGTTTTTCCGGTGATATCATGTACGACTATGTGAAGGATTATTTTCAAAACGAATCTTTCACAGAGTTTGACTATGTTCTCGAAAACGAACACAAAAGCTACCAACTGGGAAGGCCGTATATCTTATCATCTTTGCACCATGTCGAAAATATAGATGAGAATTTGTTGCAGAATTTATTTCTCATTTTGAGCGATTCGAAATATGACAGTATTTTTATAGCTCATCCGCGAATTAAAAAGTTCATTGCAGACAAACGTATTGATACACGCAAGACCCTTGTTGTTGACGCAATTCCATATCAAGAAAATTTGAAGGCGATCAAGAATAGTGTTTTTTGTCTTACCGATTCTGGCGGAATACAGAGAGAGGCATATTATTTCAATAAGCGTTGCATTGTTTGTAGTGATTTAACTGTTTGGAAAACGATTATTAAAACGGGAAGCAATATCCAAATTGGCAAAACCCTGGAAGAGTTGAAGCGTGGCATCCAGTGGGCCGAAGAAAATGCAACTGTCGATTATAAGTACAATGGCTGCTTTGGCGATGGGCAAGCAGTTCAAACGATTTTTAAAACTATTGTAAAACATTATGAAACTGTCTGATTTTATTTGTTGTAATTTAGTGATAGAACAAGATTGCGAATTTGATGCATTCATGAAGCTTGGCGACCATTTTGATGGTCGCGCCGTGACGTTCGTCGAAAATGAAAAGTACATTGGTCAAGCTCTTGGTAATAAAAATGTTGTTGGAGTGATAATATGCAAAGCTTTAGGATCGAAAATAAAAAAAAGCCATTTGGGGATTGCATATTCTTCTTCTCCAAAGGCGTCATTTATTCGCATGAACAATATGATGACTCGCAATGACAGCATAACAAGAATCGGTATTAATTGTAATATATCAAGTACAGCCAAAATTCATCCTAAGGGGGTTGTAATCGGCGATAATGTTACGATTGAAGACAATGTAATGATTCACGCCGGTACGGTCATAGGATCTAATAGCTTTGTTGGCAGGTATAGTGATGTTGGCAGTAATTGCTATGAGAGATGTTTAGATGAAAATGGTAATCATGTAATAGCAACTCATAACGGCGGTGTGCTGATTGGAAACGATGTCATTATTGAACAGGGCGTGGTGATTGATAGGGCTCTTTTCATTTGGGACAATACTGAAATTGCAGACCAATGTTACATCGGTCGCGATTCTGGTATTGCCCACGGATGCAAAATAAATGAAGGCGCATATATCTATCCCAGAGCAGTTTTATGCGGTAATGTAACTGTAGGGAGACACAGTAAAATCGGCATTGGCGCAATTGTTTCTAACAGGATTCAGGTTGGAGAGTACGCGGACATTAAACTGGGTAGCATTGTCACTAAAAATGTTGATAATAACGAAGCCGTGTCTGGTAATTTTGCGATTCCGCATTCCATTTTGATTGAAGCGATAAAAAAGTTAGTGAAGCGGTAATAAACAAGGGATTAACTGGCTTTAATTTATGGTAGTGGCACATTAAAACAGATTTATGAGTTGATAAATAAACAAAGCGATATTACTATTGATGAATTGATTAAAACTTCGCACAAGGCGCGAAGAACAGTAGCGCGTGCAATAAGTGAGCTGAAAGAGAAAGGTTTTATTGAACGTGTCGGCTCAAAGAAAACGGGCTTTTGGAAGATATTAAAATAATATAGTGTCAGGCAAATACCTGATACAATAAACAAATTAATAAACGGTTAAAGGAAGTCGGAACTAGCTGACTTCCTTTTTTGTACCCCCAATGTTAAAGTTTGATGAAATTTTTAGTTGTGCGGTTGTATTTTTGCCTATAAGTGTGCTTGGTTAAGTAGGGGGGGATTTTCTTGAGAAATTTTTGCCTGCGCGTAAATATTTTCGAGAAAAGTGTCCTTGGATAAGTGAAGGGAATTTTACGTTAGACCCCGAACTTTTTAAGAAAAGTGTGCTTGGTTATATGGAGGGACGTTCAAATTCTTTCAAGAAATTTCTATTTAGACCGCCACGTTTTTAAGAAAAGTGTCCTTGGTATAGTAGAGGGATGTTTTAGGGAGGTGGTGCTTATGCGCTATTAACAAGACTTGCAAGCGGTCTATAAATACTTGCGCCAAATAAACTAAACGGAGGTATAAACTGCAAATAAAATCAGGGAAGCAAACGGCAATCACAAGAGAGGGGAACCGCACCATTATCCGTATGGATTGGAAGCAGGTAAAGCAAAGTACACCATTTTGTACTTTGGGGCTTTTCGCAGAGCGAAAACGAACAAGTGGGAAACCCACTTTTCAGGAGGAGGATTAAATGAATAGAAATGCTATATTGAGCGGTAATACAAGGCAGTATATTTCAGTTACGGATTGTTATATGCTAGAAATGATCGAGAAGTTGTTGCCGCACTATAAGAGCTTTAATCGGCTTGTAAATGATGCACTACAATACGGGTTGCCGATGTTGATGGAGAGTAAACTCGGCGACCGCGTGCAGTTAGAGGAAGAGAAACGTCCACAGCCGATAGAAGTAAAAACTGTATCCGATGAAAGCATAGCCGAGATAGTAAAACTACTGCAAGAGATAGTGATGAATACGACGATAAACAAGTCAGTATTATGCTCATTGTTTAACGCCAAGAGTTCTGAATTAAAAGGTAAGCCTATACCTGCAGAAAAGTTTGATAGCGGTGCAATGCGAGATACGCCGACTTGTTTTATGAAATATGAGATTGATATGCTAAACGCAATGGACAACGATTAGTATAAGCCCCAGTCGTATTAACATTCGTAAAACGCTTGACTCTACGAACCTAAGTAAGTATAATATATGTAATCGTATAAATACGACAAGATATTTTCACGGAGGTTTGTTATGGAAAACAACAGAAAGGTAAAGGACAAGCGTTACGAGGACAAGCACAAGGCTGAACGCAAAGCCAAGTGTATGGTATGGGGAACGAGTGTACCGAGAGAGAAAGCCGAAGAGATAAATGAGTTTTTGAAAAGATATGGCTACACAAAGGTACAGCTGATTGAAGCAGGATATAAAGCGCTCATTGAGCAGGCGGCAGAGCATAATACCGACCTTGCGAAGACAATGGACGGCTACGATGATTTTTTCGGTTTTGAAGGAATCGATAAAAAGAAAACCGAGTAGTTGAAATGTTATCGCAAAAGGAGGAACACGCGATGGAGAGAGAACATAGTATTCAAAGCTATAAGGATGCGGAATAATTCCGACAGCACATCCGAATAAGGATACTTGATTACTAACCAAAACACAAATAAAGAAAAAGAGAATTTTAATGCGTTTATCGATATGATGGCGCAACTAATTCAGAAGTACGGGCAAAGCGTATTGAACGATACGGCAACCGAAATGGAGGAAGCCAATGAACAGGGAAGGTAAAAAGTGTTTTTTATATTCAAGGGTAAGTACAGAAATGCAAGTGGACGGGTACAGTCTTGAAGCACAAAAAAACTGCTTGAAAAAGTTTGCCGAGCGGGAAGAAATGCAGATAGTAGAATACTACGAAGATGCAGGTAAATCTGGTAAGTCGATAGAAGGACGCCCTGCTTTCAAGAAAATGCTTTCGGACATAGAGAGCGGGCAAAGCGTGGATTATATTCTCGTTTATAAACTTTCTCGTTTCGGAAGAAATGCGGCGGATATTCTTAATTCATTGGAGTTAATTCAGACCTACGATGTGAACTTGATTTGCATTGAAGAGGGGATTGATTCCTCGCAGACAAGCGGAAAGTTACTTATATCCGTATTGTCTGCCGTTGCAGAAATCGAAAGAGAGAACATACTTGAACAAACTATGAACGGCAGACGTGAAAAGGCAAGACAAGGTTTGTGGAACGGCGGTCCTGCACCATACGGTTATACTCAAAAGGATAATACCCTTGAAATTAACGAAGAAGAAGCTAATGTGGTACGCCTTATTTTCGATAAGTTCGCTAACAGCAGTATGGGTTACGGCGGTGTTGCTAAATATCTCAATTTGCAGGGTATAAGTAAAAACACGCACAAAGAAAGTGATATAACCGTTTGGAGCGGCAGGTGTATTCAAAGCATTTTGGATAATCCCGTCTATATCGGTAAAATTGCTTACGGCAGACGAACAAAAGAAAAAGTTAAAGGTAGCAGTAATGAATACAGATACGTTAATTCTGATGAGTATCTTTTATATGACGGGAAACACGAAGCAATTGTTGATAATGAAACTTGGGAGAAAGTCAGAGCGAAACGGCAATCGACAGGAGTAAAAGCTCCGTCAAAGGTCGGACGTGAAAGAGTACATCTATTATCAGGGTTATTGCGTTGCCCTAAATGCGGTAGTCCTATGTACGCTAACCGTCATTACTGGACGAATAAGGACGGCACTTACAATGACATTTATTACTACTTTTGCTCACACAGCACAAAGACACGGGGCGGTTCGTGTGATTATAATGCAAAATTGAGAAAGACGGATATAGAGCCGTATGTAATTGAAACATTAAAAGAGTTGGTGCGTGGAGAAAATTTTGCCGAAGAAATCCAAAGCCGTATAGGCAAAGATGTAAATACCGAACTTATAGACAGAGAATTATCCGGGTATAAAAAGAAGTTGTCGGAAGTAAACACAAACAAAGCTAACCTTGAAGACAGTATTAATAATTTACCGCTTGACGTCAAATTCAGAGAGCGCAAGCTAAAGGATATGCAAATGCGTTTAGACGCTCTCTATGAAACAATATCCGAGCTTGAAGAAAAAATAGAAGACGCTTCATTGCGTAAGAAGGCTATGGAAGAAGAGGCAATGACGCTTGATAACATATATAAATTGTTGTTGTCTTTTGATGAGATTTATGATAAAATGACAGAAGACGAGCAAAAGCTAATGCTGACCTATCTCGTTAAAAACATTCAGATATATGCTAATGACGAAGGCGCAATAATGCCGTTGAAGTCTATAACCTTGAATTTTCCGATATTCAAGGATAACAGAGAGGTAAACCATATTTTGTGGAAGAAAGACGGTAGCGTCGAGACGCTTGTCGTTCTTGAAAGAAAGGAGAGTGCAAAATGACGATACATCACGATAAACTCGCTTACGGCAGGCTTGCAAGGACAAACGAGGAAGTTTCCGAAGAAAGGCTTCAACAAATGTTAAAGGAGCTTGCAGAAGAAGAAAACGCCGACGAAAAGGACGAAAAGGCGGAAAATGAAAAAGGGGAAAAGAAATGAAGTACATTCTTGCGCTTGACCAAGGCACGACGAGTACCCGCGCGATAGTTTTCGACAAGGGCGGGAACATCGTTGCCCGCGCCCAGCAGGAGTTCAGGCAGATTTATCCCAAACCGGGCTGGGTAGAGCATTCTCCGCAGGACATTTTAGGCTCTACCGTTGCGGTCGTTAGCGAGGCGTTGGTGCGGGCGGGCGCTACGGCGCAGGATATTGCAGGCATAGGCATAACCAACCAAAGGGAAACGACTTTAGTTTGGGATAAAAAAACGGGCAAACCCGTATACAATGCGATAGTTTGGCAGTGCAGAAGAACGGCGGACTATTGCGAACGCCTTAAAAAAGAGGGTTTTGCCGAAAAAATTTACAATAAGACGGGGTTAGTACCTGACGCGTACTTTTCCGCAACCAAAATTAAGTGGATTTTGGACAACGTGGACGGCGCAAGGCAAAAAGCCGAACGGGGAGAGCTTGCTTTCGGCACGATTGACACGTTTTTATTGTGGCAACTTTCTAAGGGCGCAATTTTTGCAACAGATTATACCAACGCAAGCAGAACGATGCTGTTTAACATACACGACTTAAAGTGGGACAGCGAGCTTTTGCGCCTGTTTGACATACCGGCTTCAATGTTACCTAAGGTCTACCCTTCTTGCCATTTGTACGGCTGTACGGACGCGCGTCTGTTCGGTTCGCCGATACCCGTATGTGGCGTCGTTGGCGACCAGCAGTCCGCATTGTTCGGTCAGTTATGCACTAAGGAGGGCGACGTCAAGAATACTTACGGTACGGGATGTTTTTTGCTTATGAACACGGGAAGCCGTGCCGTTAAAAGCCAGAACGGCTTAGTTACCACCCTTGGCGCGACTGCGGGGAATAAGCCCTGTTACGTTTTGGAAGGCTCTGTATTCGTCGGCGGTGCGGTAGTGCAGTGGCTACGCGACGGGTTGAAGATTATCTCTTCAGCAGAGGACAGCGAGGCACAGGCAGTAAAAGTTAAGGATAGTGGCGGGGTGTACGTTGTACCTGCGTTTACCGGTTTGGGCGCGCCCTACTGGGACGCACAGGCAAGGGGAACTATTACGGGCATAACCCGCGGAACCTCGCGCGAGCATATCGTGCGCGCCTCCCTGGAGGGAATAGCTTACGAGGTGTGCGACCTTGTTTCCGCAATGGAAAAGGACGCCGGCGTAAAAATATCTAGGCTTGCCGTGGACGGCGGGGCAAGCGCAAACAACTTTTTAATGCAGTTCCAGTCGGACGTACTAAACTGCGAAGTCGTTCGCCCCAAAGTGGTGGAGACTACGGCCCTCGGCACGGCATACCTTGCGGGACTTAACTGCGGGTACTGGGGAAGCGTTGAAGAGATAAAAAGAAATTTTAAAGCTGAAAAAACCTTCTTGCCGGATATGGAAGAAGGGGAGAGGCTTCGTCTTTTGGAGGGCTGGCAAACGGCGGTTAAACGGGCAATTAAATAAAATAAAGACGGCGGTTTAAAACCGCCGTCTTTTTAGTCTATACTGTCTTTGCCGTCAATTGAATTATACATTTCGTGAAATTTTTTGACCTCTTCAGGGTCGAGTGAAACTTTTTGGAAAAGCCCCGTACATTCGTTAGCGCTTGCGCACTTGTCAAAGACGTCTTCCATAAGTTTGTTGTGTTTACGCTTGCTCATACAATAAGTATCAGCGTTTATCAAAAATATATGCAAAAGTGCGTTATTTAAGACATATATGGGGGTCTATTGTATATTTTTAAGCATATATTCAGCGTAAATACGCGCTATATTTACGCCCGTAACCCTCTCAATACCCCCAAAAAAGGCGTTAGAATTGACTTCGCATACTAAATAACCGTTATCTGAGAGTAAAACGTCTATTCCACAGTAGTCCAAATTGAGCAATTTTGCCGTTAACTCGCATATATTCCGCAGTCTATCGTCAATTTCGTACGGGATAGCCGTGCCTCCGAGTTCTAAATTGGAGCGGAAATCACAATCGGATTTTCTCATCATTGCGCATACCGCTTTACCGCCGATGACTATTACGCGCACGTCTTTACCCGCACTTTCTTCAATAAACTGCTGGAAGATATGCGGGGTCAATTTCAACTTTTCACAGAGGGCAAGAAGCCCCTTTTTATTTTCAGCTTTATACACGCCTTTGCCGAGAGAGCCGTAGCTCTCTTTTACGATTACGGGAAGACCGAGTTCATTTATTATAAAGTCAACGCTCTCTTCCGTAACCGTTGCGTTTTGGTCGTAACACAAAAGCCCGGCAACCGTCTTCGGCATAGGCACGCCCTTGCCTGCAAGGGCCAAATGGGTTTCCATTTTGTCGTCGCAAACCCTGATGGCGGAATGCCTGTTAAAAAGCCTCAGTCCGCATTTTTCAAGCGCGCTTGAAACGTATTTATCCTTATCTAAGTAAACGCAAAAGTCGTACCCTTTTAGCGCATCTTTTAAATTGCCGTCGTTTTGGGTTACAGCAAAAAAGCCGTTCCTTTTAATATCGGTCTGAACGTTCAAAAGCTCCAGCTCGTATTTAAGGCGTTCGGCTTGGTTTAGCCCCGTTTTAAGTCGGGAATATGCGTTTGTGATAATAATTGCGTGCTTCATTTGGTTTTTAAGTAGTTTTTGTATGCTTTTTTGTCGGGAACGCCGTTTTCTATCAGGGAAACGGTCTTAGCCTTTCCACCGTTTTTAATTACGCAGTAGGTTACGGAAGAATATTTAGCCCCGCGCTCTGCCAGACGGCAGAAGGTAGCCTCTAAACGCTCGATTATCGCTGTGGTTATCCCCGCCCTGCGTACTGCGGACAGCTTGCCCAAGGCGGAAAAGTCGAAAATAATTTTCTCTTTAAAGTTATTAACTTTAATTTCCGCTAAACAACCGTCGTATGAAAGGGTGTAGGTGAGGGAATCGCGCTCAGGGCGCATAAGTGAAGCGTTTTCAATAAGAACGTCCCGAACGTAGCTTTTTATAAGTCTGTCCAGCTTTCCGCCGAACTTTACGTTTAAAAATGCCGAAAGCCCCGCCCCTAAAAGAAGCAGTACGGGCGCAATAATTAAGGTGGTAAGCCTTAAAACGTAATTGTCGTGAACCTGCGCTATCGTAAAACAGATTATAAAATAGGCGCACACCACACCGCAAAATGCAAGGGCTATTGAGCCGTAAAGCTCTTTACGCTTTAGATTTTTAATTTCTTCCTTATTTAGGTTAGCCATAAATATATTTTAAAACACCCCGCGCTTTTCGTCAACGTTTTCTTGAAAATTTTTAAAAATTAATGTATTATAGTTGTATGGCTTATAAATTGAACTTTGAACTCGTGCCGGACAGTTGTTGGTACAGCAATTTAAGAAGTATCTTGACCCCCGCACAGTGGGATACGGTAAGAAAGGAGGCATATGCCCGCGCAGGCGGTAAATGCAGTATATGTGGGGGGCAATCGCCCAGATTAGAGGCACACGAGCAGTGGGAATACGACGAAAAGAACGCCATACAGCGCCTTAAAAACGTAATTGCCGTGTGCAGAAGTTGCCACGAGGTTATCCACATAGGCAGAACCCAGCTTATGGGCAGGGAGCGCGAAGCTGAGGAACATTTTAAAAAAGTTAACGGCGCAAGCTACGCCGATTACCGCAAAGCTTTGGGCGACGCCAACGAAGAACACAGAAGAAGAAATCTTATCCCCGAGTGGAAATTGGACTTAACTTATCTTAAAAGATTCTGTTAAAATTCCGCTGTTTTTTGCTGAATTGAGAAGTTTTGCGAGTTTTTCGACACAATATCTTGTAATATTGCAAAAAATTTTCATACAATATGTTGTGTCCCTTTGCTTGACTTTAACATCCCTAAGTAGTATACTTGGACTTGCGCCGTCAAAAACAGGCGGTGCGCGGACAAGTTATTTTTTTATTATTTACACAATATATTGTAGAGGCAGGTATTGACAATGCACAAAATATGTGATACCATTGTTAGTACTTGCACTATTCGGAGGAAAATAAGATGAAAGTTATCAAGAGAGACGGTACAACTTGCGATTTCGACAGGCAGAAAATTGCCGTTGCAATCGGAAAGGCTAACTCCGCAGTGGACTTCGAAGACAGGATTACTGACGCGCAGATTAACGAAATTGTAGACGATATTGCGTCCCGCCACAGAAAGAGAGTTCTCGTAGAGGACATTCAGGATATGGTGGAAGAAAAGTTGATGGAGCTTCAGAAGTACCAGCTTATGAAGGCGTACATCCTTTACCGTTACGAGCGCGCGCTCATCCGTAAGGCTAACACCACGGACGAGAGCATACTTTCTCTTATAAGAAACTCCAATAAAGACGTTATGGAGGAAAACTCCAACAAGAACGCGCGCACGGCTTCCACCCAGCGCGACCTTATCGCGGGAGAGGTTTCTAAGGACCTTACCAAGCGTATTCTTCTCCCTGAACATATTTCCAAGGCGCACGAGGAAGGTGCTATCCACTTCCACGACGCGGACTACTTTTTACAACCCATTTTCAACTGCTGTCTTATAAATATTAAGGATATGCTTGAAAACGGCACGGTAATGAACGGCAAAATGATTGAAAGCCCTAAATCTTTCCAGACGGCTTGCACCATTACAACGCAGATTATAGCTTCCGTCGCTTCGTCGCAGTACGGCGGACAGTCGGTAAATATCGCTCACCTCGGTAAATACCTCCGTCGCACCAAGGACAAGTACGTCAGCCAGTGCGAGGAAGAGTTTGGCGAAACTTTAAATGCAGAAACGAAGAAGCACTTCGTAGATATGCGCGTAAAAGAAGCGTTAAAGGCGGGCGTGCAGACTATTCAATACCAAATTAATACCCTTATGACGACCAACGGACAGTCGCCTTTCGTAACCCTTTTCCTGTATCTTGACGAAAAGGACGAGTATATCGAAGAGAACGCAATGATTATTCAGGAAATTCTTGAACAGCGTTATCAGGGTATAAAGAACGAAAAGGGCGTTTACGTAACACCCGCGTTCCCCAAGCTTATCTACGTTTTGGACGAAAACAACTGCTTGAAGGGCGGAAAGTACGACTATATTACTAAGCTTGCCGTTAAATGCTCGTCAAAGCGCCTTTACCCCGACTACATTTCGGCAAAAAAGATGCGCGAGTACTATGAGGGCAACGTCTTCTCGCCTATGGGTTGCCGTTCTTTCCTTTCCCCTTGGAAGGATGAAAACGGAAATTATAAGTTTGAGGGCAGGTTCAACCAAGGCGTTGTCTCAATAAACCTTCCTCAGTGCGGTATCCTTGCTAAGGGCAACGAAGAGAAGTTCTGGGAAATTTTAGAAGAAAGGCTAAAACTCTGCTATGAAGCGTTGATGTGCCGTCATAACGCGCTTATGGGTGTAACCAGCGACGTTTCACCCGTGCATTGGCAGTACGGCGCAATCGCAAGATTGCAGAGCGGAGAAAAGATTGACAAGTACCTTTTGGACGGGTATTCAACAATATCTTTGGGATATATCGGTCTTTACGAGGTAACCAAGCTCGTTAAAGGCGTATCCCATACCACGGAAGAGGGCTTGAAGTTCGCGCTTAAAGTTATGCAGAGCTTAAGGGAACACTGCGAAAAGTGGAAGAAGGAGACGGGGCTTGGCTTCGGACTTTACGGAACCCCCGCAGAGAGCCTTTGCTACCGCTTTGCAAGAATAGATAAAGAAAAGTACGGCACTATCGCCGACGTAACCGATAAGGGCTACTACACCAACAGCTACCACGTAGACGTTAGGGAGAATATTGACGCTTTCACCAAATTCAAGTTTGAAAGCCAGTTCCAAAAGATTTCCTCCGGCGGAGCTATCTCATACGTAGAAATTCCCAATATGCGCCACAACTTAACTGCAATGGAGGACGTTGTAAGATTTATCTACGACAACATTCAGTATGCAGAGTTCAACACCAAGTCCGACTATTGCCACGTTTGCGGATTTGACGGAGAAATTATGATAAACGACGATAACGAGTGGGAATGCCCCATCTGCCACAATAAGGACCAGCGCAAGATGAATGTTACCCGCCGTACCTGCGGATACTTGGGCGAGAACTTCTGGAACGTCGGCAAAACCAAGGAAATAAAAGCGCGTGTTTTGCACCTTTAATTTACGGTTGCCCCCGATATATGCTTGATTTAACGGTGTTTTTATGAATTTTGCAACTATAAAATACTACGATATATCCAACGGACCGGGGGTAAGGGTTTCACTCTACGTCAGCGGTTGCAGAAACCACTGCAAGAACTGCTTCAACCCCGAAACTTGGGACTTTAATTACGGTGAACCCTTTACAAAAGAGGTTGAGGATAAGATAATAGAAGGTCTTAAACCCGATTACATAAAGGGGTTCACACTGTTAGGCGGAGACCCCTTTGAGCCTGAAAATCAGGAAGTTTTAGCTCCTTTTTTGGAAAGATTGAGAAAAATTTACCCGAAAAAGTCGTTTTGGTGCTTCACAGGTTACGATTACGAAAGACATCTTTTGACGGGTAAGCTCGGCAATCCCGATACGGTTATGCGTATTCTCAACTGTCTTGACGTTCTGATTGACGGTAAATTCGTTGAAGAATTAAAGGACTTAAACCTCCGTTTCCGCGGTTCTTCAAACCAAAGAATTATACTTGTAAAGCCCTCATTAGAAGAGGATAAAATAGTGCTGTGGGACGGTGAAAAAGAGCTTTAACCCCCATATATGCCTTAATTAACGCAATTTTTACAGGAAAACTTATGATGAAAGTCAATATAAAGAAGCTTAATGACAAAGCCGTTATACCCTCTTACGGCAGTGAATATTCCGCAGGCGCAGACCTTTACGCCTGCTTAAATAGCGACTTAACGGTAAACCCGCACGAGACGGTGCTTATCCCTACTGGCATTGCAATTGAACTGCCGTTGGGGTATGCGGGGCTTATCTATGCAAGGAGCGGTCTTGCAACTAAAAAGGGGCTTGCCCCTGCAAATAAGGTCGGCGTGGTTGACTGCGACTACCGCGGTGAGGTTAAGGTTGCCCTTCATAACCATACGGAAATTCCCCAAACGGTTTCTTCCGGTGAGAGAGTGGCGCAACTCGTCATAACGCCTTACCTGACGGCACAGTTCGTCGTACGGGACGAGCTTTCCCAAACGGTACGGGGCGAGGGCGGTTTCGGTTCAACAGGCAGTAAGTAATAAAAAGCACGCTTTTTAAGGCGTGCTTTTAAAATATTTACCAATCGATAAAATTTTTACAATAATCTTGACGAAGCGCAATCAAAAGTGTATACTTTAATTATAAAATTTAAGAGGT
Source organism: Clostridia bacterium (assembly GCA_014804995.1). Lineage (GTDB taxonomy): Bacteria > Bacillota > Clostridia > Christensenellales > Borkfalkiaceae > Coproplasma. The sequence continues at coordinate 74,622 of JAAUYS010000197.1, forward strand.
GAACCGTGCTTTATATGGGTGTGGACGTCGGCGGGACGACGGTTAAAGGAATGATAGTTGACGAAAGCGGAAAAATTATTTCCGAGGGTAGCGTTCCTACCGTATGCGGGGACGGACTTGCCGATTGCGTTGTTTCGCTTGCGGATAACCTCGTACAGGCTTCCGGTAAGGTTTATTCCGATTTAAGGGGAATAGGCGTGTGTAGCCCCGGCATCGTTTCAAAAGACGGCGTTGTAGTATTTGCTGGCAATTTAAAGCTTAAAAACTATCCGCTTAAAAAGCTTTTGGAAGAAAAGCTGGGCTTAGAAGTGCGCGTTGCAAACGACGCTAACGCGGGTGCGCTTGGCGAAGCCAAGTTCGGCGCAGGCAAAGGGTATAAAGACAGCGTTTTGATAACCCTAGGCACGGGCGTCGGCGGTGGAATTGTAATTGACGGCAAACTTTTTGAAGGCAATCTGGGCGCAGGCGCGGAAATAGGCCATATGGTTATAGACCGCGGTGGCGACAAATGCACTTGCGGAAGAAGAGGTTGCTTTGAGGTGTATTGCTCCGCTAAGGCGCTTACTACAAGAACGAGGCGCGTTATGGAGGACGACACCGCTTCTGAAATGTGGAAGACCTACACGCACGATACGGCTGACGGCAGAACGGCTTTCGAATATATGGATTGCGACCGTTCCGCGCGCCGTATAGTCGACTGGTACATAAAAAATCTTGCTTGCGGAATAACGAACGTTGCAAACGTGTTCCGTCCGCAGATAATTTTAATAGGGGGCGGGGTTTGCGCCCAAGGGTCAAGAATGACCGTTCCCCTGCAAAAACTTGTAAACGAAGAACTGTTCGGGGGTACGGATTACGCGCCCGTTCGGATAGAATGTGCCTCGCTCGGCAACAGGGCGGGGGGATACGGCGCAGTGGCTTTGTTTATGGATTAAGCCAACTCGCCCGCGCCTGCACTATGCGGGCAAAGGGGAATATATATGAAAAGCGATATACCTGTAACCAGCCTGCAAAGGCTCCCGGTCTATTTGAACTATTTAAAATCGCTCGATGCCGAAGGGTACATCTCTTCGGGTGCGATTGCGCGCGCCCTTGGGATGGGTGAAGTTTTAGTCAGAAAGGACCTTGCATACACCTCCGCGCAGGGAAGAACGCGCGTTGGTTACGTTTTAGAAGAACTTATTTCCGCACTTGAAGATTATTTGGGCTGTAACGATAAAAAGAAGGCCGTAATCGTTGGTGCCGGTGAACTCGGCAACGCTCTTTTATCCTACGGCGGATTTTCAAACTACGGAATAGAGCTTGTTTGCGCTTTCGATACGGACGAAACTAAGATAGGCAAAACGATAGGCGGAAAGCCCGTTTATTCTGTAGAAAACGAAAAAGAAGAAATAGAAAAATTAGACGCGCACCTTGCCGTTTTATGCGTTCCCGCAAAGGTTGCGCAGAGCGTTGCAGACGCCCTTACCGAGTGCGGTGTAAACAAAATTTTAAATTTTGCACCCGTGCTTTTAAGGGTTAAAGAGGGGGTTACCGTAAGAAACATCGACGTGGCGGCAAACCTTGCAATACTGTCAAGTATGTAATCTTTTATGGGTTAAAAACGCGATAGACCCCCATATATGCTTTAATTAACGCATTTTAAGTAAAAAAATAATAAACTTTTTATTAAGCCTTTTCCCGACGGAAGAGGCTTAAAAAGCTAAATATATGAAAAAATTCTTTTCCTTTATAATAAGGCAATCAGTTGCCATAATACTTATCGTCATATTCGTTTTGGCTTTCGGGATATACTCCACGCTTAAAATGTCGGTAAATCTTTTGCCGGACATCAACGTGCCTATGGTGTGCGTGCAGGTAATCTATCCCGGTGCGAATGCGCAGTCCGTTGAAAAAGACGTAACCGTAAAATTAGAGGATGGGCTTTCGTCCATATCGGGTACGACCACCGTTGACAGTTACTCCTATGATAACTTGTCCGCAGTAGTTTTGTCATTTGCGTACGGAACCGACACCACAGAAAAGAAGACGGACATACAGGGCAAAATTTCTTCTTTGGACTTGCCCGACGGCGTAACGACCTCCGTTTACGATATTGATTTGAACGCGGAAGCGCTTGCAGTTCTTTCCGTAACCTCTTCAAACGGAGCTGACGAGGACGAAAGGCTTAAAAACGCCTACCTTTCCGCCGAAGCTATCGCGAATAAAATTTCTGCAATTGACGGTGTTGAAAGCGTTGAAATCAAGGGCGGGGCGGAAAGTTCTTACGTTGTGTCGCCTTTTATAGGTATGGAGCTTATTTCACCCCTCATAGTGCAGGCGTTTTCCTACGGGGCGTTGGACATACCCCTCGGTAATCTGCAGGAAACGCAAAACGGTGATAAAATTTCCGTTCAGATAAGAAATAATTCCGACGTAAAGAGCAAAGCCGATATTGAAAATATGCCGTTGGAGCTTCCGTCAAGCCTTATCAGTCTGTTTACGTCGGTTAAGCAGGTTATGCGTTATTACGAAAACGCCACTGACGAAGACCTAATTGAACTGCAAAAAGACTTGGGTTCGGGAGTTATTACGGTTTTAGCTGATTTGGGGAATAAGAGTGCAGACGAAGTTGACGATTTGTCCGACCTCAAGACCTATATGAACATAGCCAACACATACACCGCCCAACAGTTGACGAACATTAAGACCAGCCGTTATTACAGCGAACTTAAAAAGCGGGTTACTAACGACGACGGCACACCCAAAACCGATAAAGAATTGGAAGACTTGGCTGATGACATAAACAACGCTTCAATCTCGTTGCCGATAACCGTATCGGCAGACCTTTTAAGGGTTGTGCGCGACGATAAAATAGACGATATTATCGCATTCCGCGAGTGGCTTGAACAGCAACCCGCATATATTGAAAAGAACGATAACAACGAGTTTTACGAACTTTCAAACGACGACTATTTTGTGCTTGAAACGCGGTTCGTTAAGGTATATTCGGGGGTCTACGCCCAAATAGAGGCGGGAGAGCTATCGCAGGAAGATGTCGATAAGCAGATATACGCTAATATAGATTTTGCAAAACAGACCTCTGCAACCGGGCTTAGAAACATAGCCGAAAAGAAGCGCGACAAGGGTGCAGACTACGACCCGACAGATGCAGAGTGCGCGCTTTTGTTTGCGGGTACGACGCTTTCGGAAGCTCACCCTATAATAACCTCGCCCACGTTTATTGCGTTCGTAAGAAGTCAAAATTACAAAGTCAATATGCAAACGCTTATCGACACGCGCGCACAACTACAAACAGATAATACGGACAGTGAAACGGGCGAAGAAAGTTCTATAACACCCGCGCAGTGGTACGCGCTGTACGGTTCTTTAAATTTGGAGGGAGTGTTTGATTTTACGCTTTCAGAACAGCTTTTCAAATTTATAACAGATACCGATTTTACCGAGTTGAACGCTAACGGCGCAAAAGTCGTAAAGGTTAGCGAAGTTGCCAACGTGAAAATGGATGAAAGCTTTAATTCATACGTTTACTTTGGTAACGGTAAGGCGCAAGTCATAAAAGGTACTATAATTGAAATTTACAAGTCCAACGGTGCAAATTCTTCGGCAGTCGTTAAAGAGGTTAAAAAGGTCTATTCCGACTATTTAAACGCAAATCAAAGCGAAGGGGCGCAGGTAGTTCTTCTGGACGACCAGTCGGAATTTATCTCGGACAGTATCTCAAACGTACTCGTAAGTATGCTTATCGGCGGGTTGCTTGCGGTATTTATAATCTTCGTATTCCTTAAAAAGGTACGCACCTCGCTAATAATCGCTATAACAATGCCACTTTCGGTATTGTCGGCGCTTATCTGTCTGTACCTAATGGGAATAACGTTAAATATGGTTTCCCTCGGCGGACTTGCGGTAGGAATAGGTATGCTGGTCGATAACAGCATAGTTGTAATAGAAAGCATATCCAAGCACCGTGAAATGGATAAAACGGCATTCCGGTCCGCGGTGGACGGTACGGCGGAAGTAGGCGGTGCGCTGTTCGGCTCTACGCTGACTACGGTGTGCGTATTCATTCCCATTATCTTCTCCGGCGGGCTTACGGCGGAAATCTTTACTGATTTATCCTGGGCGGTCATATTCTCGCTTGCGTTCTCGCTGATAGTTGCGGTAATCGTTATCCCCGCTCTGTACTCCCTGTTCTGTGGCGGGAACCGTATGTTGAAGGGCGGACGGCTTGCAAAGTCTTTAAACGGTAAAAAAGCCGAAAAAGAGGCGAAAACGGCACATATTACGGGGGCAATTGAAGAAAGCGCCCAAAACACGCAAAATATTGAAAATATTGAAGAAAATAGCGAAAAGTCCGATATATGTGGGGGTCAACCGCCTAAAAAGACGTTCAAACAGCGCCTTGCCGTATTAAAACAGTCTAAATTAATGGACGGTATTACAAATTTCTACGGTAAGATATTGCCTGCGGTTTTAAATAAAAAATTAGTAACTATATTAACGGCGGTTGTAGTGTTCGGCGCAAGCATAGGGCTTTTGTTCTTAACGGGTACGGAGTTCTTGCCGTCCATAGATAAGGGACAGATTGAAGTAAATATGTCCTACGGCGCAAGCGCGGACTTAGCCGACATACAGAGCGACGTTTTCGCATTTGCCACGACTATACAAGAGGAAATAGATAACGTTGACTACGTTTCTGTAAGCGTTGGCAAACACGGGCTTCTTGCCCTTACCGATACGGGTTTAATCAAGGTTCAGCTTACGACAAACCGCGGTACTTCCAAAGTTGTAGAACGCATACGCGCGCTCTCGGAGGGCGATAAAAAGCCCGTAGGCACCGTCAGCGTAAAAGAAATTGACGGCGTAGTCGCCTCATTGATGTCGGGTGCGGACGATTTATCCGTAACGATAGTGGGCGACAGTGGCGATAAGCTTCAGGAAATTGCAGAAAAAATCGGTACAGAATTAAAGGCAAACGGCTTTACCGACGTTAAGAACAGCGCAAGCGAAACTTCGGTGCAATACGATTTAAAATTCGACCGAAACAAAATGGCGGACTTGGGGCTTGACTACCAAACCCTTGTTTTGACTTTAAGAATAGGTCTTTCCTCCTATACCGCCTGCACGGTTACCATAAGCGGTAAAGAGTACAATTTAAACGTCAAATTTGACGATAATTCCGTAACCGATATTAACGAATTGCTTGACTTGCCTGTCGGTGCTGACGAAGACGGAAAAGCCGTTAAACTAAGGGATATATGCGGGGTAACGCGCTCGGAAGAGGAGGCTTGCATACGCCGTACGGACGGAAAACAGATGATTTCCGTCTCCGCAGTACTCCCCGGGCAGGACACCGGTTCCGCGGGTAAATTAATGCAAAAAATATCTTCAAACGTATTAAAGGATTACGACGGTTACTCGTTTGAATCAAGCGGTATTTCAAGCTACCTTAACGACGCGTTTGAGGGGTTAGCCGTAGCGCTTGTAATTTCGTTCTTCTTACTGTTTGCGGTAATGGCGGTGCAGTTCTCTTCCGCAGTCAAGCCGTTAATAGTTATGGCAAGCATACCGTTCAGCTTTACGGGTGGGTTTATCGCCCTTGTAATTACGGGTACAAGCCTGAACGTGGTTTCCTTCATCGGCTTAATAATGCTTATGGGCGTGGTAGTAAACAACGCTATCGTTATGCTTGAAAAGATTAAACAGCTCCACGAGGAAGGCTTACCCCACTTAACCGCCGTGCAAGAAGCCTGCAAAGTGCGCTTGCGCCCGATACTTATGACAACGCTTACAACCATTCTTGCGCTCATACCGCTTGCAATTGGCGTAGGGCAGGGCAGTGAGCTTATGCAACCCCTCGGCATAGTGGTAATTGGCGGGCTTTTAATCGGCACGCTGGTAACGCTTCTGCTCGTACCCGCAGTGTACTGCGCGGTACACAAGCTTTCTTCAAAGTTCCCCGACGGGAAAAAGAAAGTTAAGCTTGAGCAAGAACCCCCTTTCCCGCAGGTTTAAAATATTACAAAAACTCAAACCCCCGCTTTTCATATAAGGCGGGGGTTTTTAATATACATAGAGTATGTCCAATGAAAAATTTTCGTCAAAAGGCGGTTTTATACTCGCAAGCATAGGCGCGTCCGTGGGGCTTGGCAACGCGTTGCGCTTCCCCGGCCTGTGTGCGCAGTACGGCGGTGGCGCCTTTCTTTTAATTTACGTTATCGCGCTCATAGTATTGGGTGTACCGCTACTGAATGCGGAAATTGCCCTCGGCAGAAGAACAGGCGGGGGGTCTCCGAAATGCCTTGCAAGCGTTTTAAAAGAACGGCGCAAAAAGCTGGGCAAGGGTTTAGGCTGGGCTTCCTGCATAAATTCCACCTTTACGGCACTTATTTACGCGGGGCTTGCGGGCTGGATAATCGCAACGGCTATTTTAATAGTTCCGTTAAGCCTTTCCGCGGGCAACCTATCCAAAGAGGAAATAAGCGGTTATTTCTTCAATAACGTTTTATCCGCCCGCAATGACGGCGTAATAGACGGTTTTTCCCCCATCGTTGCGGTATGCATAGTGCTTGCCTGGGTTTTAATGTACTTTTGCCTGCGTGGCGGGGCTAAAACCCTGTCAAAATCGGCAAAGTTCACGGTAATTATCCCGTTGGTGCTTTTAACCTGCCTTGCCGTGCGCGGGCTTATGTATTCTAACGCCCCGCAAGCGCTTTCCGTGCTGTTTATACCCGATTTCACCAAACTTTCAAGTCCACAGCTTTGGCTTACGGCGCTCGGGCAGGTTTTCTTTTCGCTTTCAATCGTCGTCGGCATTATGCCCGTCTACGGCTCGTATCTGCCAGCCGGTTCAAACGTTTTCAAGTGTTCGGCAGTAATTGCGCTTGCAGACCTTTCAGTTTCCGTATTGGCCTCGGTAGTGCTGTTTACCACGCTGTACGGGTGCGGGCTTGAGGGCAGTATAGGTGCGTCCGGCATAATAACGGCGTTTGCAATTTACCCCGTGGCAATAACAAGGCTGTTCGGCGACTTTGCCGTTTTAAACGGAATAGTGGGGGTGCTGTTCTATTCGTCGCTTGCAATGATGGCAATTCAGTCCGCAGTATCTATGTTAGAAGCATTTTTAAACCCCCTTTCGGAAGAGTATTCAAAACCAAAAAAAACAATAGCAAAATGGGTGTGTTTATGCGGTATACCCCTTACTATGCTTTATTCAACGACGTGTGCGCCCGTTGCGGTGGACGTTTCAGACAGGTTTATAAACTTCTATAACGTGCTTATTTTGGGCGTTGCGGAGTGTTTGATTTTAGGGCGCAATACCACCCCCCAAACCTTGGCGGAAGAAATAAACAAATTTTCAAAAAAGCTCAAAATGCCCGCCCGCGGTTTTAAAATTTCAATAAAGTATTTAAGTCCCGCAGTGCTTTCTTCCTTGACTTTGTACGAGTTTTTGCGCCTGATTTTAAACGGGCTTGACTATCCTTTATGGCTACAACTATTATTCGGCTGGTTTTTGTCGCTTGCGGTGTTCGGTATACCGTTCATTTTGCTGAGAGAAAGAAGGTTCCGTCCCCGCTGTCATTCTGAACGCCCCCAATGTCATTCTGAACGTAGTGAAGAATCCCCCCGTTAAAGCGGTGAAAGAATGCGAGATTCTTCGTTACACTCAGAATGACAATACCCCCCGTAATATGTGGCAAACAAAAAAATTGCCCCCGTAATATGTGGCGGATAATTTTGCAAAAACAGCCCAAAAAACCGCCAAAAATACGGAAAAAGCATACAAAAAACGGCAAAATCAGCCATTTTTAACGCCCCCTGCGCAAAAGTTAAGCGCAGGGGGCTTATTTTATCATAAAACCGCCAAAATCGGGCTTAAAAATAATGAAAAGTTTGTTAATTTTTTAGTCAAATTGCCAAAACGAACCCAAAAATTTCCTGTTCTGTAAAAAAAAGACCCCGTAATATGCCCTTTTTTTTAAAATTTTTATAAAAAATTAGTTGTAATCTTGATTTTTAAGTGATATACTTACAGTACCACATTATTTCTTTTTACATAAACTATTGCGGAAGGCGTACTCTTTTTTCCGCCCTATTTCCATATATAAATATAGGGTCAGGGGCAATTCAGGTTAAAGGGCAGGTCCGTCCCGCGTTTTGCGGTTCGGGCTTTTTAAAATTTAATTTCCGCAATTAGGCTTTTCACGCCCTGCTTGCAGGCGAAGTCTTTTGCGCTTTTTTTTGCGTAAAAACTCGTCCGCTCGGTTCTGCGTTTTATTTGAAGTAACGTGGTTCCGGCAGAGATTGGCGATATTCTGTTTTTAAGAAACGCGTCTCCGTTGGAGGCGCGTTTTTGTTTTGCCTTTTTTTGTGTGTCATTCTGAACCGCCCCCGCTGTCATTCTGAACCGCCCCCCGTGTCATTCTGAACGTAGTGAAGAATCCCCCCGATAAAGCGGTGAAAGAATGCGAGATTCTTCGGCAAGCCTCAGAATGACAGGAAATGCAAGCCTCAGAATGACAGGAAGTAAAGGCTTCCCCGTGGGGGGAAGCTGTCCCGACAGGGACTGATGAGGGGTATTCAAATAAAAACGGCAATGTTTCCCCTCATCCGTCTTGCCCTCACAAGCTACGGGCAAGCCACCTTCCCCCGAGGGGAAGGCTTAAATAATGATAATAAATAACTCTCAGGAGGATGTTTTTATGAATAAACTCAAATTAATAAAAGGAGGAATACTTTTAGCACTTGCAGTTGCTTTATTAAGCTGTGCAATTGTTGGCTTTGCCTATCTTTTCGGCAAAACGGATAACCTTGCAGAAAGTGAAAATTCGTCAAAAGTCAATGATATATCGGCACCAACGCTTGATATCAGCACTACTTCAGTTTCAAGCGATATGCAAAGTGCGTGGGACGCAGTGGCGTCGTACGGCGGTTATATTCAGTTAACCGATAACTGGAAGCCGGGTAAAACTTTGGTCGTTTCTGCTGGCGCAGAGGTTGACCTTGACTTAAATGGTTATACATTATCCGGTCCCGGTAGTGTAGATGACTCTATCATTAGAATAAAGGGCGGTGGAGCCCAGATTTGGCTTTATGACAGTAGAGGCGGTGGCACAATAACCGGCGGTAGCGCTAACGGAGGTGCTATTTTTGTCGAATCAGGCGGAAGCCTTTATATGGATAATGGTACCATTTCCGGTAACTCCACAGGCGGTCAAGACGACGGTGCCGGAGTTTACGTTAATGGTTGGTTTGAAATGTACGGAGGCACGATTGAAAATAATGAAGCTTCTGCTTGGGGCGGTGGCGTTTGTGTTGGCAATGGCGGGAGATTCCAAATGTATGGCGGTACAATCAGTAATAATACTGCCGATGAAGGCGGTGGCGTTTATGTTGGTGCTGGCGGAGTGTTTGAAATGTTCGGCGGTCAAATTACTGACAACTATAGCGATACAGGATATGCCGGTGGCGTATATCTTGCAGACCGCTCTTCGTCAATGAATATACAAGGTATCGTCTGCATTGATAATAACAGAGCGTTAGGTGTTGGTAGTTCGGATGTTCAATTGGTTAGTGGGGTATCGATAAAGGTAACAGGGTCTTTAACAGGTTCCACTGTAGGTATATTGTTAGAGTCAACTACGGGAACATTTACAACCGGTTACAACAGCTATAACTCAATAGATGCCGGTGTAATTTTCGAAAGTAACCGTAGCGGTTACAAGGTTATAACAAGTAGCGGGCAGGCGACTGTAACTTCCGGAAGTCTTACAAGAGATACTATTCGGTGGCGTTACGGAACAAGTCTTACTTCCGGATATAAAGAAGTGTATACTGGTTTTAGTTCCGGTGCTGCGTCCGTAACAATAACCTATACGGGTCAAACTTTACAGGTAGGCGCATACAACAGTTCAGGCACCACAAGTTTTACAATAGATGCAAGAGTTTATAAAAACGCAAGCGGTAGCGATATTTCAACAAGTACAGCTATTAAAAACGTAGGTACGTATGCCTTTATTTCAACAAGCCAGAGTTCAACGTTTATTTTAAGAATCCTTCCGGCAAACTTCACTGCTGATGCAAATATAAATTATTCCAGTTCAATGACGTATACAGGAAGTGCATTATCCGCTTTAACAAGCGTAACGTTTAACGGCACAGCGCTTACAAACAATACAGACTATTCGGTACATTATTATAATAATACTAACGCAGGTACGGCAACGATGACCGTAACGGGAAATGGTAACTTTTACGGTTCTGTAACCAAGACCTTTACCATAAACCCTAAGGATATTTCAACCGTAACAACTACCTTGGGTACTACCACGTACACCTATGACGGCAGTGCAAAAAGCCCCAGTGTAACGGTTAAAAACGGCAGTACGACAGTTTCAAGTACACAGTACACTGTAACTTACAGTAACAATACAAATGCGGGTACGGCAACGGCAGTCATTACCGGTAAAGGTAACTATACGGGCAGTGTAACAAAGACGTATACGATTAACCCCGTAACGTTAACGGACAGTATGTTAACGCTTGGTACTACAAGTTATACATATGACGGCAGTGCAAAAAGCCCTACCGTAACTGTTAAAAACGGCAGTACAACAATTGCGTCGTCGCAATACACGTTAACTTATAGCAACAACACTAATGCCGGTACGGCTTATGCGATAGTCGCAGGTAAAGGCAACTATACGGGAACAGCAACTAAAACCTTTACTATTAACCCTCAGGCATTGACCAGCAGTAACAGTACGATAAATTTAGGTACAAGTACGTACACCTATGACGGCAGTGCAAAGACGCCTGCGGTATCTTCGGTGGTATTCGGCACAAAGACGGTACCTACAAGCAACTATTCAATAGCATACAGCAACAATATAAACGCCAGCACGACGGCAACTGTAACGTTGACTTTCAGCGGAAACTATTCTGGAACTGTAAACAAGACGTTCACGATAGATAAGGCGTCGCTGTCAAGCGCAACGGTAACTTATGCCGTAAGTAATTATACTTATACGGGTAGCGCAATCTCACCCGTACCTACGGTAAAGGCAGGCACAAAGACCTTGGCGCAGGACGTAGACTTCACGTTGACCTATGCAGACAATACCAACGCCGGCACGGGTAAAGTAACTATAACCGGTACCGGTAACTACAAGGATACGGCGTCAGGCACGTTCACCATAGACAAGAGGCAGATATTCGTAGCGGGCATCAAGGTAGCAGACAAGGCGTATGACGGCACTACGGACGCAACGGTTGACACGAAGAGCGTGAAGCTCATCGGCGTAGTGGACGCGGACAAAGAGAAGCTGACGCTTGAATTTAAAGCAGGCACCGCATTTGACGGAGCAAGCGTAGGGCTTCACAAGGTAGAAATCACGGGCGTAACGCTTAAAGGCGACGTAAAAGACAACTATCTTTTGGAAGCAGACGAAGTAAC
>JAAUYS010000198.1 GCA_014804995.1 Clostridia bacterium
CTGAAAGTCCGCAGGTGATAAGTCCTCTACGTCGAATTTTGCGTTTATCCCCAAGTCCTTCAAAAAGGAGAAGAAGTTTCCCGCCTTTTCGGGCGAAGGGCTTTCGTGTATACGGTAAAGGCAGGGTGCGTTTTTCTTTTCCAGAAACTCCGCAACCGCCTCGTTAGCGGAAATCATAAACTGTTCTATTATCCGTTGAGAAATCATCCTTTCCGCAGGCGGTATGACTATCTGCCCCTCACCGTTTACGTAGATATGCGCCTCTTTAACATCAAGGTTTACGCAACCCGCCTCGTCGCGCTTTCTTTCAAGCGCAAGGCAAAGTGCTTGCATTTTTTCGGCAGTTTCCTTAATATCGCCCAACTTTTTAACTGTGTAATCTTCACCCGCAAGCAAATCGGTTATTTCCGTATAAGTGGTGCGGTGTCTGCTTTTTATAACGCTTTTGAATATGCGGTAATCCTTTCTTTCGCCGTCGGGGGTAAATACCATTTCGCAGGAAAGGGCGTACCTGTCCTCGCCCTCGTTCAAAGAGCAAGCCCCGTTTGAAAGCTCCTTAGGGAGCATAGGCAGAACTCTGTCGGGGAAGTAAACGCTGGTCCCGCGCGCATACGCCTCGTTATCGAGTGCGGTTTTGGGTTTAACGTAATGGCTTACGTCCGCAATGTGAACGCCCAAAACATAGTCTGCCCCGCGCATTTCAAGCGAAACGCCGTCGTCAATATCACGCGTGTCCTCACCGTCGATAGTAATAATAAGCTTTTGCCTTAAATCTTCTCTGCCGTTTAAAAGAACGGTTTCCGCGCTGACTTCACGCGCAATTGAAAGCGCGTTTTCTGAAAATTCTTCTTCAAGGGAGTAAGCCCTTATAAGTGAAATTTCTTCGGCTTCAAGCTCCCCGCTTTCGCCAAGAACCTCCAAAACCCTGCCACCGGGGGCTTTATTTTTTGGGTAAGAAGTAATTTCACACAAAACTTTATCCCCGTCCTTAGCGTTTAATGACAGGTTTAAAGGGATATAAACTTCGGGCTGTTTTACGTTGTCGGGGTAAACGTAGGCGCAGTTTCTCTGTTTTGAAAAAGTCCCCACGACCTGCGCCGTGGCGCGTTCTAAAATTTTAATGATATACGCCTCGTCCTTAGTGCCGTGGACGTGTCCCGCAAGCACCTTATCACCGTGGAAAGCCCCGTTTACGGAGTGGCGTGGTACGAAAAAGTCGTGGTCAAAGCCGCCGTCGGGTATGATAAAGGCGTAGCCCTTGTCGCTGCCCTGAACGGTACCCGTAAAAGTTTTATCCTTATTGTTTTTGATTTTTTTATTTCTATGTTCGTATTTCTTCATAATATTTAAATGTTACTTCGTGTCATTCTGAGTCGCGTAGCGCGAAGAAATTCCCTGGTGGTCTGCTTCTGCGCAGAATAGCAAATAAAATTTGTGAATTACCAAAAAAATAAAGGCGACTTGCCGTCGCCTTTTGTAATCTCTTTTACGCCTTGTACATAACCTGTACGATATAGGCAACAATTGCAAGCGCGCCTATAACGCCAAGAACTATCCAAGACCATTTTTTAAGTTTGCTTTCTATAGAGCGACCTCTGTTTTTACCGTAAAAGGTCTCGCTTGAAGCGGTAATACCCTGAATACCGTCGGAATTGCTCTTTTGAAATAAAACTAAAATAATTGCGAATGCAGCCGCAAGAAAAATTACTATAAGACAAATTGCAAGTATAGTCCAATATACTGCCCACTCGGCATCAGACATACCGGCGGAAGCCATAAGGTTCGCTAACATAAACTGACCTCTTAATAAATTTACTAAACGATTATAACACAGCAATTAAGTTTTTTCAATCAAAAATACAGGGGTTTTATAAATTTTTTACTCGGAATTGTTCTCAGCTTCTTTACTTTCTTCAATTTGTTTAACCTTGGGCTTTCTTTCCCCGAACTTATTAATTACGAAAATCCCCGCGCACACCAAAACGATGGCAAGCAGGGTAAACCAGCTTAAAAGCTGGTCGCTTTCACCTAAAATTATTGCCGAGAAAACCGCCCCGAATAAAGGGTTGGTACTTTTGAACACTGCAACCTTGGATACGGGGTTATACCTTAAAAGGTATCCCTGCAATGTAAACGCGCAGGCGGAAAGGAAAGCAAGGTAAATAAGCATAAACACCGCGCCCACGTCAATATGCGGAATGCTCCCGCCGAAGCTTACGCCTATAATTATCAGCACTATTCCGCCTATAAAGAACTGGTAACCGCACAGCGCGGTCGTGTCTTCGTTTTTGGAAAATATCTTGACAAGTCCCGAAGATACCGCCGCCGACAGACCGGAAAAGATTACAAACCCCTCACCGAGGAGCGAGAATGAAAAGGTAAAATCTCCCCCAAGGTTGATAAGCACAACCCCGCCGAAGCCTAAAACGCACCCCAAAAGCTTAATAAGGTTAAACTTTTCCGTTCTGAAAATAAAGCAGGCGCAAAGTATGGTAAAGAAGACGCCCAAGCCGTTCAAAACCGAAGCCTTAACCCCCGCGGTATTCGCAAGACCTATATAAAAAAATGTGTACTGCAAAATCGTCTGGAACAGGCACACAAGCCCGACCCGCCACAGTTTTTTGGGCTTAGGCAGTAAAAATTTGCGCTTTGTTACTGAGCCGAACGCAATTACAAACACTCCTGCAAGGGTGAACCTTGCACCCGCAAACAGCATAAGCGACGGAACGCTTTCCGTATTAATATCGAATAACTTATACCCGATTTTAACGCACGGGAAAGCGCTGCCCCATAAAAGACAGCACAAAATTGCACATATGCACACAATATACGTTTTAGAAAAAAATTTCTCTTTATCCTTAATCAGCACCTTACCATTATATTGTAAACAAAAAAATTAGGCAAACAAAAAGCACCGCAAAACGTTGCGGTGCTTTATCTTAATTTAAATTTACTTAATTAAACTCTTTCCGCTCATTTCTGCGGGAACGGGTAAACCCATAACCGTAAGTAGCGTGGGGGCAAGGTCTGCAAGCACGCCGTCGTCTCTTAATTTTGCGTTCTTGTATTCGTTGCTTACCAAAACTACGGGTACGGGGTTGGTGGTGTGCGCTGTGAAAGGTGAGCCGTCTTCGCCTAAAATCTTGTCGGCGATGCCGTGGTCGGCTGTCAAAAGCGCGCTTCCGCCCATTTCAAGTATTTTGTCGGTAACCTTTTTAACACACTCGTCAACGGTGCCAACGGCTTTAACGGCCGCGTCTATCACACCCGTATGACCAACCATATCGCAGTTGGCGTAGTTCAAAATCATAACGTCAAATTTTCCGCTGTCAAGCTCTTCCAAAACCTTGTCTGTTACAAGGTAAGCGCTCATCTCGGGCTGTAAGTCGTAGGTTGCAACCTTGGGTGAGGGGATAAGGTCGCGCTGTTCGCCCTCGTTGGGGGCTTCAACTCCGCCGTTAAAGAAGAACGTTACGTGCGCGTACTTCTCAGTTTCTGCAATTCTTAATTGCTTTTTGCCGAGTTTTGCAAGGTACTCGCCCAAAGTATTGTCAAGGGAGGTCTTAGGGAATGCTATCTCAACGCCCTTAAACTCCGCGTCGTACACGGTAAAGCAAACGTAAACGGGTGCTAAGTAGCCCGTCTTGCGTTCAAAAGCCGTTCCCTTGGGTACCACAAATTCGCTTTGCGATACCGCGCGGGTAATTTCCCTAGCACGGTCGGGGCGGAAGTTAAAGCAGATTACGCTGTCGCCCTTTTCCAAAAGCCCTAACGGTTTGCCGTTCTCGTAAATCTTGGTGGGGAGTATAAATTCGTCGGTTACGCCGTTTTCGTAACTCTCCTCAACGGCTTTTACGGCGTTTTCGGTTTTTATACCCTCGCCGAGGGTAAGCATATCGTAAGCCTTTTCAACTCTGTCCCAGTTGTTGTCCCTGTCCATTGCGTAGTATCTTCCGCATACGGAAGCAACTTTGCCCACGCCCAATTTCTTCATTTCGTTTTCAAGCGCGCCTATAAAGCCCGCGCCGGAGGTAGGGGAAACGTCCCTTCCGTCCATAAAGCAGTGGACGAACACGTCTTTAAGTCCGCGCTCTTTCGCCATTTTCAAAAGCGCGTATACGTGCGTGATGTGGCTGTGAACTCCGCCGTCGGACATTAAACCGTACAAGTGCAACTTTTTGCCGTTAGCTTTTGCGCTGTCCATTGCCTTTATCAAAGCGGGGTTTTTAAAGAAGTCCCCGTCGGAAATAGCTTTGGTTATCTTAGTTAAATCCTGGTAGACTATTCTGCCTGCGCCCATATTCAAATGCCCTACTTCGCTGTTGCCCATTTGCCCGTCGGGAAGTCCGACGCACATTCCGCTTGCGCCAAGGGTAGAAGAGGGGTATTTTTTAATAAGCTCGTTTACGTTTTTACTGCCGTTAATCGTTATGGCGTTGCCTGCGCCCGCAGGTGCAACCCCGTAACCGTCCATTATAATTATTGCGTAAGGTGTTTTCATTAAATTACCTCTAAAAATTTCATACCTAAATATTATAATAAAATAGTGAATTTTTGGCAAGCGGATACGCTAAAAATTTATCTTATTGTTGACTTTTAGTTGTTGTAGTGATATTATAAAACCAAGAAAATTTTATAGGGTATATCCCTTGACAGGAGATAGTATGAAGAAGTATTTAAAAGTTGCACTTTTAACCGTGCTGTCTGTTTTGCTTGTATTCGCATTTACCGCATGCGACCCTGATACGTCAGAAGTTGCAGGTACTTACGAAATGACGGAAGTCAGCGGTAAGATAAACGGCGTAACCATTAAAAAAGAGTACTACGATTATTTTAGAATAATACTTGACGAAAGAGGTAACGGCGTAGTTCAGTCAAAAAGCGGTGGCGTTGCATACGAAGCAAAAGGGAGATTTACCTATTCCGACGGCGTTATAAGAATGACGAGCAAGCAAGGTTCTGTTTCCGCAACGGAAGAGTACCAGTATGCAGACGGCGTAATAACGTACAGTGTAAGCAGTGTGCAGATGTCGTTTACGATTGTTTTGGAAAAAGTAGAAGATTAATTGTAAATAAAAAAGAGGAACGGTTTAGCCGTTCCTCTTTTTTTTTATTTATCGTAGTTTACGATAGTTGCAAAATCAAGTTTTAACGAAGCCCCGCCTATAAGTCCGCCGTCAATGTCGGGCTGAGCCATAAGCCCCTTGCAATTCTTTGCGTTCATACTTCCGCCGTACTGTATCTTGACTTTGTTTGCATTCTTTACGCCGAAGAGCTTACCTAGCTTCTTTCTTATAAACTTAATGGTTTCCTGCGCCTGCTCGTCGGTTGCGGTTTTACCCGTTCCGATAGCCCAAACGGGTTCGTAAGCGATAACTAATTTAGTAACGTCCTCAACGTCCTTTAAGCCTATTTCAAGCTGTCTTGAAAGCACCTTTTCGGTCTCGTCGTTTTCACGCTCCGAAAGCGTTTCACCAACGCATACTATGGGGGTAATGCCGTTTTTAAGCGCCGTTAAAGTGCGCTTGTTTACCGTTTCGTCGGTCTCGCCGAAGTACTGTCTTCTTTCGCTGTGTCCTATGATAACGTACTTAACGCCGTAGTCTTTAAGCATTTCTGCGGAAATCTCTCCGGTGTACGCGCCGTTCTCCGCAAAGTGAACGTTTTGCGCGCCTAATTTTATCTTGGAACCTTTAACGGCTTTTGCCATAGCGGGTATCAAAATTGCGGGTACGCAGAGTGCTATATCGCACTTGGCTTCTTTAACCAATGGTTTAAGTTCAGCAATAAGCTGTTTACCGCTTTCAACGGTCATATTCATTTTCCAGTTGCCTGCAATAAAAGGTTTTCTTGCCATAATCATTTTCTCCTAAAACTTTATTAAGGGGTGAGCGTGAACTCACCCCGTTATTGTGTTTAAATTAATTCTTTTCGTTAAGGCAGGCGATACCGGGAAGAACCTTGCCCTCAAAAAGTTCCAAAGAAGCACCGCCACCGGTTGAAATGTGGGTCATCTTGTCGGCGTAGCCAAGCTGTTGAACTGCGGCCGCACTGTCGCCACCGCCGATAATGGTGGTGCATTTGCCGTAAACGTCTGCAAGTGCCTGAGCAACTGCAATAGTACCTTTTGCAAGGGTGGGGTTCTCAAACACGCCCATAGGGCCGTTCCATATTACGGATTTAGCGTGTTTAATTTTCTTAGCATAAAGCTTTCTAGTCTTTTCGCCGATGTCCATAGCCATCTTGTCGGCGGGTATTTTATTTGCTTTAACGGTTTTAACCTGAATATCTTCGTCAATAGGCTCGGGGAAGTGGTCGCAAATTACTGCGTCTACGGGAAGAAGAAGCTCTTTACCCATCTTTTCGGCCTTTGCCATCATTTCTTTGCAGTAGTCAATCTTTTCTTCGTCCAAAAGGGAAGTGCCTACTTCATAGCCCTTAGCTTTAAGGAATGTATAAGCCATACCGCCGCCTATAATAAGCGTATCGCACTTTTCCAGAAGGTTTGATATAACGTTGAGCTTATCTGCAACCTTAGCTCCGCCTAAAATTGCAACGAAGGGGCGCTTGGGGTTCTCAAGAGTGTCAGCCATTACTTCAAGCTCTTTTTCGATAAGGAAACCGCAAACGGCGGTCTTAACAATGCCGTACTCAACGATTGCCGCAGTGGAGGCGTGGGAGCGGTGTGCCGTTCCGAATGCGTCGTTTACGTAAATATCTGCGTTGTAAGCAAGCTCTTTGCAGAAAGCTTCGTCCTTCTTTTCCTCTTCCCAGTGGAAGCGTAAGTTTTCAAGAAGAACAGCCTCGCCGTTCTTTAAGCTGTCGCGTTTAGCCTTAGCGTCTGCGCCGATAACGTCGGTTGCAAATACTACTTTGCCGTCAAGAAGCTCTGCAAGCCTCTTTGCAACGGGTGCAAGGGTAAGCTTTTTGGGTTCGTCCTTTTTAGCTTTTTCAATAACGGCTTCCTTGGTGGTTTCGCCCGCGTCA
>JAAUYS010000199.1 GCA_014804995.1 Clostridia bacterium
CTAAAATATTAAATACTTCGTCGCCGTCAAGACGGATAATAGGTTTTTCGTGTAGCTTCGGCGTCATAACTTTTGCAGTGTTGTCAACGCTTATAAAGCCTTTATTAAAGAAGTATTTAAACATTGCACGGACGGAGGAGAGCTTTCTTGCCTTAGCGCGGTCATTACAGGTGTGTTCTTTACCGGCATAAAAATAGCGGGAGAGGAAACCGAGAAAATACTCAACGTCATTGCCTGTAACACTTTCCATATCGGCTAAGGTCATTTCTTTAACAGTTTTTGATTTTCTGAATTTCTTTTCCTGTAAGAAGTAGAAGAATATCTTTAAATCGTGCGCGTAGTTCAATCTTGTTAGAGTAGACGTTTGACTTTCTATTCCGAGAAAGTAATCGTAGCAAAACGAAGGAAGCTCTTCGTCGAGAAGCCTTTCGATTGTTTCAAGATTTTTATTGTTTCTTTGAACGTAATAGTTTGCCATAATTTAAGAAATTCCTAAAAATTATTGATAGGGTAGCCCTCTTTCCTTGTTTATAAAAGAATATCAAACACTTCGTAAAACACAGCTACTTTTACGAAGTACTTATTTTTAGATTTATTATAAAATATTTGCGCATTGTAAGTCAAATAATACTTCGTAAAAAGAATGTTTTACGGGCTACTTCAACTGGCATAATCTTTGTATTATGATAGGTGAATGTACCAACAATAATTACAATCTTCGGTAAAAATTATCGGAGGTTTTTTTATGTTCAAATTCTATTACGAAAAACGCAAAAACAAAAGCGGTGGTTATTTTGACGTAATCTATGTTGACTTGGGTTATCGTCTTATGTTCCTCTGCTTTGACCGCTCGGCAATTGCTGAGATATTGGGACTTTCGGTTGCTGACTTATACACAATTGCTCCTGATACTAAGGTTGAAATCGGTGAAATTAACGGTTCAAAATTAAAGGTGAAGTAATGATAGTATTTATTCTTGGGCTTGTAGCTCTTTTGGTAGGTCTTATTGTTTCAAGAATTGTTGATAGTAGGAGCGTTAAATTAATGACTAAGGACAAGCTAATTGAAAATTGTAAAAAGTTAATAGATAAAGGTCGCGTCAGTCAAGTTCAACAAACACTTTTACATCACCCTAAACTTTTGTTACTTCATTTTAACGAGTTACAAACTACTTTAACGGAATATGCGCAGTCTGTTGAAGAGGTTAAAAATAATTAATTTTAGGAGGTTTTATGTCGGTTGTAGAGCAGATTACGGGTGTATTTACTTCTATCGCTGGTTGGATATCTAAGACTTTGCCGTCTATTACGGAGGTTTTTTATAATTCCGAAAGTGGTTTGACGTTTCTCGGCACTCTTTCGGTCGTAGGTCTTGGAATTTCTATATTTTTCCTGCTTATGGGCTTGATACAGAATTTCTTGCACTTACGCGGTTAATTTCGTAAAACGGCGGGGGTAATATCTTCCGCCGTTTAGTTTTTTTAAGGAGGCTATATGTTAGTTAATAGTTATCAACAAATATATGATTTGGTATCAAATGCAATTTACGGCGGTAGTCCCGCTGTTGCAACATACGGCGAGTTTTTTTGCGAGGGGTTTGCGACAATAGCTTGTGGCGTTCTTCTTGCTTTGCCGTTTCTTATAATATGGCGCATAATTCGCCGTTTTCTTTAATGGGGGTATAGTATGGTTTTAAAAATAATTCTGTGGTGTGTCCTCGGTGTTTTATTGCTTATTAGTGTTATTTCGTATTTCAAAAAGCGTTCGTTTGTAAGGCTCTTTGACGGCGGTAATGTAATAGTAACAGGTTTGCGTGGTCGTGGTAAGGACTTAGCTTTTTGCTTAGTTGTAAATTCGCGTAAGCGCGATTACATTTCTAATATTCAGTATAGTAGTCCTAAAAAGCGTTATAAGCGGTTTCCTCTTGATTTAAAGGTGTGGGAGCTTAGCGGTAACACTTATACGGATATGATTACCGGTGAGATTAAAACTTATTGTTATCCTTACCCCGACGGTTTAGATTACTACATATCAGACGCGGGTATATATTTTCCCTCACAGTATCAAGCGGAGCTTTGTAAAAAATATAAGTCCGCTCCTATGTTTCAAGCCTTGTCCCGTCATTTAGGTGACTGTAATGTTCACTGTAACGTTCAAAATATGCCCCGTCTTTGGGATAAAATAAGGGAGCAAAGCGATATTTATCTTAGAATGGATAAGTGTAAGTTTATCGGTAGAACTAAGTTTTGCTTTGTCCGTGCTTATAGCTATTCCACCGAAGAAAGTTGCGTAAAGGCAGTTGTTCCACCTCGTTTCGGTATAGGTAAGGTAGGTAAAGAAGCACGCTATAATTTTGAAATTGCGCACGGCAAAATAAAAAAGTTTTCTTTTTTTGCTCGTTTGCCGTATGTGTATGATAGTAGGAGGTTTAAAAAGTTGCTTGAAAACAACTTAATCGATTATGAAGAATAAAAGACTTTATAAAATTTTATCTGTTGTAATAGTAGTGCTTTTTACGCTTACTATTATCTGTGGTATTATATGGGGTTCTCTTAAAAATAGACCCCAAACAGCTTCTGCGGATAGTTTATCTCGTGCTACTGACACGGTAAATGTTTGGGAAAACTATTCTAATACCCGTGTTTGGCTATCGGGTACTTATGTTTTTCAAGATAGTTTTTTAAGGCTTGATTATGAGCGTTGGGGTACTAACGGTTATAATATTATTGATTATAATGGCTGGTTTGAATTTCCGTTTTTAATCAATGTTGAGCGTAACGACATCGTTTCGGGTTACTATTGTAAATATTTTTACTTTGTCGCAGACAATGTTGATAATACTGTTCTAATTGGTTATGATATTTACAGTCTTGACGGCGATAACGAATTTTGGGAGGAGGATGTCTATTCTCACGGTGCCTGGCGAAGCGACGATTATCGCGCTATAACTCTTAATTGTTTTGTCCCTACCTCGTTTAAAATGTTTCTTGAAGAGTTTTCTACTCAATCTTATGTCAAGGATATTTATCAATCGGGCTACGAGGACGGCTACGGTAAAGGTTATAATGTCGGTTATGATTATGGCTACCAAATTGGCTATGACGAGGCTTCCGAAGAGGGTGGCTACCAAATTGGCTATGACGACGGTTACGATATAGGTTACGATAAAGGTTATAACGAAGGTATAAGTAAACAGCTTGTAAACCCCGTTTCTTTCTTCTTAGACCCCGTATCTCAATTTATGAACACTAAATTATTCGGTGAGCTGTCAATCGGTTCAGCGTTTAATGTAGCGTTATTCGTTCTTGTTGCTGTTATGTTCGTTAAAATGTTTGCGGGAGGTTGATATGGTAGATACTTATATTTGTTCTGAGTATAACGAGGTTTTACCTCTTGCCGACGAGCTACCCCGTTTTGTGTTCAATGACGCATATCCTACATATTTGCCTTTATTTTGTAATGGCACTTATGAAGTCCAAACTATTGGTTATGATATGCACGAGTATTATAAAAAAATATACCGTGCTTATGATTACCTTATTGCTCAAACAAACGATAAATTTGTAAACCCATATTCCAGCATTTGTATAAATGACACTGTTTATGCTTTTAAACTTGTTCGTGTGCGTGACCAAACCCCACCTGCTTCTTGGTATGAAGAGTTTGGTGTATGCTATTACGTTCAAACCCGTTCTAACTATAAGGATATAGACCCTGATTATTCTTTTTCCTATGCCAACGGCACTTTTATGCGGTTGCCTTCAAGCGCATTAACTGGTATTGTGGGCAACCCTTTTAATTCAATTACTCCAATAGGTGGTGAAGGTGTTCATTTTCTTTATTCCCTTGGGCAAAACCTTGTTAATTTTGCCGTTGACGTTCAAGATATTTTAACTTACGATATTGCGGGTACTAACCTTGTCACTGTTCTTTTTGGTGGTGGTTTTATGTTATATGTTGCTTGGGTTGTCGTTAAATGGGTTATTCCTATATAATTCAAATGCTTCAACGAGCGCCCGAAAGGGGGGGCCCGCTTGCGGGTTTTCCCTTTGGGGTTGCAAAATGAGTGCGTTACTACGAATATACGCACGATATTTTTTTTTGCTATATTTGTATACACAAATTGTATACACACTACAACGTTGCCTTGTATACACAATAATTTGAATTTATTATTTTTGGAGGTTTTTATATGAATAAAGATAATTTATTACATATTCGACTAACTGATAAAGAGTATGAATTAATTCGTCGTACTGCTTTAAAATTTGGTATGACTATGTCAAAATTTATATTGTCTGTTCTTGTTCCATATTGCTTAAAAAATGGTGATAGTGCTGATATTAAACAATTGGTATCTAATACTGTTTATTTTAACGGTGAGATTTATATGAAGCTTTAATTTTAAAAGATAGTAAGAAAACTTTTAATTAAAATTTGTCTTACCTTTTTGCGCTTTAATTCCGCAAAAGTAAATGTCACAACAAAAAAACGAGAATTAAAGCGCAATTCGGTTTGGTTCTTTTGGCATACTTGCCTTATAGGAGTTGTAATTATGGTTACTTCGAGTTCTTTTGGGTTTATCTCGTATAATTCTCACGATTATTTAAAACACGTTCTTGAACTCTTTGTTTCGGACGGTATATTTTCACGTTGTGCTTGTTGGTTTCACGAAAGTTTAGGCACTGAAAAAAATCATTTTCATTGTTGGGTTGAACCTGCTAGGCAGTTAGACACTTCTAAAATCGGTGATAGGTTTGTTGAGTTAACAGAAGAGGGGGATAAGCAATCTATTGCAATTCGTCCCAAATGTAAAAGTGATTGGAATAATGCTTATCTTTATGGAATTCACGATAATTCCTATTTAAAATATAAAGGTTTGCGCCGTGAACTTGTTAATATAAAATCGGATAATCATATATACATAGGTGATTTTAAAGAGGATATTCAACAAGCTGAATATTTTAAATTTAAAACTTGTCTTTCACCTTATGAGCGTATTATGCATTTAGTTGTAAGTGGTGCAACGTTACAGGACGTATATATTGAATTACGCACACCTTTTGCTCAATTACGTTCTGTTGCTTATGCATATAAAAATATTCGCCGTGAGATTTACGAACGTTCCGACTTTGATTTACTTGGTAATTCTACCAACAAAAAAAATGGGAGTTCTTAACGAACCCAAATTTTATTTGTTAATTATCGCTTATTATTCCGTATATATCGTCTACGTAATATTTTCCTGTAAAATAATTAAATATTGCAGTGCAGGTTAAACCTTTATATTTTACAAGATAACTATTTGTTGTGTTATCTTTTTTTATTATTATTACGGTGTCAAGGTTTCCGCTTAAGCTATGTATGCACGCTTTTGTTTCAATTGGTGTATTTAGTTTTTCAAACATTTTAATTAACTCCTTGATTTTTAAAATTTAATATGTTAAAATAAAGTTCAAGTTGGGAGTAGTGGAGTAGGTAGGTTTACTCGGTTGCAACTCCCAACCTTATTAAAGCCGTTCACTTAAAGGGAGTAGACGGCTTTTGTCTTGTTTAGAAATTACCGTAAACTATGTACTAATGTTAATTAGTAAATCAACGATTTCGGTATCTGTCCAACCGCTTGAACGTAAGCTCTGTATTAGACGTACTAGCTCCGTACTTTTCAATGCCATTCCTTTTTTACCTACCCTAATTTATTCCTTTCTAAATAATTTTAAAAAGGTCATTTAGGTAACACAGCTTTGTCAAGGTTATTTCGCATAAATACAAAAGAATATTTATAATGCTACCCCGTAGGGGCTTCTTGTAATAATATTTCCTTAATTATGCAATATTGTTTTGTACACCTTGTTGCGCCCTTGACAATGCTGTATAATGGTGTAGACAGAGGGGGTGTTGCGGGGGTGATTAGGGGCTGAACGGCAACCCCCGCTTCCTTGTCCGTCGGTTAGACTTCTATAAATTTTTGCAATATAAAAAGCCTCCGGTTGTCCGTAGGCTTGTTTTTTGTTTTAAGCTTTGATATAATTTAAGTAAGTGGAGGTTATATGTTTAAATTCTTGGCTTCTTATGGTGTTTCTAGTTGGGATATTTTTCGTTCTTGGGTTATATCTCACGCAACTGATTTGATTATAATTTTGTTGCTTATAATAATAATTTTTTGTTTGTTTAAAGATAATGGTGGTAAAGATAAATAAAATTTAAACTTTTTTTTAAAAAATTCTTGACTTTTTAATTTGGTGGTGGTATAGTTTAACAGAAGATTTAATTATTCGTAAAACACAGCTTTTACGAAGTGTTGCGTCTGTAAATACAGAATAACATATATAAAATATGATTGTCAAGGCTTTTGAGAATTTAATTCTTATCAAAATAACGTGAATTTGTATTTACTTAATTATTTATTAAAAATAGGCAAAAATGCGGTTAAAAGTGCAAAAAAACGACTTTTAAAGGCAATTATGTCAGACATAGTACAATAAAACAGGGCTTTAATAAGCCCTGTTTTATAACTGTAATTTACTTTTCGTTTTTTACGCTCTTTAAATTCCAAATTCTTTCTGCATATTCTGAAATAGCCCTGTCAGCGGCAAATATTCCGGAAGCCGCAATATTTCTCAAAGACATTTGATTCCATTTTAATTTATTAGTTGCATACAGTTTTGAAATCTTATGTTGCGTATTGCTGTAAGCGCCGAAGTCTGCCATACACATATACGGGTCTGCTATCGGTGAACCCGTCAAAAGATAATTTGCAATATCCGAGAAAGATTCGCCGTTAAAGCCTATAATCAACGCTTCGATTATTCTGCGAAGCTTAGGCGATTCGTTATAGTATTTGCTTGAGCTGTAACCGTTGCGCCAAATCTCGTCAACTTCGTTAGCTTTAAATCCGAATATAAATATATTCTGTTTGCCGACAGCCTGAGCCATTTCAACGTTTGCGCCGTCAAGAGTTCCTATCGTAAGTGCGCCGTTTATCATAAACTTCATATTGCCCGTACCGCTCGCCTCTTTACCTGCAAGCGAAATCTGTTCGGATACTTCTGAAGCCGGCATAAGCTTTTCAGACATAGAAACGTTGTAATCTTCCATATAGACGACGTTAAGCTTATCTTTAACGGCAGGGTTGTTTTTGATGTCGGCCGCAAGGAGGTTGATTAATTTTATAATCTTCTGCGCCATATCGTAGCCGGGCGCCGCTTTAGCTCCGAATATATACGTCTTGGGAACAACGTCCTTATTAGGGTTATCGATTAAGTCAAGATACGTATCGATAATGTTTAAAACGTTTAAAAGCTGGCGCTTGTATTCGTGAAGGCGCTTTGCCTGTACGTCGAATAAAGTATCGGGGTTGATTATAAGCCCCTGCTTCTTCTTTGCATATTCGGCAAATTGCTTTTTCTTAATAAGTTTAATTTCGTCAAGACGCTTTAATACGCTTTCGTCTTCCTCAAACTTTTTAAAATCGGCAAGTTTAGAACCATCAAGCTCATAGCCCGTTCCTATACATTCGTCAAGTAATGATGCAAGTTCGGGGTTTGACTGGTTGAGCCAACGCCTGTGTGCGATACCGTTAGTTACGTTCGTAAACTTTTCGGGCGTAAAATCGTAGAAATCTTTAAATACGGAAGTCTTTATAATTTCGCTGTGAAGCGCCGAAACGCCGTTTACGCTATGCCCGCCGTATACCGACAAATTGGCCATTTTAATACGGTCGTGTTCGATTATGGACATTCTTGAAATCTTAGCCCATTCTCCGGGAAATTTATCCCACAGCTGTTCGCAAAGACGTCTGTTTATTTCTTTAATTATGGAGTGAATTCTGGGAATTTGTCTTGCAATTAAATCTTCCGACCAGGTTTCAAGCGCTTCCGCAAGAACCGTATGGTTAGTATACGCGCAAGTTGCGGTAGTAATCGCCCAGGCCTTATCCCAATCGTAATAGTATTCGTCGATAAGTATACGCATCAACTCCGGTATAGCCATTGCAGGGTGCGTATCGTTCAAATGAATGGCCGCAAGCTTAGGTAAATCGGCAAGGTTACCGTACCTGTGCTTGTGGTCTTCCACTATGTTTTGAATTGACGCCGAACACAGGAAATACTGCTGTTTAAGTCTTAAAGACTTTCCTGCATTGTGGTTATCTGCAGGGTAAAGAACTTTTGTAAGAAGGTCCGCATCGTTGTCTTCAGTCATTGCCTGATAATATTCGCCCTGTGAAAAGAGCTTCATATTAAAGTCGGTTACGGGCTTAGCTTTCCAAAGTCTTAAAACCGAAACGGCTTCACTGTTTTTGCCCGATACCATCATATCGTAAGCGACTGCCTGAACCTCGTTACAGTTGACGTAATTGGTTTGAAGTCCGTTTTCAGTCCACTTTTCTTCGATTTGACCGTTAAATCTTACTATGAAGGACTTATCCGTTCTCTGCGTAAGCCAGGCTTCTCCGCCGGGAAGCCATACGTCGGGCAGTTCAATCTGCCAGCCGTCAACTATTTTCTGCTTGAAAAGTCCGTACTCATAGCGGAGCGAATATCCCATTGCAGGATAATTACCCGTTGCAAGCGCGTCCATAAAGCAGGCGGCTAACCTTCCTAAACCGCCGTTACCGAGGCCAGCGTCAGGTTCCAGCTCGTACAAATCTTCGAGTTTATAGCCGTAGGATTCTACCGCTTTTTCAAATACGGCGGTAGAACTTAAATTGTATAAGCTGTTTTTAAGCGAACGCCCCATAAGGAATTCCATACACAGATAGTACACCCTTTTAGCGCGTTTAGCTTTAACCTTTTTATGAAATTGCTGTCTTTTTTCAAGTAAGATGTCTCTTACGACCATTACGACAGCCTTATAGACCTGGTCTTTGGTAGCCTCGGCAGGGGTAACACCGAAATATCTCGACAATTTACCCTTTATTAAGTCCTTGGCTTCCTTTTCGGTAATAGCAGTATTACTCATTTCGTTCTCCTGTTTTTAAGTAAAATTATTTAAGCATATCCAGATAGAGCGCTTCGTAAATCTTTGCAGAACGGTTCCAGCTGAAGTCTGTCGTAGCCGCTCTGTACATTAATTTTCTCCACTCTTCTTTATTTTTATAATCGGAAACCGCCTGACGGATTACGTAAAGCATATCGTGAGCGTTATAGTTTGCAAAAGTATAACCGTTTTCAAGCGGTTTGATACTGTCGTAAAGTCCGCCCGTTTCCCTTACGATAGGCACTGTGCCGTAACGGCAAGCAATCATTTGCGAAAGTCCGCAAGGCTCTGACTTGGAAGGCATCAAGAATATATCCGAACCGGAGTAAATCTTTCTTGATAAGTCTCCGTTAAATACTATATTCGCGCTGAGCTTGTCGGGGTACCTTCTTGCCAAATCGGTAAAGAAGCCCTCGAAATGAGCGTCTCCCGTACCCAAAATTACTACCTGAACGTCGTCCTGAATCAATTCCTCTATAACGGTGGTTACAAGGTCAAGTCCCTTATGGGAAACCAAACGTGAAACCATTGAAATTATAGGAGTATCAGGCTTTTGGGGCAAGCCGAGAAGCTTTTGCAGTCTTGCCTTACATACGGCTTTATTTGCAAAATTGTCGGGAGTAAAGTTTGCGTAAAGATGACTGTCAAGCTCGCTGTTGTAGCTCTTATCATCAATACCGTTTAAAATTCCCGAAAGTTTAAACTCGTTTCTTCTTATAATGGGGTCAAGTCCGTGTGCAAAGTATTCGTTCTTAATCTCGTCTGCATACTTAGGGCTGACAGTTGAAAATCTTTCACTGCACTCAATTGCACCCTTCATAAGGTTGATAGAGTTCTTATACTCAACAAGATACTGATAACTGCCGTAAATATCGAACAAGTCGCCCAGCAAATCAAGAGAATACCAGCCCTGATATTCTATATTATGAATTGTGAAAAGCGCCCTTATGAACTGATATTCGGGTCTGAAACAGTAATTCGTTTTAAGGTAAATTGCCGAAAGCGCGGCCTGCCAGTCGTGGCAGTGCATTACGTCGGGGTAGAAGTTGATAACGGGCATAATTTCAAGCACGCTTCTTGAGAAGAATGCAAATCTTTCCCCGTCGTCGTAATAGCCGTAACAGCCGGGACGCTTGAAATAGAATTCGTTATCGATAAAGTAGTACGTTACGCCGTCTTTAACGTATTCGAAAATACCGCAATACTGGTTACGCCAAGCAAGATGAACGTAGATATTGCCGATATAGTTAAACTTATCCCTATACTCCTTTTTAATATCGGAATAGAGAGGCACTACCACTCTTACGTCGTAATTTCCGGTTGAAGCAAGCGCCGTGGAAAGCGAACCTATAACTTCGGCAAGACCGCCCGTTGCAATAAAAGGCGTAGCCTCCGACGCAACGAAAAGAATTTTCTTCTTAGCGGGTGTAGCGGTTTCAACTGAGTTCTTTTTAACGGCTTTAGTAGTCTTAGCCGTCTTAGTAGCAGTTTTTGTCGTAGCGGATTTAGTTGCCACGGGCTTTGTTGCAGGCTTCTTTACCGTAGTCTTGGCGGTAGTCGTCTTGGTTTTTGTTTCGTTAGATTTAACGGTCATAATCGTTCCCCCGATTTATTTTTATATAAGAGAGCCTTTATTGATGAAATAAGGCTGTACTTCACAACCTGCAAGCACTCTGTTATCGCGGATAACGGAGTTTTTGTCGCTTACAACGTATGAAAGATTACAGTTTTCGCCGACGATATTGTCGGTCATAAGAATACAGTTTTTAACGGTAGTTCCTTTACCTATCTTTACACCACGGAAAAGAATACAGTTTTCTACCGTACCTTCTATTAAACAGCCGTCGGAAACTAAGGAGTTTTTAACGCTTGCAGTATCGGCAAATTTTGCGGGCGCGCTGTCGTTTACCTTAGTATAAACGTCTCTCTCGCCGAAAATTTCCGTTCGGACTTGTTTATCAAGCAAATCAAAGTTTGCGTTGAAATAGCTGTTGAGTGAATTGATATTTGCGTAATAACCTTTCAATTCGTAAGCATAAAGCTTATAAGTGGAAACGCCGGGGCTTAAAATGTCCTTACCGAAGCTGGTATATCCGTGCTGAATTGCGTCTTGTATAAGTCTTAATAAGAACGAAGTACGCGCAACCATTACGTTTATGTAATTCTTTTTAACTCCGCTAGTTGAAGGGTTTATTTCTATTCCCGTAATTTTTCCGTCTTTTGCCGTATCAAAGGTCATATATGAA
>JAAUYS010000200.1 GCA_014804995.1 Clostridia bacterium
ACCTCTGTTTGTAACCGCTTCTATAAACGAAGAAGAAAGCCCGAAGCTCCCGCCGGGGAAGCGGTACAGTTTAGAGGGCTTTCCCGTAATCTCCTTTATAACCTCGTTGCACTTGTCTATATCCTTTAAAAGGCTCTCGCAAGAGGCGTAAATTTCACCGTAATTGTGTGAGTAAGAGTGTATCCCCACGGTATGCCCCTCGTCAACCTCGCGCTTTACAAGGTATTTGCGCTGTACGGCGTTCTTGCCTACGATAAAAAAGGTTGCTTTAACGTTTTCTTCCTTCAAAATATCTAAAATACGCGGTGTAACCTTGTCGCTCGGACCGTCGTCAAATGTCAAGTATATCACTTTTTGCGGTGCGCTTTCTGCAAAAGTTACAGTACTTTGGGAAAGTTTAGGGTTCAGATAGAACACAATCAGCACCGCGCACATTAAAAATGTAGCGCAAATTGCTATTAAATTCTTGTTCATATCCTTAATTTGCGCAAATTTCCAGTTTTTACACTAAATCAATAAAGATTAACGTTAATTATCACGTCGGTTATGGCAATCTGAAGCTTTCGCAAATCTTTTGAATATACGTAACCCTCGCCAACCTCGTCGCAAGTTGCTATAAGCCTCTTTAAATGCGGTGTAAAGCAGTTGTCGGCATTTACGGTTAAAAGCCCTTTAAGTCCGTTTTCTACGTCTAAAATTATGCTTTTAGCCTGACTTTGGCTGTATTCGCCCGTGTCAAGCGCGTTTGCACAGCCGTAAGCAAGTGAGGAAAGATTATGTAAAGTGTTCAAATTGCCCAAATACAGGCTGTTATTTTTCTGTGAGGAATTCGCAACGGAGTAATCGTCCGTTTCAATTTTGACTACTTCGCAATTTAAATCCCGCCGTTTAAGGCTTTCACACACCGTGTTGGCGTCGTTGTCGTCGTAATAGCAGGCAACCGTAACGTAGAAAGCGTCGCCGTACTCTAAAATATACCCCGCCCCGCCGTAGCTTGAAACAACGCTTGAAACAGAGCTTGCCGACACCGCGTTATCCTCCGAGCGGTAACAAACGAAGTAAAAAGCGCATTTAAAAGTCAATTTATTGCCCGGGCAAGACAGTGTGAGAAGGCAAACCGCCACCGTAACCGCCAAAACCGCTAATATAGAAACGATAAACGGCGATATTTTTCCCTTAAAAATTCTCATACAATATGATATTTGGAGTATATAAACTTTATGAAAAGAAGAAATCCCCGCTTGTCTTAATAAAAAAACAGTACCGCCATATAAAAACGGTACTGTTTTTGGAGCTACTAGCCAGATTCGAACTGGCGACCTGCTGATTACGAATCAGCTGCTCTACCAGCTGAGCCATAGTAGCACTTATGATTTAGTTGACTTTTATAATTATAACTAAAAATTAAATTTTTGCAAGCGTTTTTAATTGTTAATTGCAATAAACATTGCTTAGTAAAAATTTTTTAATTATTTTTAAAAATCTCTTGACAGGCAACTGTATCTAATGTATAATCACAGTAGTAACACAAAGTGAGTAAAAAATGCACGTAATTATAACGTACGAGACGGGTGAACCCATCTACGAACAAATTAAAAGCCAAATACGCGGTGAAATTCTTCGCGGAAGCTTAAAGGCGGGGGAGACGCTTCCGTCTATCCGCACTCTTGCAAAGGAGTTAAAGATAGGCATAATAACGGCAAAACGCGCCTACGACGACTTGTGTGCGGAAGGATTTCTGTATTCTGTACAGGGTAAAGGCGTATTCGTAGCCGAAATCGGAAGCGGAACGGCGGAGGGCTACGCAACGGGCGTTCTCAAAGAAAAATTTGAGGACGTAAAAGAATTTGCTGAAATGAATTCTATAAGTAAAGAAACAATAGAAAAAATTTATAAGGAGATTTTGGGTTAATATGGACGGCTTACAAATTAACGGCTTGACCGTAGACTTCGGTAGATTTAAATTAGATAACGTAAACCTTAACATAAAAAGCGGTTGCGTTACGGGGCTGGTCGGAAGAAACGGCGCGGGTAAATCCACGCTTATTAAAACTATTATGCGCCAGCAAGACCCTAACTCAGGAAGTGTCTTGTACAACGGCTTGAAATTTGCCGAACACGAGTTGGAAATTCTGAACTCTATAGCTTGCGTTTTCGATACGCCCAACTTCAATACTTTTGCAAAACCTAAAAATATAGTCAAATTGTACAAAGCGTCGTTTAAGAACTTCGATATGGAAATGTACAACCGGCTTATGATTAAGTTCAATTTGCCCAACGATTTAAAAATTAACAAGTATTCTTACGGTATGCAGAAGAAGTACAACATTATACTTGCCCTCTGCCAAAGACCGCAAATATTGATTCTTGACGAACCTACTTCGGGTATAGACCCCTACGACAGAAACGAGATTGTAGGGCTTATTCAGGAATTTATGATGGATGAGAACCACACCGTGCTGTTCTCAACCCACATTACCGAGGACTTGGATAAAATTGCAGATTATATCGTTATGCTTGAAGACGGCAAAGTTACTTTGGATGAAGATAAATTAGTCCTTACCGAAAGGTACCGCCTTATCCAGTGTGCCGAGATGACGGAGCGTATGCGTGCTTCCGCAATAGGCATTCAAAAGAGTATGTTCGGCTATACGTTCCTGACTTCCGACAAGGAATTAGAAGGGGAGGGCATACAGTCAAAAGTACCCACGGTTGAAGAAATGTTTATCCATATGCTGGGCGGAAGAAATATGTAATTTTTTCAATAGACCCCCACATATGCTTGAATTAACGCAATTTTTCAAAATTTTTCAGGAGAAATGTTATGAGAGAATTATTATATAAAAGTAGCTTCATAAGATATTATTCGGCGCTGAACAGTAAGCGCATAAGCTATAAAAGCAACGGCTTTTGGCCTATGGTTATATTCGGTAGCTTGATGTTCTTGGGCGTGATATTTCCTAATACAATCTATTTTTTAAACTCTTTTATAGAATTGTTTAGTATCATTGCCTTGGTGCTTTTCTTGCTTGCAATCGGTAACGGAATAAGGCTAAATATGACGCCGAACCTTGCGCACACTATTCCAATTTCACACAATAAAAAGACAGCTTGGCATATGCTTTGCCCGCTTTTTGCAGTGGCCTTCGGTCTGTTATTTTTCCTCCTTGTGTGTCTTACGTTTTACGGAATTTTCTGTTTAAGCTGGTTTATAAGGGGCGTACCCGTTGAAGCGTTTGTGGACGAGTTAGAGCTGTATTACCTCCGCGAGATAGGTTGATGCGATGGCATGTCTGCACTGATTTATATAGTAATCTGCCATTCCATAGGCACCGTAGCAGGACTTATGAAAAGAAGGCTCTACCGCAACATTACGCTTACTGTTTTCATCGTAATAAACAATTTGTTTTTCTTCTTAATGGCGGTAACAACTCCCGAAATCAGCGGGGCAAATTATTACTTCTATACCTGTTCGCCTTTCATACAGGAAAGTTACGTAGTTCTTCCCAATCTTTGGGTAATCTTAGTCATCTTCGGACTGGTCGCAATAGGCTTGCTTGCCTGGGCAATTTGGGCAACACACAAGCGTTTCAGCCCCAAAACTATTGATTTTACGGCTTTTCTAGCCGAAAACTCAAAATAAATACAAAATTAAACCTCTTTGCATATTATGTAGTACCGCGTAATTTGCAAGAGGTTTTTTTTATGCCGTTAAGCGTTTGTCTTATCGTAAAGGACGAAGAGGCAGTTGTTTCACGTTGCCTTAACTGCGTGCAGAAATTTGCCGACGAGATAATCGTAGTTGACACAGGCTCTGCCGACAAAACGGTGGAAGAGGTTAAAAAATTTACCGATAAGGTCTATTTTTACGAGTGGAACGACAATTTTGCGGACGCCCGCAATTACGCATTTGAAAAGGCTACCGGCGATTTTGTTATGTGGCTTGACGCGGACGACGTCGTACCCGATGAAGACTGCATTAAAATAAAACAACTTATGGAAAAAGCCGATTTCGATATGGCTTTCTTGCCGTACATTTCAGGGAGTGAAGAGGGGATTAAAACCTTCGTCTATTACAGGGAAAGAATATTCAGGCGTAGCGGAAATTACAAGTTTCGCGGTGCCGTACACGAGGCTGTAACACCGCAA
The DNA here is from genome assembly GCA_014804995.1 of Clostridia bacterium. GTDB lineage: Bacteria > Bacillota > Clostridia > Christensenellales > Borkfalkiaceae > Coproplasma. The sequence goes on from JAAUYS010000200.1 coordinate 4,150, forward strand.
GGCAATATCGTTTATTCCGACGCTGAAATCTGGCACAAAAAGCTGAAAGCGGGCAATTCTTTGCGCAATTTAAATATCCTTCAAAAACGCATTGCCCACGGGATATGCCTCAACGAACGCGAAAAATTCTATTACGGAAGAGAACTTTTGTCCAACTCTATGTACAGGGAAGCAATTGCCGTTTTAGAAGATTTTTTACGCGGTAACGGGTGGATAGAAAACAAGATAGAAGCGTGTATAAACCTATACGGCGCTTATACGGCTATCGGGGACAATGACGGGGCGTTAAACGCCCTTTTAAAGTCCTTTACTTTAGCCGAACCGAGAAGTGAAGCCTGCTGTATTTTAGGTTGGCATTTTTTTGAGCAAAATGACGTTAATTGCGCCATATATTGGTACCAACGCGCTTTAAGCAATAAGATAGACCTGCAAAAAGGCGGGTTTGTAAACCTTGATTATTGCGCTTTCATTCCGAATATTCAGTTGTGCGTTTTGTACGATAAACTCGGAGACTACGTTACGGCTAACGCCTATAACGAAGAAGCGGGAAAAGTAAAACCGCACGACAAAAACTATCTTATCAACAAACAATATTTTCAGAACATTTTAGGTAAAGAGGTATAAAATTAATGATAAAATTAAGTATTTTCTTTTCGTGCAATTCGGATTGCGGTTGCAACAACAGCTGTAATTCAAGTTGCGGAAACGTAAGAAGAATTTACGTCAATACTTTAACGGGAATAACGGGTCCCACAGGCCCTACCGGCGCGACCGGCCCCGCAGGTACCGGCGCAACGGGTGCAACAGGTGCAACCGGCGTAGCAGGCCCTACGGGGCCCACTGGTGTAACTGGTGTTACCGGTCCTACTGGTGTAACTGGACCTACGGGGCCCACTGGTATTGCAGGCTTAACGGGTGCTACGGGTCCTACCGGTGTAACCGGCCCCACCGGTCCCAAGGGTGTTACCGGCCCTACCGGTGTAACAGGTCCTACTGGCGCGACTGGCGAACCCGGACCTACCGGTGAAGACGGTGAATCCGCTTCAATCGTAGTAGGTACTACCGATACGGGCGACGCGGGAACTGCCGCAATAGTAACCAACAGCGGTACAGCACAGAACGCCGTATTCGACTTTGTTATTCCCCGCGGTGATACGGGTGCAACAGGTGCAACCGGCGTTGCAGGACCAACCGGCCCCACCGGTCCCACGGGTGTTACAGGCCCTACCGGTGCAACGGGTGCAACCGGACCTACCGGCCCTGAGGCAACCATTACCCCCGCGGCCGCAGTGCCTGACGTAGAGAGTACGCCTACCCCTGACGAAGTAGGCACTACTTTAAACCAGTTGCTTGCATCACTTCGTGCAGCCGGCTTCTTGGCAACTTAAAATATAAAAAACAGCCGTTTTTGAGCTTTTTCCGCTCAAAAACGGCTTATTTTATTTATAGCTGAGTATGCGCGACTGTGTTTGAACACTTTTTTATAAGGACTAACTTTGTCGAATTATAGCTTGCTAATTTTTATAATTTTTGCTATACTCATATTGCCAAACTAATTTAATATAATCTGGGCAAAGAGGCTTTTTTATTTTAAGGCTCATTTTTTGCTGTATTTTAACCATACTGAATTTGATAAAAATGCAAGTTCTAAATGGTGAAGTACAGCAGTCTTTGTCATATTGAATTAGTTTGGCGACTATCGAACTTGCGTTTTTTGTGCGCTTACTTCGGTAGGCGCACTTTTTTATTTAAGGGGTTCAGTATGGCAAATACAAATTTATCAAAAGCAAAGAATGTAAAAGATGACGAATGTTATACGAGATATACCGATATACAGCAGGAAGTGAACGCTTATCTGGAATATAATGTCGACGTATTTCGAGGAAAAACTGTTTTATTACCCTGCGACGACCCAGAATGGAGCAATTTTACAAGATTTTTTGCGGAGCATTTTGAAAGTCTCGGAATTAAAAAACTGATTAGTACGAGCTATGCTTTTGAGAGTAAAAAAGAAAAATACGGAAGTGTTTATCAATTATCATTATTTGAAAGTGAAAGTCCAAAATTCGATGAAAGCAAGTCAAAAAAGCACGGAAAAATATTCACGCTTACGCACGACAAAAATAAATCGGGTAGAATTGATATAGACGATTTGGAATACGAATACCTTGACGGCGACGGCGATTTTCGAAGTGAAGAAGTAAAACGGTTAAGAGACGAAGCAGATATTATTGTTACTAATCCTCCGTTCTCTTTGTTTCGTGAATTTTTGGCTTGGCTTATAGAAAGTGGTAAAAAGTTTTTAATCGTAGGCAATAAAAGTTGTGTAACGTACAAAGAGGTTTTCCCTCTTATTAAAGAAAATAAGTTATGGGCTGGCAAAACGGAATGGAGCGGCGGAATGTGGTTTCATACAGATATGGAAAACAACGAAAAAAATATGAAAAACGTAGCGTCTGCGTGGTTTACGAATATTGAACACGGGCGCAGACATACGCCTATTCCGCTTATGACTATGGAGGATAATTTGCGTTTTAGTAAACACGTAAAAATAAGAGAAAACGGTTATTTAAAATACGACAATTACGACGCGATAGAAATTACTTATACTGACGACATTTCAAAAGACTACGGAGGAATAATGGGTGTTCACATATCATTTCTTGAAAAGTATAGCCCTGAACAGTTTGAAATATTAGGTGCAACACAAAGAGGTTGCCACGATGCCGTACCAGACACAAAAAAATATGACGATTATTGGGAAGTTCGGCAAGACGGTAGCAAAACGGGTGCGAAAGGCGGAAAAACAAATGAAAACGCTAATTTTGTACAAAACGACGGAAAAAACAACTATTTTATAAATTCGGACGGACACATAGTTCAATCTGCATATCAACGTATTTTTATAAGATTTAGGAGTGAAAACAAATGAAAGAACCTGTATTGAAAATATTTACCGTAGGCGAAATTGTAGACGGCTTTGTA
>JAAUYS010000201.1 GCA_014804995.1 Clostridia bacterium
ATTGGACATAAATTATAGCACTCTCCTCTCGAATACATTATAACATATAGAACAAACATGGACAAGACAATTATAAAAAATGCCCCGAAGGTCGCGGCGTTGCCGCTCCCAACGGGGCATGAATCAACCTATTATATGGACCCTGCCCTTCCTGTCGATCGTCATGACGTCCTCGAGTCCCTCGCCGCAGGTCCTCTGGATACACACCTCGGGTGCCTTGCCCGTTCGGTATATCCTCAGGAACAACATGATCGGCCGATCTCCGTACGACTTCCAGTCCATCCGATCGGCAAGCCTGTTCGCGAGATCCATGGCGAGGACCTTGCCATGGACGTCGATGTCGTATCGGGACACGATGTCGAACAGCTCGAATTCGGACCGCATCTCGTCGGACTTGGACGTATCATCGTAAATCACGTGATCGGACCAGTCGGACTCGCGGCTGCCATTGCACTCCGAAAGGGCCACTACGCCCTTCTTCATGGCGGCCCTCAGCTCGTCCAGGTACACGTTGAACGTGACCGTACTCAAATCCACCATTGCGTTCACCTCGATTCCTTGCCGCACTTCTTGCAGACGGCCATGGCATTCATGAGCTCCACGCGGCCGCCTGATTTGAAGTCCTGGATGAGCATAAGTTTCGCGTCCTTTGCAGCCAGCTCGCAACCGCACTTCGCGCACTTGCCACCCTGAGCGTCAAGGACGGCCTGGAGGTCCTGTTTCTTGAACTTCTTCACGTTCAGGCAATCGTCGTCGCCACAGAGGATGTACTCGTAGATGCCCATCTTGTTGCCTATGTCGGGATGGTCCACCAGGTTCTTGACGATGGCCTCCACCTTGTCGGGCTTGCGGATCTTGTTGCCATAGTCGTTGAACAGCTCGCCCCAAGGCTGGCCCTTCATGATTTCTGGACGCACGACGCTGAAAATCTCCTTCACCCAGTCGATGACGCGAGTCACGTACCTCACGAGCACGTCCGCATTGTCGCCGACCTCATAGTCCGCGAGCCATTCCTCGGACGTGATATCTTCCCTGTTTGCGGCCCACGCCACGGCAATCTCCACGATACGGCCTACGGCGTCGTCCGCGAAATAATCGGGGTTCTCGCGGACCAGGGCCATCAACCGGACCCTGGCGTCGTCGCGCCACGGGCTCGAGAACACGGTATCGGAAATGTTCTGCTCCGTAAGGCTGTTATAGCCGTACTTGCGCATCCTGCTCAGCCATTGGAAACACTCCTGTTGACTGCCGTCACAGACATAGGCCGTAATCTCGTAATCCTGGAACTTCGCCCGCAAGTCGGGCTTCAGCTTGCTGAAGGCCTTGCCGTTTACCGGGAACCCATCGTTCGTATACTCGCATATGGCGCACAGACGTGCCACGCCGTCCATGACCTTCATCATGGTATCGGACTTCCGATAAAGATGGAATACGCCGATGGGGAAACCGGACAGCATGCACTGAATCATATAGTCTCTGTCTTCGTCGCACAGGACGTGCCCGTCGCAGCCCGCGTCGACGAGAATCAACTCGCCGTCCCGGCATGTCGTCATGTCACCTTTCTTGTAGCCCTGCACCAGATCGGAGACCTTGAACCTTTCTTCCGTAATTTTCATGTTTTTCTCCCATTCTTTGATTTATTCCGCTTTGGCCTTTGCCACCCATGCACTTTTCTCAATGCCTATCCTCTCGACCCAGCCGAGCTTTCCGTCGACCAGACCCAACAGGGCTTTCATCCTGTCGCCCAATGCCAGGTCGGACTTCGAGCCGAGGAACTTCTGCACGTCGACGTTGCCTTCGTCCGATACGACCGAATCCAACGTTTCGTATACGCGTTGGAACCCGTCGACGATATGTGCCTCGTCGCTGTCCTTGCCAAAGATACCGTTTATCGCGCATTCCATGCCATCGAGCCCGGGGCATATGTCCTCGATGACGCACGACAGCGTGTATGCTTGGACGTATACCGTGCGGAACGTACTTACGGCGGACACCAGGCCATCCAGCTTGTCCCCGTACAGCTCGTGCAGCGCATAGGCCATGACCTGGACTATCGTCTCCGCGTAATGCCCGGCCAGGCCCTTCGTCGTGACGTCGCACAGGGAATCGTCGCTGAAGTCGATATAGTTACCGTACTTGTCGCGTTTCGACAAACTTCTTCACCTCTCTTTCGAAATCCTCCTCCAGGAAATTGACGTCCTCGATATCCACGTCGACGTCGTGCAGTTCGAGGGGACCATGCCCGAAGAACCACTCGAACTCGCTCCGATCCAGGACCTTGCTCCTGTTCAACCTGAATCGTATTGACAGCAAGGCCCAATAACAGATCAGGAACGACACGACCAGGATGCAAATGGCAAAAATGACGTACAGCATGACGTCACACCAGTCCCAAGTCCAGCAGCCTGCACCTCACGTCATGCGTCGTAACGTGGAATACCTCGGACAACAGCTCGACGACGACCTTACGATCGAAGTCAAGGCTGAGGTTATGGAACAGTTTCCTAATCCTGAACTCGGGCATGAGTATCGAATTGACGTAATCGTAATTCTCGAGTTCGTTCCACTCCATCGTGGCCACCTCCCAATCCATACATATATTATAACACGAACAACAGTAATAGTCAAGTATAAAAACGCACGCATCCAGACCAAAACGAAAAGGCGCATCATCCGATGCGCCCCGATTTGCTCAATCACCGAACTGGATGTAAAACGTCTGTCCGTCCTCGCCCACGACGGGCATTTCCCCTGCAACGCCCCCGTACGTATCGTCTATGGGTTCCTCGCCAGGCACCCATCCTTCGTACGGTTCGTCCGTAATCACGGGATAACCGTCCTCCGACTCGCAATAATAATAATTGCCGTCCCCGTCGGAATAAAGGACGATGTCATGGCCGTTCTCGTACATGACGTAATACCCGTCCGGATTATGGACCGGTTCCTCGATAGGCTCCCCGGCAGGTTCGCCTTCGCCCAACATACAGTACGGCGACATTATGATGTTGAGCCCGTCCTGGTCGTAATAATAGTCCAGTCCGTACTCATCAAGATTGATGCCTTCCCTCTCCGCCTGGCACCAGGGACAATTGCACTGGGATGCAGTCCCCGTGTCCTGGGACCACGTATCCCAATAAGGACTGGACGCGCACAAGAATATAATCAACAGGAGGAATACGCATCCGGCAACAAGCCAACGTCTTTCCTTTTTATCCACGATAACCACTCTGCCTTTCCAAGAAATATTACTACCTTAATCATACGACGGGACGCCATGGAAATCAACAGACAAAACGTTCGTTGCAAAGGAAAGATTAACCAAAACACTGTTTTGCCGATACACACCAAAACAGTCCAAAATACCAGGAAAAACACCTTGCGAAACTACTAAAAATATGTTATAATAAACGCAATGACACAAAACGAGGTGTTAAGGATGGCCTACTCGATACAAATATCATTCCGAACAGCCAAGACGATAGTCTCGGTCTTCGAGACCATATCCGAAACGAACGACATGCGTCTGAAAGACATAGGACAAATCCTGATGAACATACGGCATGAATTGCCGAGCATACGGGACGTATTGGAACGGCCGTACCAAAGGCCCAAGAGCCTCAACAGGAAATACGGGATGGACCTGCAGGTCATGATGAACGTATTCAGTACCACGTTCATTTATTGGGCCGAATACGGAATCCTCGGCATGGTCGGGGACGAGGATGCATTGGGATCGACGGCATACGAAACGTTTCCCGTGCACCTGTCGTTCAGTTCGGCAAAGCCCGTACCCCAACCAAAGGCCGACTACGCAGGGATTCCCATGTTACGGACGCTAAGTGACAACGTGGTCCCGTATCCCAGGTACACGACGACCAAGGAACGGGACGAGGAACTCGGCCGCATAAACACGGCCGTATCCACGATGCTCAAGATACCGGAGCTCATGGACGAACAACATATTCCCGAGATATTCACACTACGGACGACTCTCATGTCCGACCCTGAATCGACGCAAAGGATCAAGGACGCATACTTCGAGGTATACAAGGACATAAGACTACAAGCTCAAAAGGATGAAAAAACATGACGAGGAACCTGCACTTTTCCATCGACTCCGCGTTCATCCAGAACCTCGCGATGGAAAAGCTAACGTACGACAACGATCCCGCCACCGCATGGAAACTGATTTCGGATTCCATGACACCGGCCGACCCGAACACGGATCCGAAGGACGTGTTCTACACCAACTTCCTGATACTCGATGGCCAGCTCCAGCTCTCGGGTGTGTATCCCGAAGAAAAGATCCGGCTCACGCCCACGGGCAAGTCCGGATTAATCAAAAAACAACTCAGGAAGATGACCGAACGCCTAGCTGAACTCGAGGAACAGCACGAGCATCATATGAAGATCCTGGACAAAATCATGGAATTCGTCCCCGAGAACTACCTCAAGGCCATAAACACGGCCATGGGCGAGAAGATATTCCCTGTCAACGAGGCGAGCGAGCTCGTGGAACGACTGCATACGTTCATGGAATCCGACTTCGGATGGCTCTCCCCCGACGGTACGTGGTATCCCGTGGACTATGCCGACCACGAGAACTGGGCCCGGGAATACCTGCTCAAAAAGAACGTCCTCACGAGGAGCGAACTGGACGAACTATATAGTTCCGCCGACTATCTGGTCGACAAACTCAACTTCTGCCTCGTGCACAGCCCGTCCATGTCAGATCCGAAAGTAGAATGCAAGAGGCTGACGTCCAAGCAGAAGGAATTCCTCTATGACTACTTCCTGAAACTCGGCATGCATGACAGGGCGAACAGAATCTACACGGAGGAATGAAACATGACCAGACCCGAGATGATCCAATGGCTGGACGAACATACGAAGACATACGTACCGCCCAACGGTTCTATTGAACGATACAGGTATTCCAGCCTGATATTCAGGCCGACCCCCGAATACGGCCTTACGACGAACGAAGACATATATGCCATATGCGCGGACAGGCATCGGCTGTCCACCAGGTACGTAAGGTATAGGGACAAGTTGACGCTTGAATTTCAGAGAAAACACCCGAAATACTACCTTGGCATACACGGTTCGTTCGACCACTGGCTGCTGCTCGAAAAGGAAAACCGGCTCGAGAAACCGTTGCTGCACAACGCGGCACATGCACCCGAAAACCTGACCGACCAGGAACTCCGGGACCGCGTCGCGCTCGTGACGGACATGGACGACGTCGCCAGGAAACTACGCAGCAAGCTATTGATACTGCTAAGCTTGAAATAAAGAAAGAAAAGGAGAATGACGACATGCCGCTCATCGCGATAGACGGCCTCGACGGATCCGGCAAGCATACGCAGGCCCAGCTCCTGTTCGAGGAACTGTCCAAGACCTACCATACACACCTCATCGACTTCCCCAGGTACGAGAACCCATCCAGTACGCTCGTGAGGGAACACCTGTCCAATCGTACGAGCACGGACTCCCGATGGGAGAACCCGTACCTCGTGTCGAGTTACTATGCCTGCGACCGGGCAATCTCGTACCAGACAGAGGAATGGCGGGATTGGCTCGACGCCGGACACGTCGTCATATCGGACCGTTACATAACGGCCAACATGATATACCAGACGACGAAACTCCCAGAGAGCAAGAGGCGCGAATTCCTGCATTGGCTCTGGGACTACGAGACTGTAAGGCTCCGCATCCCTGCCCCCGACCTGACGCTGTACTTGAGGCTCTCATGGAACATGTCCGTCAAGCTCCTCGACGAGCGCTCGAAGAAAAAGCAGAGCCCCGACAAGAACCTGAACGGAAAGAAGGACGTCTATGAATCGAACAAGGATTTCCTGCGGGAATGCTACTATACGGCGAACCAAGTGGCCGACATGCCCGAGTTCGATTGGAACGTAATCCCGTGTGACGACGATGTCCATGGAATCAGGCCGCAAGAAGACATACACGCCGACATCATGGCATGCATGGCACGGAACAACATACTGAAAAATGCCCGTAAACTGAACGATTAACGAAACAAGACGAAACAAATTATCCGCACACGAATATAAATGTGTGCGGATAATCTATTACATAACGAAAAATGGAAAGGACACAACGATGACTGTAAAATTGAACGCAAGCAAGGCATCGAACAACAAGGAACCCAAGATCGAACGCATGATGACGCTCTCGCCGTTGCACCTGGCGCCCAACACGTACAAAGGACTCGTGAAATACAAGCCGAAGTTCAAGACGATAGCCGTAGCCGTCACGAGCATCGGCATGTTCGTGACCATCGGCGACTTCTGTGACCACGAGTTCGCGGACGATCTGTCAGAGGACCTGTTCGATGTCGTGATGTTCGCAAGGTCGAGGAATTGCTCAGTTGTTCGCTTCGGCCAAGGCACCGACGTCATACCCCACCTGAACTATTATTATGAGACCGAAACACGGTATGAAGGAGACGACATATGAAACACGTGATATGGACCAACGAGATCGACACGGGCGACGAGGCCATACGGGAATACCGCAATTTCCTGGAACTCGGGGACCCGGACCCTTCCGAGGATATTTTCACCAATGAGGACGTCATGCGATTCATGATGGACGACAACGACCAGAACCTTGAGGACGAACATGCGAATATAAGCAACGTCGATATGGAACACAGCAGCACGATCCTCTGTGTCGGTACCCTCGGGCTCTGGCATGGAACGGTTATGGGATACAAGTTACTCGAGGATGCGACGCTCGACAAGATATTCGGCGTCGCGGTAGGCGACTACGTCGAATTTTATGAAGAGGACGGCGACGTCCAATGCCTGGACGCACACCACGACGGCACGAACCACTACGTTTTCCGCGAACTGAAGACCGACGACCTCGCTGATCCTGAAATCGAAGAACTGCTCGGCATAATCGGAAACGCCGGCAAAGATAAGGAAAGGCAGGAAATCGCTTGGCAGCTCGTAAACGAACGCACCTGTTCCCTGTCGCATTACTGGCGGGAACTCTACGGATAGACTGAATAACCAAAAGGAGACCCCAGATGTCTTACTATACGGATTTTTATATCGAGATCGACCACATCGAGAATGACGACTTCTCGAACAGATTGACGACGACTCCAACAAAAGGCATGATCGCCATGCTGCGAGCGCACGTACCCGCCGACATCAGGAAGATGACGGACTATTCGTTCGAAGGCACAACCACGTGGTACGACC
>JAAUYS010000202.1 GCA_014804995.1 Clostridia bacterium
CGACGCCGTCAAGTTAGCAAATGCCCTGGCGGAGGAACAATGGCTTGTACATGACCCGGACGACGGGGATGACTGGATCGAACCCGCGACAGCCGCATATGCGCATGCCTCGTGCAACGTAAAGGACAACAGATGGGATGCGTACGTCGTCAGGCTCGCACCCGAGTTCGGAAACCTGAAATGGAAAGGATGAATATATGGCAATCGACTTCACAATAATCATGAATACGCCGGAAACATTGCTCGACGCCGTCAACACGGCAAAAAGGAACGGCAACCTTCTCGCGTCGGAAAACGGCCGCATCGACAATATCAATATGTCGAGCATCTACTCCAAGTGCATCAACGCCGCCGGTCGCTGGTGCGAACGATTCTCGTCCGACCTGCTCATCGACGTGCGGACGATCAACGAATACATGAAGACCCCATCCGATGAACACGAGATGAGAATCTTCGGCATCGGATTCCGAGAGTCCGGCGTGGACCACAACGCGTTCCTCATGGCCCGCATCAAGGATACCATGGACCACGCGACCCATTACTGCTACCCCGAAAGAACGTACAGGAAGATCTACGCCGTGGTAGTCAAAAAAGACCACACGGAACTCGTAGCCGAACTGTACGACATCACGCACGACATCTACAGAATACATGAAAAGGACTTAACTAACGATGGCTAATTACATCTGCTCGACAAAGACCAACGACTTCCGCGTAACCGACCTCGACGCATTCCGTGACCTCATGGACAGATGCAGCTCCGAAGATGAACTCGAAGTCTGGAAGACGACAAAGGAAGACGGCTCGATCAAGGTGGGCTTCGGTGTCTACGGCACATTCAATGGTCTTTCAAATAATGGCTATGACGAAGATGACGAAGAATATGAGGAATACGACCCGGATGAATCCCTTGACCGATTCATCGCCGAGCTGCAGCCGCTCATCCATCCTGACGACGCCTGTATCCTCATCGACGTCGGATGGGAAAAGCTCCGATACGTGGGCGGCAACGCTCTCGTCATCACGAACAAAGACACCTACAACATAAACCTGCAAAAGCAGGCAATCGTCAAGACCGGCGAACTGCTCGGCAACCCGAAATACGATACCGAGTTCTAAACGAAAACCCGCCTCCGGCGGGTTTACATATGATAGGTGATGACACATGCCAAGAAAACAATCGTACGTGAATTTCATACTGGCCCTGAGCAGAATGAACGGCTACGTCGTATCGATACCGTCGAAATATGCCGAAGACAGGGCCTCCATGGAAAACTACTGCTCCATCGTCATGGAGGAATACTGCCTGGAAAACAAGCTGGACTTCACGAAGAACAACGTCTGGGAATCGTTCGTGAGTATCCCGCAATCATTCTTGTCCAAAAAAAAGATACGGCTCTCAAAGATAGACACGCACCTGTGCCTCTGCCCCCACGAAAACCAATGGATGGACGAGCCCCGGAACACGAAACTGCTCTATAAGCACGGAAACGACGCCGTGACGCGCGTTATCAAGGGACGGCTGTCGCCGGACGACAAGACCGTAATCTTAAAGGCTTGCATGGACCATTGCCGATTTATTCCGGAGAAAGTCAGGCTGCCGGAAACGGAAACATGCGAACTATACGTCGACTTCGCCGTTCCGACCCACCAGATTCCCGATGTAGACCTGACTACGGATGAACTCGTATCCCTGTTCGTCGGAAACCAGGAAACGGATTGGCAGTAACCGTTGACCTTTCCTACAAAATATATTATAATGGATATATAAGCCGGAGACAACTTTGCGAATACAATCGCACCCGCTGTGGAGTCTCGCCAAAAGCCTCTCGGGCAACCGAGGGGCTTTTCCCTTTTGGAAAGGAATGATGCGCTATGAACCTACGGAACGCCGTACGTAACTGGAAACAAAGGCACAAGGAAAAGAAACAAAGCAAGGACTTCTACGGGATGTGCGACAAGTATGCGGACACCATGTCGAAAAAGTACGGAATCGAGGTATACTACGACAAGGACGCCTACGGCTCCGTATTCACGAGAAACCAAAACAAAAAGGCCATACTGATCGGCATGAAGGACGTAGAACGGTTTGGCTTTAGCGGTACGTCCTACGACGAGATAAACTTCGAAAGGACCGCCATCGAAATGGCCAAGTCCTTCAGGCACGCCCAACAGGACCAGGCCATACGGCAACCGACGGACGACCCCCGGATCGTCGAGATGGCCAAGTCCGAAATACTCAGGCAGACCATCCCGGAATTCTACCAGGCGGACTACTACAACAACCCCATGGAACTGGACGCCATGCACTATGCCATGAAGATCGTCCGGGAAAAGAAGGACGACGTCGCGCCCAGGACGGATACGGACGCGTTCCAGCGTGACTTCTTCAACAATGGCCTTACGACGCACAAGGATACCGAATGGTATGTCGATGGACCCGTACGGACGCCGCAGGACGCCATGGCCACGATCCAGAGAAAGATAAACCACCCGGAACAGGCGCCTGCGCACCACGACCTGACAGCGACGTTACGGACCTACTCGCCCATGTTCCAGGACTTCATGCAGGACAAGAAACGCATGTCCAAGCTGAATACATGCCGAACGGCCCAGGAACAGAAGGACCTGCTCCTGTCTTTCGTATACGAACGACAGCCTGAACTGTTCACGGAATACCAGTCGTTGAACCAATGGACGCCGAGACCCATGGCGAAGATGCCCACCATGGAGGAAATAAAGACCCGCGAACAAAATTTCTCACGACCGCAAGGCCAACATGGTACATCGTATGATGTCGGTTAACAAGAAAAAAAGCAGAGGTACTGAATCATGGATAAGAACGAAAAGAAAGCATTCGACGATACCATGGCGCACACGAACGTGCCCAGGGATCTCAAGGACCAAATCAAGAAGGACATCGAGTCGGGCAAAATCAAGGGGACCATCCATGAGGACGGTTCCGTCGAGCTTGGCTAAGCCGGCTGGACCTCTAACTCGGGCCTACGGCCCTCGAAAGACGTCCGCCTCGTCGGGCCTAACGGCCCGACTGCTACGAAAAGAGGGGTGCCATTAAATGGCACCCCTCTTCCCTATTCTCAGAACCTCACGTAATTCCGGCGCCTGCGCCGTGAATCGATAATCAGCCATGTGCAGAGGCCGCTCAACAACAACGCGCCACCGCCCACGTAAATCCATTTCGTACCAATACCGCCCGTCTCCGGCATCTCGGGCAGGACCTTCGGATCGTACTCGTTTACCAGGCTGCTGAGCTTGTTCTTCGTACCGTCACTGATGTCGTACATGCTCCATGCACCCTCGCCGAAAGTAACGACGTACGTGTTCTCGTCGACGACATAATCCTCGGGAGCACTCATTTCCTTCAGGTAATAGACACAGGTCGTCTCGAGATCCGTCACGTTGACAGAGCCGGTCTCATCGGAAACGACCGTCTGCAACAAATCCTGGCACGCCTGGTCACGATACAGGCCAAACACGGCATTGCCGAGCGGCTTGCCGTTCTGGTTCGTCTTCAGGAACATGAACGAATCATCGGTCAAGGCCGTGACGTTATGGGGCAGGTTGAACTGCATCCAACAAGTGGAACCGGACGCGCCGCGTTCCGTATAATAGAAACTCAGCATATGCTCGCCCGTGTCACCCTCTTCGATATAGTCACGCAAATCCGTATAACTGCCGGCGGAACTGTGAACGCCGCCGATATCGCAGATAAGCTCGCCGTCAAGGAACACCCACATGTCGTCGTCACCGAAGAAGTAATAGCCCAACGAGGCCACGTAGTCCTCTTCCGTACTAAACTTTACAGCGAAGTGCATGCCGAAGAAATTATTGTGGTCGATACCATCATCGCTTGGGGCCCACGTACCGGATGACGCCTTGCCGTTGCCCTTGGAATCGACGTAATTGTCACCGGTCAAACCGCCACTGAAGTAACCGTACTTGCCCTTGGTCATCTCGACGCTGCCGGTCTTGAAGTCGTGCCCGTCAGTATCGGCCACGCCCAGCTCGTCCATGGGCCAGAAATTATTCGTATAGATACTGGTATACGTCTTGCCATCATAGACCGGATGCTCGAACGTATCCAAATCGGACAGCACGGTATCCCCGCCATGGTTTACCGCCGTAAGTGTATAAGTGTCGCCGACACGCTTGAAATGCAGCGTGCTCTCGCCAATGACGGTCTTGCCTATGGCGTCGCCGTCGTCGAACAGGTTGGGCACCGAGATACCATCCGCATAGATTATATTGCCGGCATCATCGAGGCCCTTCACGAGACCGAACACGCACTGACGATAATTGTTCGAGGCCAGGTTGGCACCATTCATGTAATAACCCTCGAACTTGTCGCCACGATGGGCGACGCCTGTATTTACGTTACCGAATGTCAGGCGCGTACCTTCCGCACGGGTATCGAACCCATAGTTTGCATTGGAATTTATGCCCCACGCACCGGTGTTCTGGTACGACGTCGTCGTACGGCTCCAGGAACTGACCGTCTTCGCGTTACGGTAATTGTCGGCATCGCTCTTGGTACTGTACCATACGCCATCCGTAATGTCATAATCATAGAACGTCGTATCCACGTCGATACTCGACTCCACGGACTCGCTCACGATGCGGATACAGTCCCCGTCCTTGATGCCAAGCTCGCCCAACGTCTTGCCGGGCTCCCACTGGACGATGTCCCAGTCGGACTTCGTCAGGCTGTTCTGCAGCTTGCCCGGTTTCAGGATCCAGATCTCGTTCGCGGACCACATCCAACCGTCTTCCTTCATGAACCGGTTCAGTACCTCGGCCTGCAAGTACCGATCGTAATCGAACACACGGGCCTTGAATATACGACTCAGCTGCTCCTGCATCACAACCTGGCCGGTCGCGTTGTCGATATACGCGCTTATCGTCTTCCGGTGCGTATCCTGGTTCGTCGGCAATACGCCGCCGCTCGTGTCGATGAGCTCGAACGACGTTGCGTTCGACGCGACCCTGGCGGGCAGGTTCTGGACCGCGTAATACTGTACCAAGATACCGTCGTAATCGGTATTGTCGTCTTCGGACAGCTCGCCCATAGCGCTGTCGTTCACGAACAAATCATAGCCCAGGCTCTCGTCGTACCGTTTCTCCCATTCGATATTGTCATGATAGAAATACTTCAATGCGTTCTCCAGATCGATGCCGCTCGCAAACGGAACGGGATTGAACACGGTAGGAGACCTGTCGGTAGAGACGCCGATATCGGACTGCTTGTCCAACGTCTTTATGATCTGCATCACTACGCCCGTACGCAAATAAACGTCGCTCTCTCCGAAATCGGACTGGTTGTACATCGCACGGACCTTACCACCGATTGTCAGGGTCATGTCCTCTCGGGTATTGATGCCGCCCGCGCGGTCATAAGCCTCGTTCCTGTCGATTTGGCTATCGATGATGGACAGGACTTCCTTGCCCAACGTAGTACAGTAAATGCCGCCACCATTCTTCGCGACGTTTCGGCTTATGCTGCTGTCCGTCACGCGTACGACCGACCATTGCTGCAATATGCCGCCACCGTTGCCTCCAAGATTGCCGTCGCCGCTGGTCTTGTCCACGCTGGCGCTATTGTTCGTAATACTGCAGTTCGTGACGTTCAGGACGCTGTCGTTCATCGAGATGATACCGGCGCCACCGAAGTTCTCATTGATTTCGGAACTCGTACCCGCAATAATGTTCGACCGAATCTTGGTATTTGTCACGTCTAACGAACTATTCGTCAAACGAATGCCGCCGCCCGACAGCTGCACGGTATTGTCGTGAATATCAGATTCGGCGATAACGGCATCTACCTTTGGACCGATATTCACGGTCCCGGCAAATCCGGTATTACTGGCGATCTCACATCCCTGCACGACGAAGGACCCCTTCGTCAGCATGATGGCCGCGCCATATCCGTCGGATTCGTTGGCGTGGTTGCCCAGGATCTGGGTCGAAAGGATACGGAGCCTGTTCGTACCGTAAGCGCCTATGCCGCCCGCGTCCGTCGATGACACGTTGCCCTCGATGACGCTTTCCGAAATGATGTCGTTATCCATGTTGTTCCCGACATAGATACCGGCCCCGAGGTTGGCCGTATTACCGATCACATACGTCTCATCCACGGCCACGTTACTTGCCGTGGCGTCAATGATGATGCCGCCCCCGACGGCGGCCGAACACCCGGAAATGGAACCGCTAATCTGCGCGGAACCATTGTATATGGCAATGCCTCCCCCGTTCTGTCCGGAAACGCAGTCATTGATGCTCACGTCCCTGATGTCCGACGCACCGGACCCTGAATAAATGGCTCCGCCGTTGCCCGCTGCCACGCACCTGGAGATCTTGGCACCATCAATTACGGCTACGGCCTTGTTCGTGACGGCTATGGCCCCACCGGAAGAACCTTCGCACTGGTTGAACACGCAATCCACAAGGCTGTTGCCTGACGTATCGCGCATATAGATGGCACCACCGCCTTGCGACCCCGCATCCGTAAGGCCACAGCCAACGAACTCGCACTCCGTCAGATCGACATGGCCTGAGCTCCAAATGGCACCGCCGCCGTCGCTTGCCTGGGGGCCGAGGAACTTACGGTTCTTGGCGGTCAACGTACCTGACCCGACCATGGCGACTGCTCCGCCATAGGACGCATGGTTCATGGACATCTTGAGATTGGAACCGAGCACGACGTCGCCCGCGCTCGAAATGGCACCGCCGTACCTGGTAGCCGTATTGCTCGCTATCGTACCGCCCGTAAACCGGCCTGATGACGTGGAATCCAATATACGTACGGCGCCGCCATTAACCGTTGACGTATTGGCTATGAACTCGCCGTCGCTCATTTCGATCCTGGAACCACCCTGTATAATGACGGGCGTATTCTTGTGGCCGTAGATGAACCCGCCTGCCACGGTCAGGACGGAACTGTTCGTGACGTTTATCAACTGGGAACTGCCAAGCAACAGTCCTCCCCGTATGGTCAGTTCGCTGTTATCGTCGACCAGGAACCCCTGGCTGTTGTCCGCGATGACCAGTTTGCCAACGTCCGCGAAATCGTGGGTATACTTGACAAGCTCGTAATTGTTTCCGTTGGACTCAATCAGGTAATGGACGTATTTCGTCGTACCGAACGGCTGGGTCGCCTTGTACTCGTTCCAATCCAGGAACGTTTCCCTGAGATTCGTCGCGGACTTGGCAACCGTAGCCACGACCACGCGATCGTCATGCGGATCGTCCTTGCCACGGACGGTCATGGAACCACCATTCTGGACCTTGAACACGGAGGTCGTCGTCGTACCGGACCTCGTAATGTTCATCATGAACCCATTCAACACGAGGGACACTTCGACGTCGTCGACGAGCAACGAGCTCGCGACAGACAAATCGACGTTGTCGATCAGGCGCACAGTGCCGCCCTGTTCAGCTGCCGACGACCAGCAATCGTCAAACGTACCAGTCTTCACCAGCTTGCCATCCGGATCGCTGTAAGATGCCTCTACGTTCTTAATGACGGCGCCAAGCACCAGATCGTCTCCGTTGACTTCGACATGGTACTTCTCGCTGTCCATAATAAACGCATTGGCGTCCTCGCCTGTCAATTTGCCATCTGAATCGGATTCCTTCTGCGCAACCCTGGTTTCGGCCTCGTCCTCGAAATTGAAATAGACGTTCGCGGAGGAATCCAAACCAGGCTTCACGTAAACCTTGGCCCCGATGCCGATACGCATGTTGTCGCTCATGTCGTCACGCATATTGTCGTACACGCGCGCGCAATCTGATACGTGAGCCGTACTGCCGTCGGCCAAGTAAATACCGCCGGAATTCTCGGTGATATGCCCACCCGAGATGTAAACGTCACCATTGTTATAGATGCCGCCGTAACCCTCCATGCTGCGGTTACCGGACAGGATACCGCCCGCGAAGTCAAGCACGCCTCCATCGCACACATAGAACGCGCCAGCGTCGCGTCCAAACGCGCCCGTTATGGCGCCATTGTCCGTATCGTCCTTGATCGAAAGCATGCTGCCGGACTTTATGATGAATATCTCACCGGCCACGTCGCCAAACTCCTTGTCCGACATGTTCTTGTCCAACGTGTATCCGTTCAAGTTAAGTACGACGGCACTATCGTTCTCGACTACCAACCTGCCGTTCCCGTCGAACCCGATGCCCTCTCCGAACGTGGAGCATACGGCCGTATCGTCGGGAAACCGGGCCGTGACGTTCTTGAGCAAAGTAACCTCGCCCTTGCCCAATGACGCGGCCAGGTTCCACATGCCCGCGAAACTGCCGGTAATAGACCACTCGTCGTCGGTACCTGCGTCCACGACCAATGACGACTCGACGTCGGCACCCGACTCATGCCATATCATGTAGCCGTTCCGGACGTCGAACACATGGACGGAATCGTCGCTTGCGAAATGAGACTCGTCACCCTGCTGAACCTCGTAATCGGCACTGCTCTCCACGACTACGCTAGACCCCGCGTCGGACGTGACATGAACGTAACTGTCATCGCCAAGTGGACCCACCATCATCATGGAACCGGTACGATTGTCCGCGTCGCACCCGATACGGATATTACTGGGCACGCCCATAGAATCCACGTTGCCTTCCACCGAGATGTCGCCTTTTACCGTAACCATGCCTTCATTATAGATTCCAGCGGACAATGCACCGGCCTTGCCGACGTTGGAAACGATCTCGGCATGTCCCGCGCTCGGAACGACATTGAAGTAACCGGTTTCGCCGACCCACACGGTCGCCTGACCTACCGTATTCTCGCGGATAGAACCACCATAAAAATTTATAGTGCCATTGCAATAAATGGCGGAACCGTCCGTATCGCAACCGGTAATAATGCCGCCGGCAGAATCATTTATGCCGTCATATATGCTCAACATAGCTGAATCCGAAAACAACGTAATGATACGTTTGTTGGAACCTCCGTCCACCAGATTACGGTTCAATATATTGCCGTTCAAATCCAAGCTCACGTGCTTGTTTTCCGGCACCAAAAGACCACCGCCGAAGAACCCGTCACCGGTACCGAAACCGTCTTCCGTGGCCAATATGCTCTTGTTCAAACGAACGACGCTGCCGTCTTTCTTGACGGCCTTGTTCCACATGCTCGCGAACGTACCATGGTCAAGGACCGAACCATCCAACATCAGGATTGCCTCCGCGTCGGGATACGTCTCGGTACCAATCGCCACGTTGGCGTCAACATAATCGGTCGCGCTCGCATTGATGACAGACATGAACACCATGCAAAAGCACAACAAAACACTCAACATACGCCGCATTATTTTCGCCTCCTAACGCATACAAGCCATAATCCAAGTGAACTGACAAGTATTCCCGAAACCAACACGCACAACGCGACGACCAACTTGAAACGTGAAGACTCGTATACGGAACCGGCATCGAACAATATCTTGTTCTGCGTATTCGTGACACGCGTCCCCCTCACCAACAGCCTATGGGTATTCACGCCATATGGCGTACATGTAATGAGCGTGACCATGTCCTTGCCGTCTTCGATATACAACAAATCGGGTTCCGTGGGCAGCACGGTATTTATCTCGCTGACCTGGTAAACCAGCGTCTCATCCAGCACCGTTAAGTAGAAGATATCACCGATCTCCATCTTGTCAAGATGAGTAAACAATTTAGCAGAAGGTAACCCCCTGTGTCCCGACAACAGGACGTGAGTGCTCATGCCGCCGACGGGCATGGACGAACCTTCCATGTGCCCCACAGCGGTCTGCAGGACGGTATCGTCGACGCCATGGTATATGGGCAGGTTCACGTCCAACGACGGAATCGTTACATAACCCATGATACCCGTACCGGTCACGTCCAACGTTTCATAATAGTCCTGCATCATTTCGTCGTTCATGGCAAATTGATCGGGCTTCTTCGCCAAGTCCCGGTTATACTCGTGTGCCTTTTTCTTCATCTCTTCCAGGCCTTCCGTGTCCAGTTCCGTAACGACGGCACTGTAATCGCGCACGGCCTTGGACGTATGCATTTCGTTCCACCAATTCGAAATGGTGGGATATGACACCAGCCCGGCACCGACCAGAACGACGAACACGCCGAGCAAATATCGAAGAACCTTATTCACGGATCCATGACCACCTTATAAAAGAAATGGCGGATGGGGTTCTTACGAGCTCCATCCGCCCCGGACATTCACATATTGGTTATTCAGCGGACCCTTTCTTCCGCTTCTGCATCATGATCATGGCGCCTGCGCCGACCAGGACGAGTACACCACCGCCGATATAGAACGCGTACGTACCGGCACCGCCCGTACTGGGCAACTTCTTGCCGCTGGTATTTACGATATTGGTCTTTACCTCGCCGGGCGTCATGTCGATTACGAACGGACCGTCAGTGCCCTGCTCGACGCCGTCGATATAGACCTTCAGGTCTGTCAGCTTGGGATCGTCGGAGTCCTTGTCATACGTAGCCCGAATCTCGAACTCGACGTCGGCCGCGCCGTTATAGCCGTCGGGAACGGTAGACTCGACCAGCTTATAGAAACCGGAATCCAGGTCATCGAAACGGAACACGGTCTGGTTGGCATCGAACGTGTTCGTCCGATAATCGACATACGTGCCCGCATCGTTCTTCTTCTGGAGCTTGAAGTTAGCGCCCTTCACGGATGCACCTGCGCCATCGACCTTATTCACGACGACATCATACGTAAAGACCGTATTCTTGTCCTCGGGCGTAACGGACGTGCTGGGCTTCGTGTTATAGGGATCGTTGTCGAAGTACAGCTTCGCCGTATTGGGATTGCCTGCCGTACCGGAAACGGCGTCCCGGGTAATCTCGCAATCATAGTCGACGGTGACGACGATGTCGTCGGTCGTCGTATCGGAAAATGCCAGTGGCTGTACGTAGACATGCAGCACGCCGGCAAAGCCGCCGGCACCGATATCCTCGTAGCACAAGCCGCCGACCTGTGCGTAATCCCCGCTGACCAGTTCGCCGTCCTTGTCGCACTCGGCCAGGTTCACGGACTTACCGTTGACCTTCAGCACGACGGAGTCCTTGTCGAGGGACAAGCCGGAAGACATCGTATCGTAGAACTGGATGTTGTAGGGCTTCGTGTTATGGATGAATCCACGATACGACAGCTCGGGAATGGTCGTCTTGAGCTGGTAATGCACGGTGTCGCCCACGGCCTGGTCGACTGCGTCGACATACTTGTTGTCCTCGAAGATTTTCTTCGTGAGATCGGGAATGTCTTCCTTGGTATTGATGGTAAGATCGTCCTGGCCCATGGTATCCAGCATGATCAACGACCGCACGTCGGGTGCGGCACCGATTTTCGTCTCACGGATCAAGTAGTAACCCTGACGTACGTCGGAACCTGACACGAACGTCTTGCCGTCGGCCTGCGCCTCGAAATCGGAAAAATCGGGCACCCACGTGCCGGCGTCCTCCAGGAAGGACTTGTACAAAGCATCGGAAAACTCGTGAATCTGCTCCGAATCCATGTCTCGGATATAACCGATAATCTCGCCATCGGTAGGCCCGTCCGCATCATCGGGATCGATAACGCTGCGCAGCAATGACCGGTACTTGGAGTTTACGGTATACGCATAACTATAGCAGGAATCTGTATGCTTGCCCTCGGGATGCGCATCATGGCCGTCCGACTTCAACGTCGTCTCCAGGTTCAGCAACCTGTACGCGGCATAAATGGACCCTTCGCCCTGGCCGCTGATGGTAAGCTTCGCAGCAGATGCACCCATGCTCATCTGGACCAGCATGGCGCCGGCGAACATCACGGCGGCAGCCTTTCTTACGAATTTGTTCATTATGAAAAACCTCCAATTACTTAGACTTGTACTTAGCGACAGCGATACCACTGCCTATGGATAAGACGACGAACAAGCCGATCAGCCCGAACATTACGAGTGCGTCGTTCTCCACGCCGGTTTCTGGGCTCTGTACGGTCTTGTTCGGATTGGCCAACGAATCGTTTGACGGAGGCGGCTCCTCATCTGACTGAACGGGAGGTTCCGGTGAAGGTGTAGGCTCCTCGGTCGGCTCCGGAGGCTCGTAGGTACCGCGATTAACGAGCGTGGTCGTATCCCCGTCCGTATACACGGTAAGGGAATAGCCTTCTGGCACCTCGTGCTCCACGATCGTCCAAAGGGCATCCGCGTCAAGGTCCTCCCACGTATACGTCCATTCGCGGACGTCGTCCAGCACCTGGCTGTCGAACAGCTCGCCGTTCTTCAGGAGATCGGCCCTGATGATAGGAGTAGTCTCGTTCTTCTCCCATACCTTCTTGACGGTCTTCGATACCTTCTCCTCTTCCTTCGCCACCGACTCGAACTCGTGCTTGATTTCCAGGCTCACGGCCTCGTCATTCCTCACGTAGACAAGACTCGGAACGACACGGTAAATACCGTCGTCCAGCACCTTTTCGTCACCGTCCATCAGGTAGCATCCTGCAGAAACGTTCTCGAATGATACGCGACCTGCGCCATCCGTGATCCCCGAGAACTGCGCGGTCTTACCGTCCCGCAGGACGTATGACCTCAGCGTACTCGCGAGCGTCAAGCCCGATACGTCGTCCGCCGACAGGTTATACCCGGCGTACTCCTCTGACCACACGATGGTCTCGTCGACTATGTCCCCCACATGATACAATCGAATCTCAACGTCCGTGACGGGGACGTCGCCCTGATATGACATCTGCACCGTTGCACCAGCCGTCATTCCGCATAAGCAAAGCATGCACAATAACAGGGCAATGCAACTGAAAAACTTGCGCATCGCGCACCACCTCTCCTGAAAGCAATACTGACTCTTCTTTTCTAGTTTATCAGACAACCGATCCGACAACAACGGTTTCAATCACGATTTCGACAGACCGACAAGAAAATTCTTGCATTATTAACCCAACAAGGCAAAGCCTTGGCGGTTAATAATTGAAACCAAAACATTGCATACATAAGGTCCCCTTGGTAGAATGAAAGATAGATCTATCAAATCTGAATGGATGTGATGCAATGCAAGCACGGACGAAACACAGGAACATGGCGGCAGGCATTCTGCTTGCCGTATTTTGCGTACTGACACTGATTGGCTTCACGAACACAAGCGCGAAGACGATACCTGAAGTCGAGACCATACTCAATAGTATGACACTTCACGAAAAAATCTGCCAGATGTTCATATCCTATCAATATACGCTGCCCGCGCTGGACGCCAACGGCGAAAACACCACGCAGACTATATCCAAGATGGAAACGGGCAACGCCCTCAAAAAGACGCTTGAGAAATATCCGATTGGCGGTATCCTGTACGATGCCGGCAGCATGCAATCGCACGAGCAACTGACGGACCTCGTGGCAACGACGGACTCGTATTCGAAGATTCCGATGCTGTTCACCATAGACGAGGAAGGCGGAACGGTCGCCCGCATAGGCAACAGCATTGGCTACGCCCGTGGCGCCAAGCTGAAGGCCATGGGGACTTACGAGAGCCAGGGAACACAAACTGCGTACGACAACGCCAAGTTCCTCGCGCAGAACATCGCAGACCATGGGTTCAACCTTGATTTTGCGCCCGTGGCTGACACGAACTCGAATCCAAAAAATCCAGTCATCGGGACGAGGGCCTATTCCACCAACTTCGACAATGCCGCGACGCTCGTTGCGTCCGCCGTAACTGGATTCCACGACGGCGGCGTCGCATGTACGCTCAAGCACTTCCCCGGACATGGCGACACGTCCTCGGACACGCATGCTGGCTCCGTGTTTGTCTACAAGTCCATCGACGAAATCCGCAAGAACGAGCTGAAACCGTTCCAAGCCGGAATAGACAACGGCGCCGATGCCGTCATGATAGCCCACATCGTAATCGACGAACTCGGCGAGCCATGCCTCTTCTCCCATGAAATCATAACGGACCTTCTCCGTAACGAGATGAACTTCGACGGCGTCGTAATTTCCGATGGTCTTACGATGAAGGCCATGACGGACGAATACGATTCCGAGGAAATTTCTCTCAGGGCCATCAACGCGGGATGCGACATACTGTTGTGCATAGAGGACATGCCTGCCGCAATCGAATATATAACCGAATGCGTCGAGAACGGCACCATAACGGAAGAACGGATAGACGAATCCGTAAGGCGCATCCTCACGTTGAAGTACAACCGGGGAATCCTGGATTAAGAAACAAACGAGCCGACGTCCTCGGCTCGTTTTTCATACATATCCACAATTGCAATTCGAACAAAAACATGGTATAATTATCATATCAAGACAAGGAGATAATGCATATGAACCTCAAGGACGCATTCCGTCACCAGAACAAGCTGGAAAGCCTTATCGAGTCCGCCAAGTCCATCCTGACCACGCCCGGCAACGTCGTGACTACGAAGAACACGTACCTCCGGCAGAAGGTCGTCGCGACCACCGAGAACGAGACGATCGAGGACCAGGCGCCCTTCGAGCATGCCGACAAGATCACCGAACTCGTCGAGTTCACGTCCGAGCTGATGTCCGAGCGCGAGAAACTCTATGCCGCCATCCGGAAGGCCAAGGCGTCCGCTCCCATCGACATCGACAGCGAAACCGCCCTGAACAAGCAGCGCCAGGGCATGGCCGCTGTCCTGCAGCGCATGCTCAACTACAAAAGCAAGGAAGTCATGCTCCCGAACCAGGGCACGGGCTACACCATGAACGCCGAAGGCAACCAGGTACAGTACCGGTGCGACGTAAAACGCGTCGACACGATCAACTTCGACCGGAACAGGATACAGTCCCAACTGAAGAAACTCAACGCCACGGCCGACAAGGTATCCACCAAAATCGACCAGGCCATCATCAACACCCAGGTCGACTTCGAACCCATGCTCTACGACATCAACGACACGTTCGATGCCGCGTTCGAGGCTTACCTGGCCAAGTAACCAATGCCCATCCGCCCCGGCTGTTCCGCGTACGGCAGATGGAAACTGTGGACATCGGTTCAGGTGCGGACGAACTATAGAAACCGCACGACCCGTTGATTTTGTATTTGCCCCTTCCGGCGAACAGCAAAAGCAACATCCAAATGACACTGATAATGTCACCCGACTTGAAATCGGTCAAATAAACTATATTAAGGATATGGTTTTAACAAACACCAGAAGGAGCACACAACGATTCCTGCTTCAAGCCATCGATCTTACATTATCACGTCAGTCCGCTAATTCCATCAAAACGTCTTGGCAATCTTGCGCCTCCCCCATGGTAAGTGCCTGATACGCACTGATGTAACAGAATTTTTTACTGGCGCTCTTAACCGGGCGTCGCCTCACGCCGTATAACGATGCGTTCCTCATGGGACGTATAGACCAAAACGGCAGAAAATGATGAAAACGGGATCTGTCTGTTGTACGCGGAGCAGCCGGATAAGGAACCCACTGGAGAAATCTGGTGGGTTCTTTTTTCATAAAGCAGGTAAAGGACCATATTGACGAAACACCGAGAATATGCTATAATGGAACCACTGATGACGGCGTCAAAACGCCGTGGATCATAAATGTATCTGAAAGGAAGTAATCGACATGGAAACAATGGTTGGAAAGAACGTAGGATTCGAACGTATCCGCCGCATAACGGGTTAGCCATACCGGACAGCCCCAAAACTAGCGTAAACTTTTGCAAAAAAAAGTAAAAGGTTTCCCTAAGTAGGCTCTAAATCAGGGTCAGAAATCAAATAATTCTTAAGGGAGGCATCAAGGGATGAGTAACAACTCAAATCTTGAGTTCAGAAAAGTACCATCACTAGATTTCTTATATGAAGTCAGTGAAAACGGACAATACCTAAGAAACGTAAAATCCAAAAAATATATCAAGATATTCCTCGACAAACACCACTCAAAAAAAGGATACTACGCGGCATTCATCAATTTCAAAGGCAAAGTACGACGTGTAATGATACACAAAATCGTAGCAGAATGTTGGCTTGGGCCAATACCAAAAGGTTACGAAGTAGATCACAAAGATCGGGACAGCACGAAAAACCATTACACGAACTTACGCTATGTAACCCATAGCGAACAAATAAAGAACAGACAATTAGGAGAACACATAATAGCACAAGCTACACAAAATTGTGCGAATTGGATAAAGTCAATCTCCAAGCAAACAAAAATATCCAAAAACAATGAAACCCATACCTTTGAATCAATGACAAAAGCCGCAATATTCATTGCACAGCAAGAACACATGAAACCAGAACATGTTCGTGCAAAAATGAAAAAAAGACGTTCAAACATCTTAGGTTGGTCAATAACTTATCTGAATGCAGAGACTGGACACGCTGGCTCCACGGAGCAAGGAACAGTCCAAGGATAGTATCTGGTCGGCACAATGGACCGCTGGAACAACGCAAAGCAGGCAGAGGAACGCGACCGCGTGAAACATATGGCCGCACCCTGCACCAAGCGATAAACCGAGCGAGGCTTTTGCCTCGCATACATAGCCATCGCCCCTGGCCTACGGCCTTCGGCATGCCCCCTTGCTCGACCTATCGGTCGAGGGCCTCTATCCAATACTTTTCGGTCGGGCTCCGCCCTTCCCTCAAAGTATTGGATGGCGACCACAAGGTCGCAACCAACGACACTTAGACAAGAAGAATAAGGAGTTCGAAAATGCTCAAGTACCTCGTACTAAGCCCTAACGGGACAATCATCGACCAAATCAAAGAACAGCTCGAAAAACAGAACGTCCCCTACTTCGACGCACAGGCCGCGAAACACGCCTCGAACGCAGAGGAATCGAAACGGCTCGGACTCACGAGATCCGTCCCCACTTCGAACGAACCGGCGTCGATACGAACCACGCAATGCCGGATCGTCGCCGGGTACCATGACCCGGACGAGATCATGCGAAAACTGGACGGGAACGACGTATTCATAATGGAACCCGAATCCGTACGAATCGTCGCCGAGATGTTCCCTGACGTCACGTTCGACGTAATCGTCGCATATGGCCGCAAGTCGGACATCACCGACGAATACAGGTTCAACGGTCTGGCCCATATCGACGACGAAAACACCAATTACCCCGAGAACGTGACCGGCGCCCTCATGGCCCCGGTCATAGAAGACGAGCAACCTGCGAACATGCTCGTCGACTACCTGCGAAAACGCAAGGTGCAGTACCGTAACGTACGCGACATCACGCTGCGGTTCGTGGACATGGGCCTGCTGACGCAACAGGACGACGGAAGGATCCTACTGAACACGTTGGACAAGGACGGCAACCAGAACCCGCCCCTCATGCCTACCCTGGACAGTTTCGTGACGC
>JAAUYS010000203.1 GCA_014804995.1 Clostridia bacterium
CACTTTAAATTGTTAGTATAAGGGAGATAATATTTTATGGCACATAACGTAATTGCCGAAGCAAAAAGATGTTTAAACTGCAAAAAACCTCTTTGCAGACAGGGCTGTCCGGTAAACACGCCCATACCCGATATGATTTCAACGTTTTTAAGCGGGGATATTAAAAAGGCGGGTAAAATGGTGTTCGATAACAACCCTCTTTCCGTAGTCTGCTCAATAGTCTGCAACCACGGTAACCAGTGTCAGGGACACTGCGTGCGCGGTATAAAGGGAGAGCCAGTAGAAATTTCAACTATAGAAAATTTCGTATCCTCGCACTATTTGGACAGCTTGGAGCTTGAAAAGGCAGAACCCAACGGCATTAAAGTTGCGGTAGTGGGCGCAGGTCCTGCGGGCATAACCATTTCTATAAAAATGGCGCAACTCGGCTATGACGTAACCATATTCGAAAGCAAGACGGAAATAGGCGGCGTTCTCCGCTACGGCATACCCGAATTCCGCCTGCCCAAAAACATCGTTGACAAGTACGAAAAGCTTTTGAGAAAGCTCGGCGTAAAGATAAAATATAACGTAACTATCGGCAAGGCGTTCGGCGTGGAAGAGCTGTTCCGCGACGGCTTCAAAGCCATTTCAATAGGCACGGGCGTAACCTGGCCCATAGCCCTCAACATCAAGGGCGAAACGCTTGGACACGTTCACTACGGCGTACACTTCCTTGAAAAGCCCGACGTGTATAAGCTCGGTCAAAGTATGGTAATTATCGGCGCAGGTAACGTTGCAATGGACGTTGCGCGCACCGCTTTAAGAAAGGGCGTCAAGGACGTAAAAATTACGGTAAGAAGCGATAAGGTTTCCGCAAGCGACGAAGAGAGGGAGTACGCAGAAATAGAAGGCGCACAGTTCGTCTTTAACAAAGCCCCCGTTGAAATAACCGACGAAGGAGTGCTTTTTGCAGATACCGTCTGCGACGAAGAAGGGCGCATTATCTCGATGTCCGATAAGCCTACTTTAATGGAGGCGGACACCGTTATGATTTGTATTTCCCAAAGACCTTCAAACCTTATTCTAACCCAAACGGAAGGGCTTGAAATCAACGAACGCGGTCTTGCAAAAATCAACCCCGACGGCTCAACCACCAGGGCCGGCTTGTTCGCTTCGGGCGACGTAGTCCGCGGTGCAAAGACGGTAGTGGAGGCGGTTGAAACTTCCAAACGCGTAGCCTACGCTATGGACGAATACTTAAAAAGCCTCCCCAAAGAATAAACATAAATTGTCCCCCGCCGTATCGGCGGGGGTTTTTAAAACGTTAAGATATGCATTTTTGATATAATATATATTTTAAATTATTATTTTACTTTATCGTTTTCCAATGATATAATATGCCTACGAACTAAGGCGGAGGGTTAAATTATGAACATTTGGCACGATATAGATGAGAAAAGAATTTCCGAAAACAAGTTTGAAGCGCTGATTGAAATACCCAAAGGCAGTAAGGCCAAGTACGAGCTTGACAAAGAAACCGGCTTTCTGCGCCTTGACCGCGTCCTTTACACTTCTACGGTGTACCCCGCTAATTACGGCTTCATTCCCCGCACGCTTGCAGACGACGGCGACCCCTTGGACGTACTCGTTCTCTGCAACGAGCCTATATTCCCTATGACGCTCGTAACCTGTATGCCGATAGGCGTTATTAAAATGGTTGACGGCGGAGAGCTTGACGAAAAGATAATAGCCGTTCCTTTAACAGACCCCAATTACAAGCACTACTACGATATTAAGGAACTGCCCAAACACGTTTTTGACGAAATGATGCACTTCTTTGAGGTGTATAAGATGTTAGAGCATAAGACCACTACGGTTAAAGAAATTTGCCATAAGTACGAGGCAATAGAAATTATAAGAAAGTGCCTTGCAAAGTATAACGAAACGTATTTAAACAAGTAAGCATTATTCTCCCCCATATCAATCAACCGCCGTTGCGTCTGCAAAGGCGGTTGATTTTTTATTTATTCTGTAAACTTTTAGTAATCGTCTTTGCAAACTCGCGGGAGGCATTTGTCTGCGGGTGGTGGGGGTCGGTTATCATACGGATAAATCTTTTCGGCAATTCCTTATTAAGACGTACCCTGAACACATCCCCTTTGGCAATAGCCTTCTGTGCCATATCCTGCGGGACAAATCCAAGCCCGAAGTTGTGGCTTATCATAGGCACTAACAAATCCGCGCTGTCCGCTTCTATATCGGGCGTTACCGCAATATCGTTTTCGGCAAAGAAGTCGTCAATAAACTGCCTCAGCTGCATACTGTGCCGTAAGCACACAAAAGGATAATTTTTTATATCGTTTAAAGTAATCGTCTTGTCTTTAAGCTCTTTAAATCCGTTGCCCGCAATGAGAATATCGTTAAACTCGCCAACGGTTACTGAGTTTAAAGCTTTGCCCGTATTGCAGGGAGTGGATACGAAAGCTACGTCGTAAATGCCGTTTTTCAATTTCTCTATCGTGTTGTTGTTTGCGCCCGTATTAATTTTGAATTTAACGTTGGGGTGCTTTAAGTGGAAGTCGTCCAAAATGTCGAAAAGAAAGCAGTGCAGGGCGGTAACCGTAGTTCCTATATAGATAGTACCGCTTTCGGCGTTTATGGAGTGGCTTATCTCGTCCTCGCCCTTTAATATCTGGCTGTGGGCTATGCGCACGTAGTCAAACAGCGTCTGTCCCTCGTGCGTGAACTCTACGCCGTTTTTAGTCCTTACGAACAACCTGCACCCAAGCTCGGTTTCAAGGTTCTGTATTGCGCGCGTTACCGCGGGCTGGCTGGAATACAGCTCAACGGCCGCCCTCGTAATATTTTTGTGCTTGCCTACGTAGTAGAAAATTTTGTAATACTCGTAATTCATTCCTTACCCCCAATGACAAGATATGCGTTTTTGTTATGACGACTATATAATATTATCATTTTACATTATAATAATAGGATAGTATAATGTAAAGGAAAATGAAAGAAATTATAAAAAAAAGTTAATTATTAACGGTTTTTTAGGAGGAAACTATGAACTACAAAGAAGTATCTTTAAAAAAGCACGGTGAATGGAAGGGCAAAATCGAAATGGTTTGCCGTGTTCCCGTGGACAGCAGGGAGGCGCTTTCCGTGGCGTACACCCCCGGCGTAGCAGAGCCTTGTATGGCTATCCACAACGACGTTGAAAAGTCTTTTGAGCTTACGCGCCGTTGGAATACCGTACCCGTCATTACAGACGGAACGGCCGTTCTCGGCTTGGGCGACATCGGCCCTGAGGCAGGTATGCCCGTAATGGAGGGCAAGTGCGCGCTCTTCAAGGCGTACGGCAACGTTGACGCTTACCCCTTGTGCATCGGCTCTAAGGACACTGAGGACATTATAAAGACCATTAAGCTTTTGGCGGGTTCTTTCGGCGGAATTAACTTAGAGGACATTTCCGCACCCCGCTGTTTTGAAATCGAAACAAGGTTAAAGGAAGAGCTTGATATCCCCGTATTTCACGACGACCAGCACGGCACGGCTATCGTATCGGCGGCCGCACTTTTAAACGCACTTAAACTTGCAAACAAGAAGATTGACGAAATTAACCTTGTCATAAACGGCGCCGGCGCGGCGGGAATAGCTATTGCTAAGTTCCTTTTAAAGCTCGGCGTAAAGAACGTTACGATGTGCGATTTAAAGGGAATTATCTGCAAGGGCAACGACTGGCTCAACCCCGCGCAGAAAGAGGTAGCGGAAATAACCAACTTAAAGCATATAAAAGGCACGCTTGCGGACGCTATGAAGGGAGCGGACGCGTTTATCGGTGTATCGGGTCCCCACTGCGTAACAAAGGATATGGTTAAATCAATGGCGGATAAACCCATTCTGTTTACCTGCGCGAACCCCGTTCCCGAAATCGAACCCAAGGACGCAAAAGAGGCCGGCGCGTTCATAGTAGGTACGGGTTCTTCCGAGTACCCCAACCAGATAAACAACGTGCTTGTATTTCCCGGACTTTTCCGCGGTGCGCTTGACGTAAGGGCTACCACTGTCAATACCGAAATGATGATAGCGGCCTCCCGCGGGATAGCAGGTTGCGTATCCGATAAGGAGCTTTCAACCGATTACATTCTGCCCTACGCTTATGACAAAAACGCGCACAGGGCGGTTGCGAAAGCCGTTGCAGAAATGGCTGTAAAGACGGGCGTAGCTAAATTGAAATAAAATTTAATATAAGGCGGGAAATTATGAAAATACGAAGAAAATTAATAGCCGTTCTGGCTTTAATTTGCGTTCTTTGTACGGTGTTTGCGTTCGGCTGTGCGCCTGAAAAGACTTGCTACACCGTAACCTTTATGGACGGGCAGACCAAAGTCGGACAAATAGAAGTTGACAAGGGCAAGAAAATACCCGAATACCCCAACGTAACCCACGACGACGAGAACGACTACCTTGACGGCTGGTATATGGACGAGGGGCTTACAAAGGAATGGAATAAGAACACCGAAAGAGTAACTAAGGACGTAACTCTGTATGTAAAATTCTTGAATATAACGACTGCGCCCGGTAACCACTCTATGGAAAGGGAAGCGTTTACAAACACGCTTACCTGGTTACAGCGTGGCGTTACGGAGGCAACGGCGTATTCGGTAGAATTGTTTGAAAGTGAAAAGGTTTCGGCAACGGATTACGAATACAAGGAAGAAGTTTACTATACCGAAGAAAACTGCGATTATACCGTAGAGAACTACAAGGGCGAACCCGACATATTCAAAATAAAGTGGACGGCAAAAGTAAAGCCCGTGGGCGGTATTTACGGCGCAAGGGTAACTTGCGGACAGGACGCGGTTACGTTCGGCGAATTGCTTTATAAGGGTACGGGTACTCAGGAAAACCCCTATCTCATAAACGACGCTACCGACTTTTCGGCAATAAATACTTCAAATGTTTCTTCCGACAAATATTACAAAATGCTACAACCCGTAGTGGTAAGGGTGGCTTCAAGCAAAGTAGCAGGTTATACCTTTGACGGCAACCTTGACGGCAACGGCAAGACTGTTACGATTGAAGCTTCCGACTGCGGACTTTTCGCAACGCTTGGTGGGAACGCTTTAATTTACGACCTCAACGTAGAAGGCTCCGTTCCCGCGGTTTCCGAAAACTGCGCGGGCGTAATTGCGTCGGTCAATAACGGAACAATTTCCTATTGCAACGTAAGCGCAACCATCACCAGCGATTTGGGAACGATAGGCACTCTCGAAGCAGACGGCGACGGAATTGTCGGCGGTGCCGGCGGTATAGTCGGCGTCAATAACGGCACCGTAACCAACTGCGCGTATAGCGCAACCGCACAGGCAAGCGTAGGCGCGGGCGGTATAGCGGTTGTAAACAGAGGAGTAATTTCTTACTGCACCAACGGCGGAACTATCGGCGCGGGCAACGCTAACGAAACGGGTTCTTCAACCAAAAAGTACAGCTATATGGGCGGTATCGTTGCAGTAAACTACGGAACGGTTTCCAACTGCGCAACTACCGATTCGGGCAAGTTGCTTGCACAGCGTTCTGAAAGCGGAGAAAGCCCCAACAACAATATCGGCGGTATCGTGGCGTACAACGCAGAGGGCGCAACTATAACCGAATGCAGGTTTGACGGAATACGCGTTCACGGCAATAAAAACGTCGGAGGCATTGCGGGAGAAAACGCGGGCAACATCACTTTCTGCTACGTTGCGGGCGCATACAAGAGCGGAAGCAAATTGCACAGCTATATCGGCGGTTACTCCGAAGTCGGCGGAATAGCGGGACTTACCTCAGGCAACGGAAGCATTGAAAGATGCTTCGTTACGGCAAACGTTTACGCGTACGGGGCAACGGCTTACGGCGTTGCGCAAAGCAGTGAAAACTGCGTTTATATCAACGGCAACTTAGATATAAAGGAAACGGCAAACCTCACCGCACCCGCAGGTAACGACAATATTGTAAAAGAAGTTACCGACGAGGACAGAACAACCTACGCAACTAAAAATTATATTCTTAAGCTTACGAACGAACAGCTTATAGCTCTTAACGGCGTTGAAGAGAACGGCAAGTTTACCGGTATTGACGACACTGCCGTAAAGCTTGTAAACGAAGATATTAAAACTGTAAAAGAGCATACCGTA
Organism: Clostridia bacterium; assembly: GCA_014804995.1. Taxonomy (GTDB): domain Bacteria; phylum Bacillota; class Clostridia; order Christensenellales; family Borkfalkiaceae; genus Coproplasma. Next base: position 6,162 of record JAAUYS010000203.1, read on the forward strand.
ACCGTAAAACTTCACGGCAACGGCGAAAAGGTTTACGAAATTAAAAATACGTCTTCTGATACCGTACCGCTCGGCAAAAACAACGCGCCCGTCGCCGAAGAAGGTTATTACCTTGCAGGTTGGGCAATGAAAGAGGGCGGTAAGATAGTATTCGGCACTAAGGCTACGGGATATTCTGACCTTGAAGCGTTAGGGCTTTCCGAAATAAATCTTTACCCCGTATATGTTGAAGGTGAAGACCCTCTTGATAAGGTGCTTGACATAGCCGTATACGCGCAGTACGTTGAAGAGGATATAATCAACGCTCTTAAAGGCGCGTTTGAAATCTACTGCGCAGAAAATGGCGTGGACGTTAAAGAGTTCAGGTATACGATGATAGGCAACTCTAAGACCGGCGTAAGCGCATTCTGCGACGAAGTGGGCAAGGGCGACTACAACGTAATGTTCGGTCAAAGGGCTAACCTTACCATAACCGTAATCGGCAATAAGGATACGCTGCTGGTTGTTGACGGTTCGGTAAGAAGGATTGCAAAACTTTCCGAAGGCACTGCTTCGAACGCGTTCTACGACTTCGTGTTAAACAACCCCGCGGCTAAGAAGATTTTAGACCCCACCTACATCACCGAAGATGAGGCGCAGAAGATAGAAATAACGCTTATGAACGGCGACGGGCAGTACGGCGAGAAGATTACGGTATCCAACGCAACGGACGCGGAAAAGGTTACCTTGCCCGACTTGACGGTTGAAAGCGGAAAAGTCTTTAAGGGCTGGGCATTAAACAAGGAAGCCGTTGAAAACGAAGTTCTTCTCAAAGGCGAAATAAATTACGCCGATATTACCGGCTATGCTACAGACGGCAAACTTACCTTGCACGCAAGGATAGAGCAAGGCAATCAAAAAACGCTTTTGCGCGTAGGCTATTATACCAATTCGAGTAATCCCGTATCGGATAATGACAAAAAGGCGATTAAAGACGCTTTCGCTCTTATAAATCCCGACGTTGAAATAGAGTTCCATACATTTACTTACAGTAAGAGCGGTTATCCCATTACGGCGATGGTTACCGATATAAATAACTGGAATTCGGACGAAGATACCGCCAACAACATAGACTGCTTGTTCAACTTCCCCAGTGCCGGTACTATTCTTAACGGTCTGAATTACGTAACGGACGCTACGGCGCAAGTCGGAAGCGGTAACAAGTATATCGTGCAGGTTACCGATTCGCAGGTGGCAAAACAGTTCTTTGAATTTGCCAAGACTGATGCAACTATCACGACGATTTAACAGGGGGGATAATTATGGATAAGGAAAACGTACAAAAAACCCCGTTTAAAGAAAAGCTTAAAAGCTTTTTTGTACAGACGGGAGAGGTACTTAAAAATTTCTCCATAGGCGTCTGGAAGGACAAAACCAAATTTATGATGGCTGTGGCAATTGCGCTCATATTCTTCGGTGCGATATTCGCCTTTGCGTCAAATACCAACTGGGGTGCGGTAACAGTATCTTCGTTCAAGCTTGAAACGGGTGAAAATACCTGGGTTGTGGCGGACGTCTTCAAGCCCAAGAGCGCAACCGAAAAGGACAAAGCGCCCTGCGTTATAGTCTGCCCCGGTTATCAGCGTACCAAGGAAACACAGGAAGCGTATAACCTTGAGCTATCCCGCAGGGGCTACGTAGTCGTATGCCGTGACCCTTACAGCCAGGGCGAGTCCAGCACCACAGACGAAACTGCCGAACAGGCGGGCTACGGACTGTTTGCAATTATCGAACACGTAACCCAAACCGACGAAAACGGGGAGGCGGTGAACTTCAATTATATCGACTTAAACAACGTAGGTATTGCAGGACACTCTGCGGGCGGTAACGCTTGTATTTACGCAATGTCCAAATACGGTACTTACAACAACCGCAAAATACAGTCCGCTTACGTTTCGGGCTACGTCCGCAATAAAAATTTAAGCAACGAAAACAAGCTTAAAAACTTATATTGCAACATAGGCTTTGCATACGCCCGCTACGACGAGGGCGCTTACCAAAACACGGGTACGAGTACAGTAGTTGACGACGAGAACGCAACCTCGCTCGACTATTCGGATATGAGGTACACGGTGTCTGCGATAAACGTAGTCAATTCGGGTATCTACGCGCACGAAGGCTCTGACGAAAACTTTGTTGAAGAGGTTGAAATTGACGCCTATTACGGTTCGCCCGACGACTATTCTTTCCGCGTTATTCACAACGAAGCAACGATACACGGCTTGCAACCCTACGACAACGCTTCTATCGCACATATGATAGAGTTCTTCGATTACGTCTTCGAGGGCGCAGTAGGGGAGGCCACTCTTTCTACCACCGACCAAATCTGGTGGATAAAAGAAATATTCCAAGGGCTGTACCTTGCGGGTATGTTCCTGTTCGTTCTTGCTGAGGGTTCGCTTCTTTTAAGAACAAAGTTCTTCGCAACGGGCGTTCACGAACCCCAGCCTATGAGTCATAACGACTCAAAAGTCGATAAGTTGATATTCTGGGGAATATTCGCAGTCTGCGCAGTGTTCGCGCTGTTCTCGTACAAGTGGATGGCACAGCTTGCCTCCGACTGGTTCACGACGGGACCCACGGAGAGCAAGGGCGGACTTACCTGGCTGTTCCCTCAGAGAATGACGAACGCCGTTATGCTCTGGTCCGTCGTCAACGGACTTTTGGGCTTGGGGCTGTTCCTGTTAGCTCACTTTTTAAGGCACAGAAAGCGCGGTGCAACGCTTATAAACTTAAAAGAAAAGCCGACTAACGTTCTAAAAATGTTGTTGCTTGCGTTTATACTTTTCTGCTCGTTCTACGCGATTATAGATATACTGTATCTTATACTTCACATAGACCCGCGCTTCTTCTTCGTATGCGCAAGGCCGTTCTTCTTCTCAACGAACTGGCGGATACTCATTCTTGCGCTTATGTATATGCCGATATTCTTCCTGTTCTATTTCACCAACTCGGTGAGGGTAAACTGCTCAATGCGCAACGCGCGCTGGGGCAAAGCAGGAAGCATAGTGATAGCCTGCGTTGCTAACTGTCTGGGCTTAATCGGCATAATAGCCGTTCAGTATATCGTGTTCGCCGCCGTGGGTACGGTTTGGCTTACCGAAACCTGGCTGTACGTCAACCTGCTCTGGGGCGTCGTGCCTATGATGATACTGTTACCCATATTCAACCGCTACTTCTACAATAAGACGGGTAAGGTATATCTCGGTTCGTTCGTGTCCTGTCTCATATTCATTATGATGTCTTTAACCAACACGGTAACGTATCTGCCTCTTCTTTAAAGTGTATGAAAAAATTAATCAGCTTTATCGTAACTTTTATTAGTTTCCTCCTTTTAACGTTTGCGCTTCCTGCTTGCACGGAAGGGCCGGAAGCGCAAACCCCACCCGGGGCGGAAGGCTCGGTTTTAAGCGGTGAAAAGCTTACCGACAGCTCCTGCGTACGCTGGATAGGCAGAACGGAATACGACGCCGAAGAAGAATGCGTCTATTGCTACTATACTGCAACGGGCTTTACCGTTAAATTTACCGGTACAAATCTTAAAGTAACGTTTATTGCAACTAACACGTCGTCCTCAGTCAACCGCCCGTATTTTACGGCAGGCATTGACGGGCAGGATATTTCTGACGGAAAGTCGTTTTCTTTAACGCAACAAAAACAGACGGTAACCGTTGCCGAAAATCTTGCAAGCGGTACGCATACCGTTACGGTATTAAAGCGTAGCGAGCCTGAAAATTCCTTAACTTCTATCTTAAAGATAGAAACGGACGGGGAGTGGCAAACGCCCGACGCGTTCACTGGACTTAAATTTCAGATTTTGGGCGGTTCGGGTATTTCGGGACACGGTTGCCTCGGACAATCGGGAGAGGAGTGGACGACTGCAAACTCTTCGTCTTTAAAAGGCTTCGGCTACCTCACCGCAAAAAAATTCGGCGGAGAAACGCAGTTTGTTGCAAACAGCGGAATGGGTCTTGTATGGGGCTACCGCGGAGTTGCAAATCTTGCTAGCGCGTACGAGGCGACGGGGCTTATAGCCGAATATAATACGGACGGTTCAACTAAGGCGGTCAACGCCTGCGGTACCTGGAACCACGAAAGCTGGAAGCCCGACGTAGTAATAGTGAATATAGGCGGTAACGACTGGAATTCGCATATAAGCAAGCTGACGGCGGGTACTACCGCAAGAAACGCCGCGGAAACAGTGTTCAAGCAAAACGTAACGTCGCTTATAAACCGCATACACACGCTCTATCCCGACGCGTATATCGTTTGGACGTGCAACAGCGTAACAAGCGGTAACGGCGCGCTTGCAAATTCGGCGATTTCAGCGCTTGCGTATAAAGACAAGATTGCCGTAGTTGAAATTGACAACTCTAAAAACGGCGCGGACAATCACGCGGATTTAAATACGCAAAGGGCAAACGCCCAAACCGTCTCCGACGCGATAACTTCCAAATTCAATTTAGAACAAGTAAATTAAATGTGCGCCCGTGCGGATTTCTTGCCACACGGGCGCTTTTTAGTAATGTAAATTGAAAAAGCGTATTGCAATTTTCACCAATCTATGTTAAGATAACTATAATATATCTACAAGGAGAAATTTATGGAAAATCTGCTTCTCATAATTGCGGGCGTCGCCATAGTGCTTGCAATTGCCTACGCGGTTTTCAACTATTTCTGCGTGAAGAAACTTGAAGAAGGCACGGAGAAAATGGGAGAGATTGCGGGTGCAATAAGAATAGGCGCAAACGCATTCATTAAATACGAGTATAAGCTCGTCGCCATAATAGGCGCGGTCATAGCCGTAGTAGTGTTTATAGTTATAAGCTGGCAGGCCGCGATAGCATTCGTTATCGGCGCGGTACTCAGCGCTTCGGCAGGCTGGGTCGGTATGAAGATAGCAACCTACGCGAACGTGCGCGTTACCAACACCGCGCGTGAGAGTAAGGACGTCGGCAAGACCTTAAAGGTAGCTTTTAAGGGCGGTTCCGTTATGGGTCTTTGCGTTGCGGGCTTCGCGCTGTTGGGCGTTGTTATCGTGTTCCTCGTATTCGGCTTAGGCTTGGGACAGATTGACGAAATAGTAAAGGGAGAAATCTCCAAGAACTTCATAACGGGGCTTGAATCCTCGTTCACGATGACCCTTTCGGGCTACGCTCTCGGTTGCTCCATCATTGCAATGTTCAACCGCGTGGGTGGCGGTATCTACACCAAGGCCGCGGATATGGGCGCAGACCTCGTCGGCAAGACGGAAGCGCACATTCCCGAAGACGACCCCAGAAACCCCGCTACAATCGCAGACAACGTGGGCGATAACGTGGGCGACGTTGCAGGCTTGGGCAGCGACCTTTTGGAAAGCTACGTCGGCGCAATGCTCTCCGCCGTAATTCTTGCGGGCGAGATGTTTATGCACGGAATGGTGCTTTCCGAAAAGCTGTTATCAAGTTTACTTTTATTCCCCATAGTTTTTGCGGGATGCGGACTTCTTGCCTGCATAATAGGTATTTCCTACATAGTATTAAAACCCCGACTTTCCAAAAACGTGCATATGGAACTTAACATAGCCACCTGGATAGCGGCGGGCGTAACGGTAGGCGTGGGCTGTCTTATAAGCTACTTTATGTTTAAAGATATTCCCGCCGACATTTTAAAAACCAACGAAATAGGCTTTAAAGTAGGTGAATTCTCACCCTGGCTTGCGGCCGTTTGCGGTATTATCGCAGGTATAGTAATAGGCGTTATTTCAGAGTACTACACCAGCTATGACTATAAGCCTACGAAGGGCATAGCGCAGTCCTCCAAGGAAGGCCCCGCCCTCACGGTAACCCAAGGCCTTGCAACGGGTATGATAAGCTGTATGCTCCCCGTAGTAGTTCTTGCACTTGCAATATTCGGCTCTTACCAGCTTGCAGGTATGTACGGTATTTCCTGCGCGGCGCTCGGAATGCTTTCGTTCGTTGCGGCAACCGTTTCTGTCGATACCTACGGACCTATCTCCGACAACGCGGGCGGTATTGCGGAAATGAGCGAATTAGACCCCGAAGTGCGTGAAATTACCGATAAGCTTGACTCCGTCGGCAACACCACCGCGGCGATAGGTAAGGGCTTTGCAATAGGCTCGGCGGCGTTCGCGGCGCTGTCGCTTATGACCTCGTACCTGTTCGCTTTCTCTGATATAAATCTTATAGAAGAGCTTATTCTCAACATAATGAACCCCCTCGTTCTGTGCGGTGCATTGTGCGGTGCGGCGCTTCCGTTCTTCTTCTCGGGACTTCTTATAAAGGCAGTTGCAAAGGCCGCAAGGAAGATGGTAGAAGAAGTTCGCCGTCAGTTCAGGGAATACCCCGGCATACTTGACGGAACGCAAGTACCCGACTATAAGACCTGTATTGAAATTTCTTCACAGGGCGCCCTTAAAGAGATGCGTATGCCCTGCATCTTCTGTATTCTCTTCCCCATAGTAACGGGCTTTATCTTCGGACCTTACTTCGTTGGCGGTGTGTTGATAGGCGCAACAATTACGGCTATTATGCTCGCGCTGTTCTGCGGTAACTCCGGCGGTGCGTGGGATAACGCAAAGAAGTACATTGAGGCAGGCGGTCTTAAAGACGTAAAGGAAGACCTTGAAAAGTTAAAGGAAGACGCCGAAAAAGCTGAAGCGCTTGCAGACGCTAAGGCAGAAGAGAACGTCGGCAAAGGCTCACCCGCGCACGACGCGGCAGTCGTGGGCGACACGGTCGGCGACCCGTTGAAAGATACGGTAGGACCTTCCCTTGACATATTAATCAAGATAATGTCAACTATTTCCCTCGTAGCGGTAGTAGTATTCAGCGAGTGGAACTTGTTCAACTTAATCTTCTGATTACAATAAAAATAACCCGCCCCGCGCAAAAAGCGCGGGGCGGGATTCATTTTTTTAATTATCGTCTTATTTCGAACTCTTGGTTCATTAATTTTATTATTGATTCTTCGTCGTCGGTTATGTTGAAGTCGCCGTGCATAGTGTGCTTAATTACTGACGATGCAACCGCAAAGTTTACAATTTCTTCGGCGGGCATCTGGCGCATAATGGCGTAAATCATACCGCTTGCAAACGCGTCGCCACCGCCTACGCGGTCTAAAATGTTGAAGCGGAAGGTACGGCTTTCGTACGTTTCGCCGTTGTACCACATAAACGCCTTTAAGCTGTTTTCACTGCCGGAGTGTACGTATCTCACGTGCCTGCCTATCGCCTTGAAGTTATAGCGTTTATGAAGCTCGCGGAAAATTCTGTCCTGCTCCTTATAAGTGGGGTTCATTGAAAGCCCGTCTTTCAAGTCCTTTCCGTTCTCGTCGCGAAGGTTAATAGGTTCTATTCCGAAGAGTACGTCAACGTAAGGCAAATACTCCGTAATGCAGTCGCGCGCCTCCTGCCAGCCCCAGAGAGCCGAGCGGAAGTTACAGTCAAAGCTGACGGTTATCCCCATTTCTTTCGCCGTTTTCATAGCAAGCAAAACCATCTTACGGCAGTTTTCCGAAAGGGCGGGGGTAATACCCGAAGTATGAAGCCAGGTAAAGCCTTTAAGCTTCTCTTTAAAGTCTACTTTTGTAAAGTCGTATTTTGCAAAGGCGGAATCTTTTCTGTCGTACGTTACCTTGGAAGAACGCACGCCAAAGCCCTCTTCAAGGAAGTAAATACCCATTCTGCCCTCGTGAGAGTAGATGCAGGGGGAGCAATGCACGTCGTTAGAGCGCAAATACCTTATTGCCGCCTTGCCTATGGAGCTGTCGGGTACTACGGTGAAGTAGGACGAATCTATTCCAAGGTTTGACAGCGCGGCGGCAACGTTAGCTTCAGCGCCGCCGTAAGTTACCTTGAACTCGTCGGTAGTTCTTATCTTCTCGTAGTTGGGGGGCGAAAGCCTAAGAAGAAGCTCGCCCAAGGTTATAAATCTTATATTTTTAGTGTTTTCAGACATTTTCCCACCTATATCGGTTTATAAATATATTCAATTATAACACCTAAATTTTTGTTTGTACAGACCCCCGATTAAAAAATATTGCTTTTTTGCCGTGTTTTTGTTACACTATAAAAAATGAAGTTAAAAATTACCGTTCATTCTACCGCAAACGATACCGACTACGGCGGAGAACAAGTGCTTAATGCAGAGCGCGGGGAGTACCGCTTAGAAGAAATTTTCCGCCTGCCTTTCTTCCGCATAATAATAGACGACGTGATAGAAAACGCAGTTTGCTTCCGCCTTATGGAGGGCGCGGACAGCCACTTTTACGTTTTGGAAGAGGTTGGTGAGGTTGCTCATTTCCACAGGGATACGAGCCTTGGAGAGGACAACTTTACGTTTGAACTGGCGCGGTAATACTGAACTGTAAGAAAAAAGTGAAAAGGAGAAACCTTTGAAAATAGCGGTAAACGTAAGTGCAATTTCCTATAACGACGACCTGGACTTTAAGGAGTTCGAAAGCCTTGGCGACGTCAAGTTCTTCGGTGAACTTACCCGTGAAGAGCTTTTTGAACTTTGCAAGGACAGAGAGGCGTTAATCGTCAACAAGGTTGAAGTAGACGAGGCGTTGCTTTCAGCCTGCCCTGATTTAAAGTATGTAGGCACGTTTGCCACTGGCTACAATGTCGTTGACATAGAGGCTTGCAGACGGCACGGCGTAACTGTGTGCAACGCGCCGGATTACTCAACCCATTCCGTAAGCCAGCACGTGTTTGCCCTTCTTTTGGCGCTCCTTGGAAGAATACCCGAATACGTTTCGTCCGTATCCGCAGGCGACTGGATAAAAAGTAAAACGTTCTGCTATTTCCCCTATCCCACGTTTGAGTTTTACGGCAAGAAGTTCGGCGTTTACGGCTACGGCAACATAGGCAAGACCGTTGCCCGCATTGCAGAAGCTTTTGGCGCGGAAGTGGTAATCAGCACCCGCACCCCGCCTAAAAACTGCCCCTATAAGCAGGTTACCTTTGAAGAGATGTTATCTACCTGCGATATAGTTTCTCTCCATTGTCCTTTAACCGAAAAGACCGCCAAATTGATTGACGGCAAGGCTTTGAAGCTTATGAAAAAGTCTGCAATTCTCGTAAACACGGCGAGGGGCGGACTTGTGGACGAAGCCGCACTTGCTTCCGCATTAAATAACGGAGAAATTGCTGGCGCGTGTCTTGACACCGTTGCGGAAGAGCCTATGCGTGCGGATAACCCCTTGTACGGGGCTAAGAATTGCCTTATAACTCCGCATATAGGCTGGGTGCCTCAGGAAACCCGCCAAAGACTTTTGGGGATAGTTGCAGGCAATTTAAAGGCGTACATAGACGGCAAGCCCAGAAACGTAGTAAGTTAGATAAAAAATAAGACCCCTGC
>JAAUYS010000204.1 GCA_014804995.1 Clostridia bacterium
GCAGGGGTTTATCTCATAGGATATATTACCCCTATCATCCTCTCTCTTTATGGCCGCGGGAGGTTGCATGAACACCTGCCAGTCTTTCTCTGGATGCTTGATAAAATCATTCAGCCATGTGCCACTTGGAGGATAGTTCATATCCATGAGAGTGTAGGCATTACTCACTCCACCTAACTGCTGTGGCGGGTAACGCCCGATACGGGAAGTAACCATGCTGTAAACTTCAGCGGCGCACCCTGTAGCCTCGTTTATCCAGCAAAAAGTCCAGTTACAGGAACGGAGCTTGCTACAGTCATCCGCCGTCTGTATGGCCCATAGCTCAAGCTCAAGCTGTACCGTTGTCCCATCAGGAAGTGGGATGGTATAAAAACCGCTTATGGGAGAGCCGCTGCTATTTATGGTCCCACATTCAGGCGGCAGCACTTCCAGCAATGACTTGCGTGTGGTCTTTTGCAATTCTGGAAATGATGAGCGGACAACTCCCACACGGGAATATCTGATACCGTCAGGGGCCGGGGCCTGGGCGCACGCGCTTATGAGGACATCCATAGCGCACATGCACGACTTCCCAGACCCAAATGGCCCCACAAGAAGTTTCAGGGGCTTGCCACAATTATGCAGTTCAAGCCCCGTTGCGGTTGGAATATAGTTAAACGCCATTTTTTTTAGCTCTGGCCTTTTCCTTCATATGGGATTCAATACCTTCAATTATCTTCTTCAGCGTCCATATCACATCCTCCAGTTCATCCGCCAACCCCCACTGTCCTGGAACTGGCGGTTCCATAGTGTACTTGATTCTATTCAGCGGCCACTCTATATCACGCCATAACTTATAACGAAGGTCTAAAAATTTCTTGTCATCATCATCAAGTTCATAACTCATATACCACCTCCCAACATACAACATTTGATATAATCTGGCAAATGACTTATATGATACGCATCACAACAGGCGTACTGCGTGTCCCACGATAATTGCATCCGATAGTCTAGGCTGCGCAAAAGTGCCTGATAGTTCTGGGTCATGGCGTTATTATAAACCTGCTGTATCTGGGCCTGTAGATATTCGTACATTATAACACCCTCAACAATCTATTAATTACAGTGTGTCGTCCACTATTTAAAGCCTTCTGCCTATCCTCAACAGATAAAGATTCTATCCAGCATGGAGCCTCAATATCATCAAGCAACAATTCAAGAACCTCATGGTATGCGGATTCCATTAGTTTTTCGTCTGTAGGCTCAACATCATAAAATACAGAGTTCAAAACCAGACGCGCTTTTTTAGCAACACGATTTATATGACACTGTGCCAAATCACCATCTGACAACTCCTGTATATCAAAAGTTATATGCCAATCAGACAATCCAAGTTTATTTATCATTTCCCGCGCATTCAATTTGAATATGGAAAAATGTTTATCCTCAAGTAAATAAATCATACGTCTAACGAGTCCCCCTGTTTCGGCAGACAATGCGCCACCTTCGCCACCCCCTGCGGTATCGGCAACTGCACATTGACCTGCGTATTCACCTGTGTTTCACCCTTGTCGCTATTGAGGCCGGACATCTTCAAAAGCTCCGCAAAGAACTTTATGGAGTCCGCGCCTTTCAGCTCTCCCGAATTGGCATCCCTGAATAATTTTTCAGACATGGCCTGCGCCAGTATCAATGCCCTGTATCTTACTCCAGCCTTGCTCCCCTGCTTCTGTATCTCCGTCATCACGGTATCAAGCAATCCCTGAAAATACGGAACCGCCAGTATCTCTTTCAAGTCCTGTCTGGTAAGATTATAAGTGCGGCATACCTCATCCACACCCTTTATCGGACTGTTGGGAACCATGAGCAATGCAAGGTCTTGCGCAAGAGAGGGCCATTGCATTTGCGCGGCCAGTGGATATGCTGGCATATCACCACCTCACATTATGAACATCCGCTGGCTTTTCCTTCGGCTCGCTTGCTATAAGTATCGCTATAAGCTGTGTGGCAAGCCGCTCTATCTTGTCAATGCCAGGCACACGCCCCTGCATGGCAAGCTGTCCAGCCCACGGCATCGCCTCTTTTACAGCGTCATTCAGAATGTCATTGGCCCTCGCATACCGACTCTCAAGGTTCCTGGCGTTGGACTCAAGCCTCTCCATAAGAGTAGCCATTATCTCACCACCTCAACATCTTCAACCACTACTGTCGGAGCCTGATGAGCCTCGTTTTCCTCAAACATATCAGTCCATGCAGCATCCGGCTTGTCACTCTCCTGTTCCTGCTCCTGCGGCTGACCCACTCCAGTTACAGCATCAAGGAACTGCTGCGCCGCTGACTGCGCTCCATTGCCAACCTCGGCAAGATAATAGGCAAAATCATTATATGGCAACGGAATACCATTCTGCGGCTCATGGTCAAATGTGCGGAAACCAAGCAGACGCCTGGCATTTATCACCTTGCCAGTCACATCAGTGGTGGATGGGAAGATGACACCCATAGTCACAAGCCATGCCTCGCGCCCATTCCTGAACTGCACCTTGTTCACAGTAAGCGGAGAGATATTCGCTCCCTGTAAATTCGGAGCTATCATATTCGGATTTCTTGGGTCATAAACAAGATGCCATACCGCACCATCATAATTGATAACTTCACGAAACGGTGATTTCTTTGTCATAACAAGTCCCCACAATTTTTTTTTCTATTTAGACATAAGCATAAAAAGAGCCGCTATCGTGTGCGTAAGCTCCTTTTTCACATCCTTGGCGTCTTTCCCTTCCTCAAGCGCGGCCATAAGCTCCTTGCCCTCCATACGGGCAATACCATCATACTGCTTGCGCTTGAGATACGCTTCCCATGTATGAGGCGGATTCTCCATAACTTTCACCGCATCCTCAAGAATAGACTCAAGACGCGGGTCAATAATTTTGGAAGCCGCCATCCCTTTCTCGGCGACATCCTTCCCCATTTTCTCCATGCCGCCATGCGCGGAGAAACCAATCTTCCTTGGCTCATCATCGCCCCATTTTTCCCACGGCATAGGCATATCATATTCAGACCGACTCCTGCGTCCGCGCCTCATGTCCGGTTCATCATAATCCTCGTGCATTGAACGGGGCCGACCCCTGCGCATATCAGGCTCATCATAGTCGTCCTGCATGGAGCGCGACCTGCGCCGCATATCATCCGGTTCTTCCTCATGGTGTGAGCGGCTACGCCTGCGCATTTCATCTTCCTCATCACGCATCATACGGGCACGCCTCATGGCGTCAGCATACCCATCCTCGTATGCGCTCCTGGAACGTCTGCGCATTTCAGTTTCATCATCACCCGCCAGATATGTGCCACGCATATCCTGCTGTGGCTTTTTATCTCCATCATCATATGCCCGTCTGCTCATAACAATACGCATAAATCTCTCCTGTAATAAAAAAGCCCCACGTTATACGCAGGGCGCAATATTCATAACAGATACAAAACTACCCCGCAAAAAGACTATGTGGTAGCTGGAGTTGTCGTAGTGGGAGTAGTGGTGGTGGGAATCATAGCGCGGACAGCGGCTATGACATTGGCCTGTGTATTGGCCGCAAGCTCGGTGGCGAACTGACGCTGCTGGCAATCTCCAAGAGCGGCGGACAAAGCGGCGTTCTTGTCACGCAAAGCCTGCATTTCATTCTGGATAATAAGAGCGCGGGTGGCTTCACCTTCGGCGTGAATAGCCCCGCGAGTGGCGCAGCCTTCCTGCTCAATCAGACGCTGTGTTGCGCAGCAGCAGTCTTTCTGGGAGGACACTATAGCATAGGTATTGTCTTTGGCAGCAATCTGGCCCTGGTAGCCAACGGTCAGAGTCGCGGCTTCCTGACGGGCGGCGGCAAGAGCGGCAGCGGCTCCTACACGCTCAATGCTGGCATTGACAGTCCCAAAGCCCGTACACATGTTGGCGACATTGTTGGTAGCCTGCACAAGCTGTTCGCGGCCAATGGAGTTAATATCGCTACGCATTGTGGTGATTGAATCCATGATGAACTGGTCTCCGTTGTTTCCACAACCGCAGTTGCCATTGTTACCATTACGGCCCCATGCGGAACCTACCGCGCCACCGATTGCGCCACCGGCCAGAGCGCCCCATCCAGTGCCCCATCCGTTATTGTTGTTACCATTCAAATCAACGACAGGCTGTAAACCTTCTGCCATTTCCAGACTCCTTGGTTTGAATTAATAAAAATTACCAATACAAAATCTCATAATATATTGTACGATATTTGTCAAGCATCCATATATATTTCTTTTATTTTTTCTTCGCTATCAGCAAGCATTATCCTATTAATTCTTGAACGCATATCTGCAAGTATGGGATTTTTATGAGAAATAACAGCATATTTATGTATGTCCTGAATAACCCGTGAAGACACTCGCAGAATCAAACTCTCTCCATTATTGTCTGTGACAGACACATCAAAGCGGGAATCAGAATCCCCAATAGCGATAGTCGCATTGTCATTCAGATTTATCTGGTCAAGTAAATCATATGAAATATGATAATTCTCACCGTTTATCTCATAGGGGAATCCACCGCATATCCCCCGTGTCGCCTCCTGTTTCAACCTTCCGATATAATCCGTCTTCACATTATCAAGAGTCTGGACATCTCCATCTATCACTTCAGGTATAATCGCTTCGGGAAGCCCCAGCATGGAGGCGGAAGCCGCTGAAGCAATCAGCCCCTTCGGTATTCCATTATAAACACTTCCAGGATAATCAACACCAGCTTGAGTCCCGGGAACGGTTGAAAGCCATGCGGGAATGCCTATAGTATTTTCAGTTGTTGAAAGATGACTGCCAGCTCCGATAATATATTTTCTGCCTGTAAATGTCGCACTGGAAGTAAGAATGGACGTGGTAAAGGTGCTAACAATAAGTGTTCCATTATATTGTAGGTCAAGAAAATAATCGGCAGTACAATTACTTATAAGTCTGATTTTTATTTGGTTCAGATAAATAATACCGCCTATCAGTGATTGGAAGCCTAAAGTTGTAGGTGTTCCACCTCCCATTTCAAGTAGGTTAGTGTCGGCTGTATCACTTGCAAAATAGATAATTCCACCCTCTCTTGCTAGTACCCTCCAGATACGTTTATAACCTCTATCAACAAGAATATATCCATGATAATGTGCAGATAAATACCCGTATATCAAGAGTCCGCCAATTTGCAGTCTGGCTCCATTTGAATTGATACTCGTGAAAATCGGCAAAGAGCTTGACGCCGCTGTTGGAAGCTGTCCATCATAAGGTGTAATAATTAAAGTATAAGGTTTTTTATTGACGAGTAAATCACCCCACTCGCCTGCCCCAACTCTGAAAGTAACAGCTGCACTCCCTGCTCCACCAGCAAGTACATCAGCAATCTGAAAAGCTCTCGCAAATGAGGATATTGGATAAGAAGAACTAAACCCAGTATTATTGTCATTTCCAGACTTTGAAATATAAAATGTCAATGAAGAAATAGAACCGCCAAGAGGATTCCATTGAGTATAACTTTCTCCGCCATTAGCAGACATTCTTATCCATGAGTGTGATGGATAACGTAAATATTGTATGATAACTGAGCCATTAGTTCTTACTGACAACCAATTAAAGTATTGTCCATTTCTAGGCCAATTATTTTCTGCCCATCCTTCTGTAGAAGAACCATGAATTAAATAATTACCAGGAGTTATTATAGTATTAGCATCAACATCTGACATGCCACCAAGTTTATTTAAGATACCAAAGAACCCATTACTTTTTGCAGTAGTAAGTCCAAGGGTTGTGTCAAATGTGTTAAGACGCTGGTTGACCCATTCGGTGTTTGCTATGCTATCATCATTGGAATCAGATATTGGAGTAAGAACAGTAGTTGATACACTTCCAGTCTGGGTAGAACGAACTCCTAAATGGATAACAGAACTTAACCATGTGCTACCATAATCAGCCACCCACCCAATAGTATGCGTTGCTTGCCTAACCATCAGGGCTAAGTGCCCCCAATATTTGCTAGAGTCAGAATTCTCTACAAATATTATGTCTTCATAAAGACTACCAGCAAAATCCACAGGTTCATATCTAATACCTTTCGCAGTATTGGTCTCGGAGAACTTCAAATACCCGCTCATGGTGTCTCCAGACTTGTCAACCTTATTGTTCAAATTAGTCTGGAGGGTCTGGACTGTAGTCTTATCCGCCTTATTCGCAAGTTCAGCTTCTATCCCTGATAAGTCCACTTCAGGAATATCAAGATTATCAAGACGGTTGTTTATGTCCGATATAGATTGAGCGTTGGCATCTATGAGCGCAGGAAGATTATTTACTGTTTCTTTGAGTTCATCGTAACCTTCTGGCGGACCAGCTAGTGTCTGTATTCTCTGATTTACCCATGCTGTGTCTGGAATTTTTTGAGAATTATCTGAATCAGGAATATCAGGGGCAGACCTATAAGCAAGATAATGTTCTGTATTATTTATATCTGGAATAACAGTTCCACCAGTTTCTCTTAAAGAAGCCCGAATAAATATTTCTATTCCAAGATATTTATGTAAAAACTTTTGTTCAGAATAATCATAGTCAGTTAAATCTGCTCCCAGCGAAAGAACAGATGAATTATCTTTATTATTTAATTTCTCTGGAGCCAGATGATAATATAAGCTATCTCCTACATTACCACCATGAAATCTTAATTGATTAGGGAACAAATCTAAACTGCTAATTGCATGTCCATTAGAATCCTCTTTTTCTATATAAAGCGCACCAGTCATAGTGTCGCCACTACGGTCAACCTTGTTGTTGGCCGCCTCAATAGCCGTAGCCGCCTGTGTCTGCGCAAGCTCCGCACTACTCGCCGCACTCTCCGCAGCTTCATATGCTCCCGTTATCTGGGACTCCAGTCCACTCGCAAGCTCATACGCCTCATTAGCCCGCGCAAGCGCATCATCCCCAGCACTCTCTATAAGCTCCAGTAATTCAGGGGACACACCTATCCCATTGATAGCGCTCACCAGATAGCCGTCTGCGGCCAGTTTCAACGCCAACTTGCCATCCGCCACCATAAGGCCACCATCATCCGCAAGGACTACTCCAACCACCCTGTTCGTGATATTTATCGCAGTCCCCGCAGTATATGGAAGCGCCTGCAACTCCCCAGAATTGAATGTAAGACCAGTGCCAGCCCTCACTGATATAGACCGCTGCGGAGTTATGTCTATGCCATCCCCACCCGTATAAGCCTCGCTCACGGACAATCCCTGACTGCTCAAAGAGAGTCCACTATTCGGAGCCAGCTTCATCCCTATGACGTGCCTATCCAGTGTCAAACCATCAGACACCTTGTAGTCCGCCACATCAAGGGAACTGAAGTTCACATATATGTCCTTGCTCTCCCCATTGGACATGGCGAATCTCATATGGAGATACGTCCCTTTTCCCGTACCACCTGCCACACTCGCATCTGCCGGAGGCGTATAGTCAAATAAAAACTCGGCCACAGTGGGAAATCCTGGAACTATCGGAAGCTCCACTGTGGCGATTGGAGTATTGTTCACACCTGTCAGCACAAGTGTTGAATTATCAAGCTCAATACCAACCTGCGTATTTAAAAGATTATTCTCAAGAAACAGCACAGAATCAGACGGGTTCACCAACCGCGACATATCCAGTTTTATCTTTCCCGCCGCATCCAGTATTATCGGATTGTTAGGCTCCCTGCTCACAATGTCAGACAGGCCAATAGAATCCCCACTACCCCCTGTCCCCCCAGGGACACTCCAGACAGCCAGCTTCTGCCCCTGCTGAAGCGGGATATGTGAAAGACCATCCTCTGAAAGAACCACCGGAATCCTGTATTCTGTGCTGTCCATATTCCCCACCTATTTGTTTTTCAATATCTCTGACTTTTCAGGAACTGTCGGCCACGGAGTATTCTCACCGCCGCCATCCCAGGGCGAACCATCCTGCGAGGGGAGCCTGCACAATGCTGTCGCATACGCATCCCAGGCAGCAAGAGTCGCAGTAAGCTCCGAGATAATCGTCTCATCCTGCGTATTCCTCATAACACGCTGAATCTGCGACACAGTGTTGTCATAGTCATAGAGCCTGTATCCCCTCTCTTTTTCCAGAGAGGCATGAAGCTCCGCTTCTGTCGGGACTTCCGGTTCCGGTTCAGGGTCAGGAGGTGGCATAAAAAATATCTTCCCATCCTCATCAACACTTGTATTGCTCGGCCCAACAGAATAAATGTGGTCCCCGAATATTTCTTTCGCCTCCGCTTCCGGCACTTCCACAGCGCCTTTCGCGATATACTGGTTAGCCGAGAACTCATTGGTAGCCAGCACACAGCAAAATCTCCCATCCACTTTCATTATATATACTTTAGGATACATGGTAATCTCCTATTGGTAGGCTTCCAAACCTACTCTGACATTCATCCCCCGTAATGAAAGGGTCAATGTGTCATAATCCTTATCTGGCGCGAACATAAAAATATTACCAACCATACTATGTATTCTGGGACATGTTGACGTAGTAGAGATTCCAGTATTTTCACTTTCATCAACATGCTCTCCTACTGTCGGACCCAAATCTACATAATTTTCCAACCCCAGATTCACACCATAAAGCATATCTACGTTACTACCATAACCACATTCAGTAGTATCAAAAGAAATATGATTATGATATGTAACAAACGGACGTTTCAGACGACAATAAACCAAGTCGGTATTTCCACCGCTGGTGGGTTTCAAAAACTCATAATTGGTTACTTTTATAAATAGAATCTTATCTTTTTTCACATCGGTCAAAACCCACTCAATACTATTGGAAGTCATAGGTTCTGTGCCAGATGTATATTCCCCAATCTTCGTCCCAAGAGAAAGACCTTTTGAAGTGGTAGCTTCACCTCCCCCACCACTGGACCCATCACCGCTACTTGGGGCTTTCGTCCAGTCAACCTTGAACTTCCCATCCGTGCCAGCTATCAACCCCCCACCTGTGGCGAAATTGTCCTTGACCGTATTATTTATGCAGGTCTTCAGGTCGGCGCAGTTCACCCTGAGTTTGCCGCCATTGGTACTGTCAGAAACAAGACCGCCACCTGGAACTATTATATCCCCAGGGTTTACAACCAACTGACCATTGTCAGTCCCTACACCACCACCAGGCTTCACGCTTACACCACCGCCATCACCCCCACCCGCTCCATTCAAAAATGCGCTGGTGCTTATATACAAATCCTTTGTCGTTCCATTGGACATGGCAAACCGCAAATGCAGATAACTCCCCTTGCCACTCCCACCAAGAACACTGGCGCCACTGGGCGGCGTAAAGTCCGTAAGAAACTCCGCCACTGTCGGAAGCCCTGGTATCACCGGAAGCGTAACAGTCGCAACAGTCTTGCCCCCAGCTCCTTTCAACACCAACTGCCCAGCCGAGTTCAACTCCGCCGTCAGCGTAGACTTTATCTTGTTGTCAGCCACAGACAACAGTGGGTCATTGGGCGACACCAGCTTGCTCGTGTCCACCTTGAGCTTGCCGTCAGACGGACTCGTAACCAGCGGATTGTTCGGCTCCTTGCTTATCAGGTCATCAGGACTTATCGTAAGATTGCCATCCTCGCCAGGTTTCAATATGGATGTGTCTATCGGTATGGTGTTCGGGTCCAGTTTCTCCCCAGACCCCAATGGCTTGTGATTCAACCCATCCGTACTCAATACCACAGGCGTCCTGTAAATACTGTCAGCCATTGTCTTTCTCCCCCTTTATACTCCTGTTATAAAGCTCAAGAGCCTTTATCCTCTCAATCTCATCCAGTTTCGCCCATTCACTGTCAGTAACAGTTGTGTCAGTCATATCTACAAGATGTATCCCCAGATACTTATAGACCAGCCCATCCACTATCTGCACCCCACATACAGATATAAACACCACCACCCCGAGCATGGTTGACTGGTCAACGTCTATCTTCAACAACGGAAGCAACAAGGCGCATCCCACCGCCATAGCCGCGCCTATACAACTGCGTATCACAAGTCCTAACATTCGGGCAAGAAACGTCTTTCCCATATAGCTCATGCGCAAGCCCTTCATGCCCTTCAACATGCAAATGCTGAAGCCAAGCAAAAGCAATGGCGCATAATCCGTAATAAGAGAAAACCAGGAACTGCCAGTCTGCGTATTCATTGTCCTACCATTTGCATACATTATTTCACCCCCACAACCGGAGGCGCGGCTGGGAGGCATTTCTCCCCACAATGAATCTCAACATCCTTTTCTATCAACTCTATCAGATAATCCTGCTGTATCAGCATATCGGAGTTTCTTTTCTGTAACCCCTTCCGCAATGACTCTATCGCCTCATCAAACCTCTTTGAGTCCTCCATGTGCTTGAGCATCTCACCCATGTCTTCCTTGAGCCTGGCAATCTCCGATGCCATAGCCCGATTGTCATTCACCGTATACCACCACATCCCGAGAGTCGTACAGAAAACAACGACTATCACAATTATCAATGACACACCACTCTTCATCTCACTCATACAAATCTCTCCATAATGTATTCATAACTGCCACGCTTTACTCCACTGCCAACGAGCTTGTACTTTAACTGTTTCTCCCTCTCTCTCCCCTTCGCCAGGGCCGCATGTACCCATCCATCAGGTATGTTCTCCGCTATCAGCTCCGTATAGGGCAGCTTCTTATATACAAACTCAAACACATCCTTTATGGAATATTTATTATTGAGCGGCTCAAAGTCCACCGCGTTCCCCTGCAAATGGAAACTCGTTGTTGAACCACCCACCGCCCTGTTCAGCGCTGGCCCCCTGTACCCGCTGGTTACAAGAATCGGACCAAACTCATCACGCACCGGCTGCAACACATTCCTCGCCACATACTCCAGATTATGCCACACAGCGCTACCCGCCGGAGGCACATTGTTTATGCCAAGCCTTGTAGCCGTATCACTCCGTAACAGCTCCCGCCATGTAAAATTCGGGGCACCTGGAACTTTCTCGTTTATGTCCATATCAGCCTCCTTTAAGATAATAAAAAAGCGGGCAATATCACTATTACCCGCATGTACTCTTTATTATAAATGCCACTTTATGTCAAGATATTTTATTCGTCATCATCACTCACAGAATTAATATCCCTTATATAAACACCATTCTTTCTTCTCCATTCCTCCCAGCATGAGGGACATCTGTAATTGGTTATCATCTTCCCACAGTCATGGCATGGACGCAACCCATTCCTCTTTTTCAACATCTTCATGCTCTGGTTCATATATTTCCTGCACTTCGCGCATAGCTTCGTATCCTCCTTTATCGTCCTGAAAGTGGCGCCACACTTCTCACACTGCTTCAAAAAATAATTCCTGCAATGCCCACACAGCACAGCCTTGGAACCAATCTCCGTCTCAAACTCCCTGCCACAGTGCTTACATTTCTTTATCTGCATCCTTTTCTTCATTCTTATCCCTCACACCCAGCAACAGGGGGACCAGCCTGTTTATTATAGAATGCTGCGCATTATCAGCCAACACCCCCCTTGTGTCCTCATCGGAAAAAGCACTACATGCCCACTCATGCTCGTCCAGCATAAGGTGCAACACCTCATGGAGCGCCGTCTCACGCATATGTGAGAGGGTCGTATGCTGCGTTGGCAGCTCCCTGTTCAACACAAACACCGCCAGTCGCTGCGGAATATTGAACCGAACCTGCGAATACCTGCAACACCCAAGAGGCACACAGGCAATCTCATAACGCCAGTCGTACATCCTAAGCAGATTCATATAATAATCCACATACTGTGCGAACACATCATATAAATTCGGAAACTCTTTCACATCAACAACTTCCGGCTTGTCCGCGCCACCGGGAAACACATCCTTGTCAACTATCCCATGATTCACACTGTCAAACTCCATCTCCATCCCCCATCTGTTCAAGCAGCTCCATAAACCCCTCAAGCCGCCTATTTTTAGACGCCACAAACTCGGCGGTTATCCCCACGCGCTTCACTCCGGAAAGAGCCTTTGTGATAACCTTTATATCAGCCTTCAACCGCGCTATCTCATTCTTTATATATTTACGCGTATAAAGGCTATTCAAACAACTCTCCCTCACCCTCTGGAATTGGCTCCTTCCACTCTCCCCAGATTATTGCCAACGGCTCATCAGGCGCATACTCCCCTGTGAACTTCGTGGGCACATCCACACTCTTGCTCTCGGCAAAAGCCTTCGCGTGTTCATATAACTCCTGTTCTGAATGCTCCGGCATATTGGCAATTCTCCCTATGCACTCCCATCCGCCATTCGGAAACACCACAATGTCATATCTTCCCTTCATTATTCCTCTCCATGATTAGTTACTGAATATCCGCCCCAAATGGCCCAAATCGCTCCCACAATAAACAGGAACCAGCTTGCCGTTGTATAGCTTCCCGCCATCTCATACCCCAGATAAAAGCAAAAACATACAGCGCAATACCTGGAGAAATTCAATAAAAAGCAACATAGATAAGGATTCATATTATTGCCACCATATAGTTCCATAACCTGACCGCTTTCGCCGGCCTATCCATAGCCTTACTCTGATTCCCACAACCCCTACACACCACTTGCCATAATCCCCAGGGATTATAAAAAACAATATCATCCGACCCACATCTCGGACACGGAAACACATCCATCTTCTCTGGTATCTTCCAGTACCCAAAATCACGCATTATTTTTTCTCCTGCTCAATCACTCTTTCCAATTCCTCCGGCGTCCAGTATCTCGGCAATTCCCTGGCTTCCAGTTCCTTTGCAGTTTCTAATGCGTCCTTCTTATTCCACCAGTCCTTATAAGGACGCCAGATAAATCCAAAACGTTTATATTGTACTATGTATCTTATCTCATTGCCTTTTATAAATTCCTTTATTCGCACTTTCATTTTATCTTCTCCTTTTCGTATTCAATTCCGTTTTTGGTTTTACGGCACTGGATAAGAGTCGGGGTATCGGTGCGATAGTCGTAAAGAGTTATATAAATTGCATCTCTTGTTTCTTTATATAAATGCCCATTGATACAAGCTAAATCAAATTGGGTATTATTCCCACGCTCTGTTTTCACCGCAATATTACACCCCACAAGCCCTATCGCCATGATAACAAGCAGTAGAATCTTTTTCATTTCCCCTCCCTCTTATTCCACACCTGCAACGCCTGCTCTCTTGTGGGATATTTGGCCGTTCTAATTGCACATTCATTGCAGAAAACGAAATAAGTATCTTCACTTTCATTGTAAAAACATCTTATATCGTTACTTCCACAAAACGGACAAGGCTTTATATCCTGGGTCATTTCCCCTCCCTTACAGCTTTTCTGGCCTTTTCACGCCACCATGCAATATCAGCTTCATCATGCTCGCCTATCTCATTGGCCGCTTCCGCTAACCAGTCCGCCTCTTTCTCCAACACCTCAATTTCGGCAATCAATTCAAGGATTGTGACGGGGTTGACAACTGCGATAAATTCAGCAGTATTCTTACCAAGGCCGATTTTTGTTCCATATTCATCTGTATATGTTACAGTAACAATGGCTTCGGGTTTTGTCTTTGCAAATACAGCATATTCTTTGTTTCCAACTGCAAGATTGTACCACTCAACTTGCGGTATTTTTCCCGCCAACTCTTTCAGCTTTGCAATTTTATCTTTCAGTTCTGGGGTCATCATCTTTCAGCTCCTCAAGCATCTTTGTTATGTCATTCAAAACGCCTTTAACATCATGGAGTAAGTATGCACTTACTAACATTACGATAATATTAACTACTACTGTTATAATGCAGATTGTTACATCACTCATTATTTACCACCTTTACTTCCTCATAAGAGGCGCAAATAAAATGTTCATCAATCTCTTGATTATACTTACCACAAATTGTTTCGGATTCCCTTACACCAAGAAACATGTAGTGTCGCTTTCCAAAATAGTTGCATGTATAACAACATTTTGCGGGACGATAATAAGGCGCATTATTCATCTTCTCTCCTCTTTATGTTTTGTGCTGGATAATATGTAAAATCCAACATGCCCTCTGGATAAGTTACAACCTTAACTGTTCTCCAGTATTTCTTGCGCCATTTTCTTTGAAAAATATAGCCATTGTCTATTATTTTACATCTTGCCTTTGACACGCTTCTTTTGCCAAACTCATAACCCACATAGACACGTTTATTCATAACCACAATATTTCTTGGCATCCGCAATAAAATCTTCCGCTTTCTTGCCGTCATAATATGGAAGTTGACAACAAGCTATTTCTACCGCTTCTGCCAGCTTTTCAGCGACCGCTTTCCACATCCTTGTCTGTATCTGCTCATTGATAAGGCTATTTCCCAAAGCGGCCATCATTTCAGGCGTCGGCTCCAGCGGTTTTGGCCAACAGTCTTGTTCCTTGGGAATATAGGTTCCTATTTCAAGATTGTTCGCATCAATCATCTACCACCTCACACTTTACATATTCTATTGGTTCTTCCACTATCGGGCCAGCCCATCTTCCAGACATATGAGCAATAGGTATTCCTCCATTTGCTACCAAGCCATACCCAAACCGATTATCCTCTACTACTTTGAAAATCTTAATTTCGCCATAAGGCGACTCATAAAGGTAAATTCCTGGCTCCTTTGGTATTCCATTCATCCAGCGGAACATTATTTTTCTATTGCCTCTCTAAATTTTTTAAAGCCTTCTTTAAGTTTCTCCCCTAGCGTTTTCTCTTCCTTTATGCCTAATTCGTTTTTTGCTTGTTTAATCCAATCTTCTTTCCATGTTTCGCTGGGTACTGCTTTTTCATATTTTACAGCTTCTTTTGCAAGTTTTTTCCACTGTTCTGGATAGAAAAAAAGAGAATACCTAAATAGACTCATAGCAAGCCAGTCAATCATGACTTCTTTTTCCTGAAGTTGTTTCTCTAATTCTTTATTTTTCTGCTCCAGAGAATTAATATACTGCTCTTCACAATAACTAGACATTATTCACCCTCCGGCAACTCTTTCGGTTCTTCACGCTCAACCTCGGCCACGCCAATGTCAATTACAGTATTGTCCTGTTCGGGTCTGTACTGCATACACCCATCACACATATTACAGCATTGGTCAGACAATATAGTGTAAGGAACATACTGATTCTGTTGCCCATTTTCATATTTTCTGCGGATGTCTGCCTCATTCATGCACTGCTGCCGATTGCGTATTTGAATTTCAGTATAGACAGAATAAGCAGTATTCTCCATTTCAAGACGCCTTATTTCAGACTGTCTCAACAAATCCTCCAAAGACTCTTTGATTTTGGATTTACGGCTCTTCTCCTCTGCTTCATCCCATGCCTCTTTCAATTCGGAACACCACTTATACCCGAAATAAGCGGCATATATCAGAACGAGGGGCATAACTATAAAAAACATTATTTTGATAATAAGAATAGCTATTTCATATCTTGTCATTTCTTGGATAATCCCTTTGTAGGATATGGTCTAAATAAAGCTTAAAATAGTCCCCTCTTGCCATATCGTATAAATCTTTCCATTCAGGAAATTGGTCGCAATCCCGATAGTGGCAATCCTCTATATCCATCCTTGAGAAAAATATGAAGAGGTCAATTTTCCACCTATCATAATCAGACATTATTCCTCCGGCATATCAGTAGTTCCGCACAAATGCTCGTTGCCCTCGTATGGAATGCAGTAAGTCCACAAATCTGACATGCAATAATAACGGTTATTTTCTTTACGTCCGAATATATCAGGTTTCCAGCTTGTATTTTCAGTATCCCTAACCAGCACCCTATCAAGGGTTTGAACTCATGTTCTTTATTTTCAGGTTCTGGTTCTGGCTCATGTTCAGGCGCAGAGACTTTCTCAAGGGCAAAGTAGGGGAAACAATGTTTATTACTATCCCAGATACCATTCTTACTTATAGATGTGATATTAAATATATTGCCAATCATACTTTGTTTCTTTTCAGTCCATACTATACCACTATTATTTCTCCATTCATCTCTAACCTTAAGCCCGCAATCAATAACCTTTACCAAGTCCCCAACCTGCAAACCACTTGCGGCCTGCGCGTCCTCATAGATTCTCTGTGTAATGTTCATTCCCACACCTCCTTAATATAAAGTCTTTCTTCCCCTCATCATACCCTATGTAATCACCCCTACCACCACTCCGCAAATACTCCCTGTTATATAACAAAAACCTGAAAAACTTTATCAGATTCTTATGATTCCTCGGTATCCCCAAACCCTTGAACATCCTCACAATATAATCACTGTCAATCAGATTCACCACGTCAATAAGCGCACTCGTATATCCCCAGGTGTAGTCCTTGTTGAATATGAACCTCGTATTCACCCACTCCCGCACATGGGTCAATTCCTCAATCGTGGGCCTCTCCCCACAAAATATCATAATCTCCCCGCCTTTCTCTCTTTCTCCAAATATTTCCTCGTATGCTCCACATACCCACTACGCGCCTGATTCGTATACAGCCTGCACTCCCTGCATAACACACGGCCTGGCTGCGCCTCATTCCTGTGACACCTTATACAAATCCCCCTGGATTTATAATACTCCCGTAACTCCCGCTGCTGCTCCGCCAAACGCACCCGCTTCTCAACAGTCGCCGCAAGACGCTCATCCCTATATGCCTCCAGACCTGTCCTTTTCATTTTAGCGCAATACCCCCCCCAGATACCTTTTCCAAAATTCATCTGACGTTTTACAAACTTGCCCTATCCGTAAAGTTTTACCGCCTTTTTCATCAAACCATTTCCTTACTGCCAACTCAAAACACCTCCAAATCCCAGGCCATTTCTTTTGATATAACGCAATTCTTCTCCTTGCGTTTTCGCTTACACCAAATATAAAGGGGCAACATACACAACCGATTCTTCCCAACCCCTCATCATACAAACTTGGATATGGCAGCTTATATGCTTCTATAAATTCCCAGACTGCCCATTCAGGCCAATAGAAAATCGGCTTTACCAAATATTGTTTTTTGTTATATTTATCAATCCTCGGCTTGCTTGCCCGTCTTGCGCTTTCCTCGGCACGTATCCCCATAACTCTTTTAGATAATGGAATATGCTTTGACGGTTCCTTTTTCAGCTTATCGCAACACCAGCGCATATGCCTCATTGGAGGGGATTTTTTATAAATCAACTTCCAGAACGATTCCCTTGGAAATAACCATTGCACTTCTGGATAGTTCGCCTTTATGAATTTATACATTTCAGGCGGGTCAATCCTTGTGCATGAGTAATACGGAAAACATTTCACTCCGGCAATTCGGCATAATTCCAGGGTTACTATTGAATCTTTGCCGCCTGAAAAACCCACAAAGTAACCCTCGGCTGGTTCATGCTGACGCAAAAAGTCTATAGACTCTTTCATATAATCGCCTAGCTCATAACCAGGGAGGCCAAATTGCCGGACTGCGTTTTTCATTTCCCAGCATCCTCAATCAGCCTATCCAGATACACACGGGCCTTGCGCAAGTCCTCCACTCCGCCCTTCATGTCATATCTCATTATATACTTGATTATGTTCCCCCTTATGTAATCCAACCTGTTCCTGCTTATAAACTCCAATGGCTCAATCTCCCATCTCCTGTAATGCACAGGGTCCGTTGGGTCGGCAGGGGATGACTGGCTGAATGCACCATCCCGCTTGTCAACTCCAGGAATTGTTATCCCACTCTCTTTCATCTTGAATAACGCCTCAAGATAATCATCAAAATACCCTTGTGGCATCATCGGGATTGACATCGCCAAAAACGCCAGTTTCGTCTTGTCCATTTTCTTCATCCTCCTTTCAAATATTTATAGACCATATTTAAAAAATCGCAAGTTAAAAATATAGAGTATTTGTGTTTTTATTTTGTATGGGGGTGTTGTCCATGTACTCCCCCTAGGTCGGCAGGGGGATATGTTTTTTTTGTTATTTAATATAGTATTAGTTTTATTGCTTGCGATGATATTAATATTATTTAGTGTAGAGATGATAGTGTTATTTTTGAATGTAGGGAATTTTTAGGAGTCGTGGGAATGTGAGCGTAAATATAAGTATGAATCTCTGGGGGCGCGCGACGCAACGCCGTCCAAAGGCCCGCCCCGCCTGTTACAATCCCAACCGTCATAATAATATTTCAACCTGTAGATTTATTATGAACACAAGTTCTTTTATTATCCCAACCTGTAAAATTATTATTTCAACGTTGAAATATTTACAGGGATGCATCCTGGTCTGCGATGGTCTGGTCTGAATATATCAGGAATATGCGCGGGAAAAATTTATCAGATTTTACGGATTTCCTATTGACTTTTATACCAGTAGTAGTTATCTTGTATTTATGGCAAGGGGCAATGAACATCAACCTTTAACATTAAGGGGTTTTACCATGAAAGAAAAGTGGATTATTGAAAATGGGGAAATAATAATATTGAAAGAAGCTAGACCTGTTAAAAAAGACAATTAACTTTAAAGGGGATTGATTATGATTATCTTATTTCAATATGCAAATTGCAAAGGCTACTGCATTCACAATTGCAACAATTGCAAGTATCTTCAGTTTGACAGGGCAGTAGGCAAGCATTACTGCCATATGGCTGAAGATTATTTCATGGACAGGGCATTTGAGAAAGAATGCCCATTTTGGGAACCGTGGGAACATTGCACGGAATAACTAGCAGCCTTGCCCGCCTTGCGCGGGCTTTTTTATTGCCCTGAAAAGTAAATATAAAAAATTTTCTTATAGTAATATTTTTGTCAAAAATCTATTGACAAAACTACTAGTAATGCTTATCTTGTATTTGTGGTTAAGGAAATGGGTATCTCTTATAAGCGTAAATAAGAGATGCCGGCAATATCAGAATAGCGACGCTCATAGCAATATAAGTTTCGTGAAGCCTGGTAAAGCCATATAAACTCAACCCCGTTAAATCGGGCGCGTTCACCAGGGCGCGATAAGTATTTTTTCAAAATTGAATAGAGGTAAAAAGCCTGTATTCTTTCCTTAACAGGGCAAGGATATAGGGTATGTATAATATATTATACATGCAAGTAATAGTGTGATTATATGTTGCTATAACGCAAGCCGCATATAATAATCTGTATGTGTAATATGTGTGAATTATGCATATATTAGTAATGCCTCCAGTTGGATAAGGCGTGTTGGCTGGGCAACTTTTCAACTTAACTTATTAAAACGGAGAATATTACAATGGCAAAAACAATATCATTCAAGATGGACTTTGTAGAAACGCGTGCAGTTAGTGAAGATATCCGCATTCTGATTGCCGACATAAAGAACGGAAAAAAGGACGCGGACGCCGCATTGCACGAAATTGCCATAAAGGCACGGAATGACTTTCTTAACAGCCATTCATTGAGCCGTGCAAACATGGCATTGGCTGGATTAAAAGAGGAAAAGAGTTTGTCAAAATATCTGGCAGACTTCAAAGCCAAATTCCCAGCTTTTTGCGGCTTATATGCCAGTGAAGAACACGGCGCACGCGGCGCAATTTCCTATCTTTATGATACGGAAACTTGCGCTATGCAATATGACAAAAAAGAGAACGCCTTTTATATAAAAGGCGCGGTTGTCTGGAATGGCCTTAAGCCTATTGAAGACAGTTTTACCACTTTCAGGGTAAAAAAGGTGGTAAAGAAAAAAGAAGCAAAAGAGATACCGGCAGAACTACTGGTACAGTATTTATTGGCAAGACCAGACTTGCAAGAAATACTGGACGGGATTAAGTCCGCACAAGAGAACGCGGATAATCCAGAACAGGAACAGTCCGATATGGTTGACGCGCTGGTGAACGCCGTCAATGCGTAAATCTTAATGATAGGCGCGGGAATAAAACCCCCCGCGCCTTATCTCGTTATTTTTATTTTTCGCATGACACATATATTATAGTAATATGCGTTATTGCGATTTTATTTTTTTTGGCCGCGTATATTTTTAATAGTATTATGCGGCATTGCGGAGGCTGGGGCTTTTTTGTAGTGTCATATAATGCTTTTATAAATAATAGTGATATGCGTTATTGCGTTATATTTATGATAGTATTATATGACATTGCAAAATTCTTTCAGTTGCGAAACCATACATAAAACTATGCAAAGCAACTGAAAGCAAGGGTACGTTACAATACAAACGTAACAACCCTTTACTGGTAAAGTATAAAAAGCATTGCATACTTTACTTTTTTTGCTTTATTTATTATAGTTGTAGGCGTGGTTTGTTGGTATAAAATACACAAAAAAACATGTTTATGTTTGTGTATAAATCCAAAACCACAAGAAACCACACGAAACCCTTAGGGGAAAATGGGGAAATATTTCCCATTTTTTTGGACCAATTTTTATAATTGGTTTATGTAGGCTTGCGGAGATACCCATCGCCAACGATATAAAGCAAGGGTTCCTCCGCCGCCGCAGAATATCACA
>JAAUYS010000205.1 GCA_014804995.1 Clostridia bacterium
ATAAAAGTACACGAAAATGAACACTGAAATCAAGAACACCGTAAAGAACCTCTTCTCCACTCTCAAATTCGAGGATGCCCTCGAAGCAACCCGAAACCTCCGTGGCGAATACATCGCTGAGTACGGGGTCAAAAGCTGGAATGGTCTTGTGAGCTACTACAAGAAGGCTAACATCCAACCAGAAGCTGTTAAGGTAGCGGAGCCGGAACCTACCTATACAGAAATTGCCAAGGATGAATCTTCCGAAACCGTAAACACCGAGAACAGCGAGAATGATGAAGAGATTACCATGATGAACATCACTCCTGAGAATGTCGGTGATCTCCATAATACTCTTGGAGGAATCTTCGGAGAAGATCAGGAATCCACTTGCAAGGAATCCACTCCAAGAGTGAGTAAGACAAAAGCAGGGAAAAAGGATGAAATGAAACCTCTGATGAAACAGTACGAGGAGATGAAGAAGAAGCATCCGGATGCGATCCTTCTTTTCAGAGTTGGTGATTTTTACGAGACCTTCTGTAAGGATGCTGTAGAGGTCTCTGAAGTTTTGGGAATCACACTCACCAAACGAATGGACAATAAAGCCAATCCTATAGAACTTACAGGCTTTCCGCATCATGCTCTCAATACCTATCTTCCCAAACTTACACAAGCCGGTAAACGAGTTGCCATATGTGAACAGCTCGAAGACCCGAAGAAGGCAACTGTAAAGGAAGTCGTTGAACCTGCAACCCAGCTTGAAGATGCGCAGAAGGAACTAACTGAACCTGCTCCTGATGCAGATAAGGAATCGGAAGAGGAAGAACGCGTGGAATACATGCTTTATCAGAACGATGGAGACCGGATTGACTGGTATGGCCATTTCGTCAACTATAAGGGTCTGAAGGTAGGGGAGACCGCGATGATGGTTAGAATGAACAACCTCGGAGTTGGTATGGGTAAGGTAATTGCGACATCCTCAATGACAATGAATGAAATTGGGATGTTTCATAAATGTTATGCATTCATAAGACAAAGCTACTCTTCCGACAATAAGAGGGTTGAGATGTTCAAGAAGGCATTCAACAATCTGCAAAGCGCAATGCGTGATCCTAAGTTTTCAACACTTTCCAAGAGTAAGGAAATAGCTAACTTTGTACTCAACCATAAGAAAGAAGATTGACTGAACAAGCAGGAGGAGGTTGACAACCTCCTCCTTTCTCAACCCAAATACGAAGTTTTTATGAAAGAGTATAAGATTCCCCAGATACGCCTCTCATATGTAGCAGACGTATTGACAGAAGTCAAGAAAGCCAATAACTCGAAGGCATCTGCTGAGCTTTTAAGAGCATCTTACGATGATGGAGATATGGATTATCGGGAGTATTTCAAGGTGATGTATTTGAACCGTGCAGCCAAACCTCTCGGAATTCAGACAATATCAATGGGAGGAACCGCAGCCACTATAGTAGATGTCAAGATGGTATTTTCAGGGGCTCTTCTTGCAAATGCCCAAAGTATTATCCTTTGCCATAACCATCCAAGTGGCACCCTTTGCCCAAGTCTGCAAGATGATAAGCTAACGAGGCAACTTATAGAAGCAGGGAAATTACTTGACATCAATGTGACTGATCACATAATACTCTCCACATCCGGATATTATAGCTACGCAGACCAAGGAAGAATATAATGATGGATTACTAAGAGATAGCAAAGATTATTGAAAAACTCTTTAGATATTACCAAAGTGAAATAAAGAAGCACCCGGATACGGTGCTTCTTTATTTGTTTGGAATATCAAATATTAAATCAGTGTATATCTCCGTATAATTTCGATTCTCCCGGCTTTTCATAACAAACTAAACAATACCATCTTTTTCAGATAATATGCGGTAAAACGCGGAAATAACGAGGCCTACGAGGATATATAGGACTATTCATACATACTTTTGAGAATTGCTTCATCATTATTAACCATCCCAGGTTACGGTTAGATGTTAATGATACTGAAAAATGCCATCATACTTTCAAAAGTCTTAGAAAATTAGTAAATTTGCACTGTACTTTATTGGTAGCGAAAGCTACCTGATGGTTTGACAGCGTGGCCTGTGAAGGTCGCGCGTCTTTCATTTTATACCTTCGGATCTCTCTATAAGTAATTATATAGTAAATACTTAATCAATGTTAAATATCTGGGTATCAGTTTATTACCTCAAAAATATTCACTAACTTTGCATCATCAAAATCAACCAAATGTCAAACCTATAAAAGTACACGAAAATGTTATACTCCGAATTTTATGAAAGAACAGGCGTAGAGGTAGATTCTCAGGAATACGCTGCTATCGAAGAATGTTACTATCATTTCCCCGGCGACAAAGATGAGTTCTGTGCCGCATGGTGCAAGATGAACTCTAAAAGAGTTAAAGCTGCAAAGGATGCTCGCAAGGCAGTAGAAAAGGAAGCTAAGACAAAAGAACGTCTTTTGGTTATCATGAATAAGATGGATAAGGAGAGATTCTCACTGAGAAATGATTTCTCCATATTGCCGTTAACTGCTAACTTCATTGGAAAGAAAGATCGAGAATTTCTTGAGACTCTTGGAATCCATATGGAGCTTACTGAGGAGGAGATGAGAAGATATGGATACGATGTCAAACGTCACAAGCGAATTGATGAGACCGCTTACGAAATAAAGAAATACCTGAAAATAGCATAAACAATTATGGGGAGGTAGGTCCCACCCCCCATCTTTTTCTATCAATAATGGTTATTCAGGATGAAATATCCTATTTCCTTTAATTATAAGTTATAATATTCGTAAATGTATTTGAATTATAAATACATTTGATTAATTTTGTGATATGAAATTTTACACAAGTTACTTCGGGAAATTAGGTGCTTTGCGCCAGTTGGGTATTGTACCTATCTGCATTGCCCGCGGAATCCCCAAATTCTACGGGGGCGCAGTTGAACAATCAGTTGCGCCTTACAGTTGGATGCTCAAAGACAGTGTAAGCAGAGAACAATATATTGATGCATATCTACACAAAGTCTTGAAGAATGTAGATCCTAATATTTTTCTCTTGAGATGTGAGGAAATATCAGGAGGACGAGATGTAGCACTACTCTGTTATGAGAAACCTACAGATTTCTGTCATAGACACCTTTTGGCGAAATGGCTGGAAGATGAAACGGGAATTGAGATTAAGGAGTTTGGTGTAGTGGGTGAGCCATGGAATCCCAAAAATCCTAAAGTAGTCCAAAATGGGCTATTTGATGGATTTTAGCCTCTCTAAGCCATTATATTGGGCATCTTCCATTATTCCCATATCGCGAGAGAAGTAAAGAGGTAATACGCCAATCTTCCAGATTGGAGACTGAGGTTCGACTCCTCACTCTCGCTCAAATTTATATCACGATTCCTTATGAATTCCAGAAAACTAAAAGTTGCGGTGCTTGGCACTGGAAATGTGGGAGTGGCAATAGCAGCAGATTTGTCGCTCCGTGGTCACGATGTAACTTTGATAAAAACATCTTCTATTCAGACTGATACGTATGACTTAATTCAAGAAAACAATAACTCAGTTTTTTTAAAAGAAAACGGTTCATACAACTCTTGCATCATTTCTGAAGTAACAAAAGATCTGAGTAAGATTTCCAATAGTGAAGTTATTTTTGTAGCGATTCAAAGCACGTATCACGAAGAACTTATCCGGAGAATATCCGGGTATCTGAAACAAGAGCAGATTGTTGTGAGCATATGCAGTTATTTGTCTTCTTTCTATTTCAAGAAATATTGTACCTTTATGCCAAGGATAGTTGAGGCCACAGGTCCATATCTGGAAGGAAGAGTTGAGCTTGAAGATAGGAAGGGCGAAGTTGTTTTTCGGGTAGGATGTAGACTTTCAAGCAGTCCTCTTTCTGTTTTTGATTCAGGATCTCCAGAAGACTGCTTGAATCTTCTTAAAATACTTAATCAGAGATTCAGCAATGATTATACTACAATAGAATCAGCATTGCTGAATCCTAATATGGTACTTCACACTGTGGGCTCGATCATGAGTATCCCGAGGATTGAATACAGTCATGGAAATTTCTGTATGTATCGCGAAGCATATAGTCGTGATAACAAATCCACCATACAGATTATGGTTGGTCTTGACGAAGAGAAGAGGAATGTACTCAGGAGAATTGGTGGAAGACCGGTTGATATTTTTGAGGCAAGTGGATTTTACGGCAATACTATGGAGAGTTTTTATCGTTATTCTGAATCCTCCAATCGTGCTTTAAGTCCTACCTCTGTTTATTCCAGATATATAACTGAAGACGTTTCTCAGGGCCTTGTTCTTCTTGAGAGTATTGCTAATAGAATTGGAGCCCAAGTACCTCTTGCCTCAGCTCTAATCACTATCGCAAGTCAAGCTTTGGATATGGACTTCAGGGCTACAGGAAGAACCATTGAGAGGTTAGGAGCCGAAAAGTATATTGATAACTGCAACCAAAAATCATGAATCCAGAATCAGATATAAAGACCCGTACATTCGGCATCGAGATTGAAATGTGTAATCTCGAAAGAGCCA
Organism: Clostridia bacterium; assembly: GCA_014804995.1. Taxonomy (GTDB): domain Bacteria; phylum Bacillota; class Clostridia; order Christensenellales; family Borkfalkiaceae; genus Coproplasma. The sequence continues at coordinate 4,562 of JAAUYS010000205.1, forward strand.
AGGTTGCTCTGCCTCCAGGTTATTCTTGGAGTGCGGAAGAGGAGATTGTCAATACTGATGGTTCAAGTAACAAGAGGTTTGGCGGTGAAGTCAATACGCCTCCATTGCATCTGTGTATGAAGGATCTTCATGGTTTGAAGTCAGTATATGAATCAATGGTCAATGCTGGAGGAGTCATCAAGTGGACAACCTACACCCATGTGCATATCTATGCCGGTGACCTTACAGTAGAGCAGCTTAAGAAGGTGTGGTTGTTCTTTTATGTGTGCTATCCGTTTGTCAAGAAATATACCAAACTATCAGATTGGGATGAGTTGGCTTTTAACTGTCAGCCGTTACCGACTGAGAAGTATTATAACGCAGTTCTTGAAGCAAAGACTTTTGACGAGCTGAATAAAGTATTCACTAATCAATCAAAGAAAGGCTATATACGACATGCGTTTAATATTTCGGCATATTTTAAGACAAAAACCATAGAGTTCAGAACCTTTCATGGAACAGATGACTTCTATCAGGCAATGAACTGTGTTCTGTCTTCATATAGATTCTTCTATTACGCCATAAATTACGAATTAGCAGACTTTAAATCCATCACTACCTTTGATGAATTTAAAGCCGCCATAGGGCTTAAATATGATGTTCCTGAAGAACTAATTCCACTGCTTTATCAGGGTAATCCATACAGTGCTATTGAGACCTTTGAGACTAACTCATTGCCATATAATACAAAGCACGCCTCTATCCTAAATGATGCTATCCTTAGGAACGGCCACAGAGACCTTTGCATAGTCAATGGTTTTATGTATTATTATGAGTTGTTCTTCTATGGGAAACTGAATCTCTCCATCTATTGTCAGGATCAGTTTTGTCATCTTCTTTGGATGATAGCCAATGGAAAGACGGTTCTGAAATACCGCGACAAGTTAGCATGGTTTGATGATTATTGCAATCCTTCTCCGCTTAGGCAGATGGCTCTTGCGTTATATGCTGTGAAGGTTCAGAAATTCATGATGAGTAAATCATCCAGAAATGACGCCATCATAGAGTCTCTGAAGTTGAAGGCCAAAGAATCCATCGAGAAGACCGAGAAGGATTGTGGAAGGCTGATTGAGATGTTGACTACATGCGAATATCATGTAGGTACACTCCAAGATGCTATCAATGATAGGAAAACCATCTTCTTCAACTACGGTAAAGACAAGACCCAGAAACGAACATTCAAGTTGATAAGCGAGAACAGTGATTTAGAGATGGAGTTCAATGTCAAGCGTAACGATTACTATGAGCTGGTTGAATCATTGCCAGATGACAGTTATTTCTACTACATCAGCAATAGTCCATATCTCCGGAACATGAATAAGATTGCAATGATCAATTCAGCAAACGGAGAAAGATACTCCGCTGGACGCTATCTTTACTGCAATAAGGAATGTGATACAAATAATGTCAGCACACACTATTCAACAGATAAAGCAGACGTTAATGAGGTGGTTCCTCCAGATAACATGAAAATAGACGACCCTGCTAAATTGAGAATAGTCAGAGTGACTCCTGATTGTCTTCTTGCTTTGCAAAGAAAGTACATCAAGAAGGTTGATCAATGCTCTCGTTGTTTATATGGGTTTGTTGTTATGTATGATAAATATACTCTGGGTGGATTCGGATTTACACTCCCTCAACATAAGGGATTTGATCTTTTTCAATTGACAGACTTTTGCACTAACAACTTAATCCCAAGATTGAGTAAGCTTATGCTGTTATGTATTCAGGGTAAGAGTGTACAACGAGAATTAAGTAGAAGGATGAACAGGTTGTGTGAGAATGTGCTTTCTTTAGCATATACGCATAAACCTGTCAGCATGAAGTATAGAGGGATTTATAATAAACTAAAAGAAAAATCCACATCATCATATTTGGCATATGAGGGGAAATTAGGTGTATATCCTTCCAATAAAGAAATCTTAGATAAATATGCAAAAATGTTGAAGAATGGAAAGAATTGAAGATAGATGGAAATACGAGAAAGTGGATATTTCCCTTATTGATGAAGCAGAGGAGAATGCCAACGAAATGACAGGGGAGGACTTTGCCACGCTCTGTGACAATATAGGAAAATCCGGACTCAGCAGTGTGCCATGTTGCTATCGGAAAGAGAATGGCCGATTTGTAATGATCAGTGGTCATCATAGACTTCGTGCCTGTAAGAAGAACTACTTCAAGAAGATGGGGATTCTTTATTGTGAGGAAAGCGAACTGAGCCGAGATGAGATTATAGCAATCCAGCTCTCACATAACTCCCTTCATGGATCTGACAACACGAGCATTTTGAAAAAGTTGTTCGAGCAGATTCAGTCGATTGACTACAAGAAGTTCGCTCATATCAACATTGACGAAATCAAACCTGTAAGCAACGAGGGACTAAGCATCTTCGCGCTTAAAGAGAATTTCGTGTTCTCAATTATTCTTTATCCTGATTCTTTCCAGAATCTCGATGAGTTATATGGTGACATTAGGGAGGAGGCTAAGAAGAGTGATGCTCTCATTCTTGCTGACCAGACCAATGAGGAGCTATTTATGAAGATTCAGACCGAAATTGGGAAGCAGTACGACATTAAGTCGCCGGCGATATGTTTTGCCAAACTTTTGGAACTTGCAAATGAACGTCTAACTGAAATCAAGGAAAAACAATGATCTGGTCGATTGTAAGTAAATCTGAGATGGAGGGATATAAGATACCTCCGGTATTTCATCATTATCAGGAGGCTCTCGGTAGGGACAATATCAAGCTCGCTATCGTAGATGAACAGGACCCATTGGATTTCATCAATCCTGAAACAGATGTGGTCTTGTTGAGAACTGCATCCAAAAGTCTTGTTGAAACCATTCACAAGATGGGAGTGAGGAGTACGGCAGAAACCTTCGATAAGTATGAATATGCTTCCGACAAAAAGAATCTTTCCTCTTTCCTTAGATGTAAGCATATACCGGTTCCCAATCAGTATTATATTGACGAAATCATTGCAGGGAAGAAATACTTCGTCAAGCCGAGGTATGGAAGTGAGAGTTTTGGCATCTCCGAGAAAAGCATCTGTAAATCCAAACATGATGTGGTAACTCAGGTAGATTATCTCAGTAATGTATCTCATAAAGAGGCATTGATTGAAGAGTATATCGAAGGAGTAGATTGCACTGTCGCATGTTATATTGAGCCTATCACGGGGAAGATACATACCCATGCCATAAAAATAGAGTGCTCTTCTGAGGGAGGTGTTCAGACCCATCAAGGTAAATTTGGATATGATGAAATATGTTCCTCATTAGTAGGGAAAGAAAAGGAATACGCATGCAATCTCGCATATGAAGCTTTTAGAGTTATAGGCTTGAAACATCATGCAAGGATTGATTTCAGGATGACATCTGATGGTAAAATGTATCTTATCGATGTGAATCTTATTCCGGGATTGGGTCCATTGGCTCATTTCGCCAAATGTCTATTGTTAACAGAAAATAGATCGTACATAGATTCACTAAAGGCAATACTTAATTCAGCGTCAAAATAGCCTTATGCTATGTATAATGCCTTATAAGCGATTATTTTTACCAAACTTACAATTATATAACTATACAATTTAGGATGGCTACAGAGACAAATAAGAGAAATAAAGGAAAGTCTAAGCGGAAGTCTCCTCCCATTCCCATAAGCAAGATTATCATGGCTTATGAAAAGAAAGCCGGCAATCTTTCTGCGACAGCCTCAGCTCTTGGGGTGTCAAGACAGACACTATACGATTGGAGGAAAGAATTTCCGGAACTTAAGTCTAAGATGGAGGATATAGAGGAGTCTCTTCTTGATTTCACGGAGTCCAAATTGCTTGAGGCTATTCAGGATGGAAATCTAACGGCAATCATCTTCCACCTTAAAACCAAAGGTAAAGAGCGTGGTTACGTTGAACGTGTCGAAAACAATGTTTCCGTCAATCCTTTCGAGGACTTGATGATGTCTATCCCAGACGATTAAGATTAATTACAATTTTCAGTTCTAAAAATGAATGGATATACCAAAGCACAGAAGCGAATGAAGCGGTGGCGGGAGGACTGGTGTCTTTTCGCCGAAGAGGTTTTGAAGGCACGTCTGGATGATGAACAGAAAGCCATTCTGCGGGCTGTTCAGACTGAGAAAATGGTTGCAGTTGCCTCTGGAACAGCTCGTGGTAAGGACTATATCGCCGCTGTTGCCGCCATATGCTTCATGTATCTCACACCACGATGGGATAAGCAAGGGAACCTTGTCAAGAATACTAAGGTGGCCATGACAGCTCCAACAGATCGACAAGTGGGAAACATCATGGTGCCGGAGGTAAGACGATTGTATCGTAAGGCAGCTTGCCTTCCCGGACGGCTTGTAGGTCATGACATCCGAACCAGATATGAGGAATGGTTTCTTACCGGCTTCAAGGCCGGAGATGATAATCAAGAGGCGTGGTCAGGTTTCCATGCAGTAAACACCATGTTCGTTGTCACTGAGGC
>JAAUYS010000206.1 GCA_014804995.1 Clostridia bacterium
ACAATGGGAAACATTCAACTACGCCAAAGACCGCCTGATCGACAGCGTCGGCATGATTGAGCACGCGACCGACGTCGACACCGTATGCAAGTACACCCAGCGCGCACGGGAACAGCTGGACATCATGAGCGAGACCATCCGCGCGAGCCTCAATGACTAAGTACGCGAACCCCGGCAGGATTCCCTGCCGGGGTATTGTTTTTATCTTACGGCTTCGCAAAAGACGTCATCCCAAGGACATGAAACCCCAAGGCACGCATGACACTCGCCCGCATCCAGAAATGCGTTCCACGCATTGCAGGCAATGCCGGCGAATGCCTGAATAAAAATACAAAGGAGAACATACCATGCAGAATATCTTTGACTTCGCGGAAGGCAAGTTCGTAAAGACCATAAAAAGGCCCATGTACGCGGCATTTGAAGTAATCGACGGCCGGTGCTTCATGACCTTCGAGTTCAACCATTTCACGAAGGTCGCCAACAAGATCAGCACGCCCGAAGGACCCGAGGACAACACCACGCTCAAGTTCGACCTGGGCGAGTGCGGCAATCCCGGAGTCATGGCACTCAGGCATGCACACACCGTCCTGTGCCTCGCCAGCTCCCACCTGAAGGACATGCTGGAAAAGCTCGGCGACGACGCCCCGTCCAGGATCGAGGAATCACTGGACGTAACGGCAATGGACAACGACAGCGACATCAGAATAATCGCCGAGGTCGGCCCGTCCGTCCGGCCAGAGCACGTCAGGAACGCCCTCAAGGAGAACATCGAAGGCGACATCGCGTTCATCGCCCAAGTCAGAAGGGACCTCATGGACATCCTGGAACGCATCGCCTAAAAAACACACCCCGAAGGGCCTTCGGCCCAACGGGGTATTATTTTTCATTCCACGCTTCGCGAAGATCATCATTACAGTCGTCGCTTCGCTCCGACACTGTTAGGAACCCAACATACTTCGTATGTAAAAAGTAATATTTCTTGTACAATCAATTGAACCTGAAATAATATTCCTTGAACAAAACATGCATAAATTTTATGTCAAAAATAAGACAAAATACATCAAAAATATGTTGTCCTGATTTCAATGAAAGTATTGTCAAAGAACACATTCGAGACACCTCTCGGCTTCGCCTCAAATAGTCTCTCATGTTTTTACTTGAAATTCTAATCCGCGCTATATTGGACACCATAATGCTACACATTAAATAGTCCCCGCGCGGGATTTTATTTGATTTCAAGACCAAATGATTTTCTTGTTTGAAACTCCGGAAACGTTTGCTCGAGCTGCTCAGGACACCTTAACGCCTTCGCGTCAAATAGTCCTTCGCCAGACACAAACCCATCCATCATTACAAAAATACACACAAATACAGTTCTGCCAGTAATACTTTATGCATATTCTATGCACATATCTTGTAAAATTATTGTGCGCATAATGTACCTAAAACACACCTGTTTTATAGCACTTTTACAGCACTAATAATACGTGATTTTCAACCCCTTCGGGGTATGAAACACGGAGGACGGCCATGCCGAAGGGCAAGGTCAAGGACCACTTCGCACATCCAAATCTTGGAACGAAGTTCACGTTCCTTGGATGGCTCATTCAGACCCTGTTGGGGCAATTTTGTGCTCGGAAAACGTCAGACGTCTATGGACCACTTTGATAAATTCAGTTACGTCAAAACGCTTCACGAAACTCTTGCTACGCACCGGTTTCGTTTTCGCCAACGTCTCGCGACGTAATTTTACTCCACTGAAATCAAGTATTCCCAAACGCCTGACTCCTCGCCAAACCCAACAGGGGAGGACTTCTCACGTCTCTTCGGCACTAAGGTACCTCGATACGCTAAGGACACCATAAAAGGGCATAATAGGGGGTGGTCCATCGCTATTCGCGATGGAGTCGGCACAGCCGACACCCCTTCGCCCGGGCCAACGCCCGGACTCACCCTCGGACTACCGTCCTCGGGCTATTACTTCGGACCAGAACGACATACTATGTCGTCCCGTTCCTCGGTCTCCAAAGCTCCGCTTTCTCGACTGCCCTATCCGGTCATCCTGACCGTGAGACGAACGTCGTTCGTCTGCAGGTTCCTCGAAACATGTTTCGAGGAAAACGACCAAGACACAATTTTATACAAATATACAGTCATATTTGTATAAAATAACACCTCGAAGATTATCAATCCTCGAGGTACATGCAGCAACCCGCGCAGCGGGTTGCGAGGCCCATTTTGTCCCGGTGGGACAAAATGGAGCCGGCTACAGATTCAGAGTAAACATAAAACAAAACCCCGAAGGTCGCGGCTAACGCCGCTCCCAACGGGGGGGGGAACCAGGAATCAATCAAGCTCAAAATCATTATCATAATAATTGCCCTGACCCATATCAGGATCTGTCGTACGGACACCATAGCCACGGACCACATCGCCAAAGCTGCGCGCCGACGACAAATCGCCGAGACTAGGTCCGTTGCCCGACACATCGGCGCCCCGATCACGCACAACTTCGCCGAACTTCGTAGGCACCAACCTCGCGCCGGGCTTGCCGTCCCGACCGGGCAACATGAGATTCTCGGGCTCGCTGAGACCCTTACGCTCACGCCAAGCTGCAGCTTTTCCATCTGCTATACCAGCGGCACGGACGTCCCTGTCGGCAATCAAACGAGCCATCTTGTCGACCTTGGCCACGTCCACGACTTCCCTGACAGGAGCCCTACCGGGACCGTACATCCTATGGGACACGTCCGGATTGACGACATCTTTCCGGGGATCCTGAAGTGCCTTCACCGGAACCACCTTCACCTTGGAAACCCCAGGTTCTGCACGCCCTTTCTCACGATCGCCAGCATCCTTGGCCTTCAGGACCTTCTTCGGACGGGCGGGCCGTTCATCGGCCTGCTCCAGGCTTCGTTTGTATGCTTCCGGAATCTTGAATGACGGCCCCAGGTTGTCGCTGAACTTCTTGGCATTGGCCTTGTCTTGCTCGGAATAACGTTCAGGAACGTATGGGCCGAACGTCCTCTGCCTGGCATAATCGGTGAACGCCTTGTTATGCTCGGCAAGCTCCTCCTTGCTGGCCCTGCTGCGTCCGCCATTCGTCAATACCTGATCCTCGGCGACGGGCTTGACCGACGGCTCCGAATCGACAACATCCGGACCGGACGACTCGGCTTGGACCTTCGGCTCGTCCTTATTAGCCATACCATCCACGTCGGCCTTCACGACATCTTCCTTGGCGGAATTCCCTTCGGGAACGGACACGTCGTCGGGCTTGTCCAAATAATGACCGCCCGAGTAACGACCCTTTTCGTCGTACACGACGTCGAAACCCCTTCGTTCCTCAGGCATCAACTCACGCGGCTTCGCGTCCCAATTCATGTCCGCCGTGTGTACGATGTTCTTCTTGCGCCACTCGGGATCGGCCAGCTTTTCCTCAAGGGTCCGCTTGGGCGGTTCATAAGGCTTGGGCCCGCGCGGTTCCGGACGGGACTGTTCGGTCTTGACTTCCTGTACCGGAGCCTTGCTTTCCTTGGAAGAAGAACCGAACTGCAACCGACTCAGCATTTCGTCGGTCACCTCTTGCCGCTCTACCTGCGACCCGTTACTATTGGCCCAGCCCTGCCGGGCCCTGTCCTCATTGAACGCCCGCTCGTTGGACACACAGGGATCCATCATCAACAGCCTTTCACGCCAATTGCCCATCTTCGCCGGTATCGCGACGTCTATGATGCCCTTGTCGCAGTTGACGTCGGCTGAGAACGCGGCCACGGCGCGGCCGTCCTTCGACGCGGACTGCATGCCACGGAAGACGTTGAACTGATCCATGTTCACGAAGACGAGGAACCCGCCATTCGGCACCTGCCTGCCCGCGAACAGCCTACTGTCAAAATACGGGCTGTTCCTGGGCGCCCCCGGCAACAGGTCGCTGAGCTTGGAACTGCTCCCCTCGGGCAGTCCCCTCTTCTCCAGCTCCGATGGGGCAGCCTCCAGGGAAATGAACGCCCCGAACGGAACGCCCTTCTGGCTAACGACGGACGCGTTGTTCCACGTCGCGATCAACGACATGTTCTCTTTCATAATACATCACCCCAAATCAAGGCTGGCCTCGGACTCGGCTCCGTCGCTAATGAGGCCCTGGCCGGACGTCCCGTAACTCGAAACCAGATCGCCGAAACTACGGGCGGATGACAGGTCGCCGAGGCTCAGGCCCTGACCCGGAAACTCGAGACCCTGCGTCCGCACCACGTCGCCGAACGCCGTGGACTTATCGTAGAGTCCGGCGTCCTTCTTCGCAGCGTCGACCAACGACGCAAGCCCGGGATCTTCCTTCGCGGTCTTGCCGAGGGCCTTGAGCCCCTCGTCCATGAGCTTGCCCGCGATACCCGTACCGATACGCATGTCACTGGACCGGCTCTTATGGGGCCTGTCGTTGGACAGCCGTTTGGACGCCTCCTCGGAAATCTTACCGGCGATGCCCGTTCCGATGGACTTCGTGCCATCGGCATAGCCCTTCGCCAACTCCGACGCGGCACCATCGGCGAATCCCTTGGCGAACAAACTGGCCACGCCGTCCTTCTCCTTCTTGGGCAGCAACTTCTTCTTGGGCTTGGACCCACTGCCCGGATCCATCAGGGTCTCGAGATCCTTGAGCATGCTCTCGGGGGTACGGCCCACCACGTTCATCGTCTTCGCGTACTTGTCCAGCTTCTCGTAATGGCCCTTGCCCGGGGCGTCACGCCGAATCCCGCGATCGACCGACGCTGCGGACTCCTCGAGCTCTTCCTCCCCGACCGCTTCCATCTGCAGCCCATTCATATCGGACGGAACCTGCGTTTCAGGAACCACCGGCATGTCGACCTGCTCGTCCATACCCAACAAATCGTTCTCATCCATGACAAACACCACCATTCAGAATTTCAAGCAGCAGGCCGCCTGCGGCCTGCGAGGCCAACTCCGGCCCTTTGGGCCGGAGTGGAGCCGGCTGCCGTAACTAAGAAAATTATAGCAGGATATCGTGAAAAAGGCAAGTTCCCGGAAGGCATAACCTACCGGGAACCATGGATCAACCCACCTGACTGACGCCGTATAACAACAGAAGATGCAAGGGATAGAACACGTACCCGAAATATTTCGGCAGGCGCCTGCCCTTCCGTCCATTGTAAAGATACAGGAATACGAGCGACGAGATGGCACCCAGCTGGAGCCAATTGCCATGGACCCAGCAATAGCCCACCGTCAATGACATCAGGGAAAGCATGCCGACCCAGCGCTTGTCCCTGAACAGGTAAAAGCACAGCCCGAGCAGGACGCCGTACCCGCCGTACATGAAACCGAGCGATTCGGCAAGGCACGCGACGATGCCCACGAAGAAGAACACGAAACTCCCCTTCTCGACGCCCACGTCCACCAACCAAAGCACGACGAAGATCAATACGTGCGAGAAGAAGACGTTCTGGTTGTACGGACCCGTCAGGTTGCCCTGCATGACGAACTCGTAGGGCGCCTCGCACAGTACGGAAAATATGAGCAAACGGCATATGTACTTCACGCGATTGGAAGTATGTGCGTAGCCCTCCACCAGGAGGAACACGAAAAGTGGATACGATATGCGCCCTATGATACGCGGGAACGGAACGCCCGGGAACAGGAAATAGCCCACGTGATCCACGAACATCGTGAATATGGCAATGGCCTGCAAGACAGCGGAAGACAAAGGAATCACCAACCCCATTGGATTATATGGACATTATAGCACGTCGACCCAAAAATATCAACCACGGGTTTCGGACGCGACGGAAAGGCCATCCCAGAACGCCCCAGGATGGCCCACAATCGATTTTATGGGCTTTACCCATGGAACTATATTATCAGGACGAAAACGCCCCCAAGGGCCGTCTCAGGCCCCGGGATAGCACGTCTCCAGGAACGACCGTATGGCGACGCGCTCGCTCTCGGAAAACGAGTCCATGTTGCTCAGCATGGCGTCCCCGAAATACTTCAAGAACGTCTTGCCTGTCATGTTCATGCCGATGTCGTGCCCATGGAAATACCGTTCCACGCGCGAACCCGACCACTTAACGTCCAACAGAAAATCCGACATGTAGTCCAACATCAGGTCGTAACATACACGGGAATGCTCCCTGACGAATTCGATGGCCTTGGTCTGGAAGTCGAACGCCTTCTGGTTCGTGGGACGCTTCGCGGTAATGATATCCGACCCGTCGCTGTACTTCGTTATGGCGCCCTTCGTAACGGCACGTACGACAGCGTCCAGGAACATGGATCTATTAGGGACCCGCACCTCGAGGATTCGGTTCGTCCTGACGTTCCAGAGCAAACCGACTTCCTTCTTCATGGAAACCAGGTACATGGCCAATTGAAGGACATGGACGTGAGACAGCTCCGACACGAACTTCAATTCATAGACCACGTCGTCTTTTAACACGTCGCAATACCCGAGCGCACCGAACGCCACCCGGCCCTTGTCGTAGAACTTCATATCGGTCCTCACCTGGGCCATGTCGTCGGGGGACAGGCGCTCCGACAACCGAGCCTTTATCATGTCCCACGACTCGTCCGTGATGAACTCCGTCGTGACCTGATAGAGATACCTGTTCTGTCCCGTGTCGAGCGACGTATAGTACAGCACCTTGCCATCGAGCGGCCAGCTCTCCCAGCCATGAACGCGCTTGCCCTCGTCGTCCGGATGTGTCGCGAAGTACATATTGATGTAGGTATCTATGTCGCTGTGCTTGAAGAACGCCGCTTCCTGATAGATACCCACGCACGGGCTCAGGTCGATAAGCCCGTCGTTCCGCACGACCGGTATCTCGTCGCCGTCCGGCCGTATCTCCGAAACGGACACGCACTTGTAAGCCCTCTCGACGTCTTCCGCGAACTTGAAATCGAACATCTTGGACATCTCCATGTCATTAATGTTCCTGTTTGCCCCCGGATCCGTCATCAGCGTCTTCGTATCAAGCATCGCGGCGTTCCCGCGCTTGCAGAATATTATCTTCTTCTTGCCACGGCTCGCGGCCACGCAGAATATATTCCGGAGGATCTCGTAACGGGTAAACGGCTTGCCGAGCCTGACATTCCAGTAATCGATGGTCCAGTCGAACACCACGCACACGTCGCGCTCCATGCCCTTGCATCCGTCGTACGTCGTGAAGATGCCCGCGTTCGAATCAGGCTGCGTGCCGCCGGAGTCATTGTCCGTGATCTTCGACCAAATCGTCCTCTTATTGAACTTCTCGGGATACTTTTCCTCCAACTGGTTCAACAGCCAGTTCCGCATGCCCGACGTAGACCCGAGGCAAAGGACGTCCTTCGGATCGCACTTGGACACGTACGCCAGGACTTCCTTCAGCGTCATGTATGAAATACTACAATCGTCGTTCACGCCTACGATTTCCTTGCCCCAGACCTGTCCGAGGACCGCAGCCAACGGCGCGCACAGGCGGAAACACTGCGTGAACTCGAGCTTGTAGCACGACCCGAGGAACTCCGACATGAAATTCGGCACGTCCAGCGTGGTCTTGTCGTAAATCTTCTGGGCCATGTCGCCCACCGCGATGATCTGCATCCCCGGGTTGCAGGACTTGATGTGTTCCAGCAAGTCAGCAATCTCGAGCTCTATGTCCTGGTACTCGTCTAGGATCAGCACGTCGATTCCACGGATCGGGAACCTGTGCTTGTTGTATACCTGCAGGACTTCCGACAGGCCGCACCGTACGCCGTTGCGTGCCAGCTCGCCGTATGCGAACCCATGGTAGTTCTGCACTCGTACGTTG
>JAAUYS010000207.1 GCA_014804995.1 Clostridia bacterium
TGGACGCTTTGCGTCAGGAACGAATAAGAACGAGAGCCTAATCCGAATCAATATAGGAATTTGGGAAGATAGTAATATCTTGTTACGGCTCAAGGGGGTAGCACGCGGAATTAATGGAACGTGCGGAATTGATGGAAATAATTATTCAATTGGATTGAGGCAATCGAGGGGAATAGACGCTTTGCGTCAGGAACGAATAAGAACGAGAGCCCGACAAAGTGACTTGAAAATAAATATTTTGAATTTACTACTATTGGGGTTACCACTATAATGGAATGTCTAAGAGGAGGAGCTTTGATCCGGCTTTCTCAGGAAGCAGAAGCTTCCCGTTCCATTGGTTTTTTGATTGAGGGGATTCCCATCAGATTAATTATTTCTTTAAGTTCCGTATATTCCATAAATTCCGCGTGTAAACCCCTTGATTCGACAATTTCCTTAAGATGATAATTCATTCCTCCCAATTAATTAATAATTTTGATAAGCTTATCCAATTATAATTCAAAAAATATGATTAATTTTAATCTTTGAAATTAATTTATGGACGAAATAGGATATCAAATTATTGGGGCTGCATTTGAAGTACATAGGCAATTAGGCGGCTTTTTATATGAAAATACATATGAGAAGGCCTTCGCTGTAGAATTACAATTACGAGGATTGAAGGTTGAAACTCAACATCCTATTCCTGTGAGATATAAAGGGGTTCAAATTAATGATTCAATAAAAGCTGATTTGTTAGTGGAGGATAAGATACCCATTGAACTTAAAGCTGTGATACGAATGTCAGGAATTCATCTCAGTCAGTTGATGTCTTATCTGAGATTTGGCGGATTTGAATATGGATATTTAATAAATTTCTGGGCAGAAGATTTTAGAACTGCAATGGTACCGGAAGATTTAGTAATGGATAAAGGAATTTACCGAATAATTAATAGATTACGATTAAGTGGTATATTAAAGCCTTAAATATTGTTCCATTAAATTATTTGCATAAAATTAATTGACCATCTAACCATTTGAGACAACACTTTACCTTATTCCGTCCCAAGAATCAGGTAGACTTACAACAGTCATACCCTCCTTAAATGTTGTTTTTAAGTAGTTCGCAGCAATTAATGAATACATAAAACTTAGACATTTTGAGGCGTTTTGGTGCTGAATTGAAAATCGACGAATTTCCTACAAAAAATAAAAAAGGACGAGTCAAATATCAAGTTTTATGATTCATGTTTCCTTTTAGTATTCAAGGCCAATACTTTAATGAATTGATGTGACCTATATACTACATACTATTCATCTCAAATTAGACGGTAGAGGTCTACGACCCGGGCAACGGGAAAATAATTTTGTAGTTGGTTCGTTTTTCATAATATGGTAAGATATGGAAAGTCCTGTTCTGAATCATACCTATTCCGGAGCAGGACTCCTGATGTTTTCCGAAATATACTTTTCTACAAAGAATATATACCTGCAAGGAAAATACTTAACTATAAGATATGAAAAGCAGATTCATTGGAATTATTGCGCTGCTGATGAGCGCATGCGTTGCTGTGCCCTGTTCGGCTCAGTTTAATCTCAACAAAATCAAAAAGGCTGCGAGTGCCGTTCAAAAGGGTGTGCAGGCCGCTACCCTCTCGGATGCCGATATGGCGGCTTATGTGAAGGAATCCGTTGATTGGATGGATAAGCATAATCCTGTGCTGCCCGAGGACAATGAATACACCAAGCGTCTCCGCCGCCTCACAGCCAATGTGAAGGAAGCCGATGGAATTCCATTGAATTTCAAGGTTTATGATGTGATTGATGTAAATGCTTTCGCTTGTCCGGATGGATCGGTACGTGTGTTCTCCTCGTTGATGGATATCATGAGTGATGATGAGCTGATGGGTGTGATCGGTCATGAGATCGGTCATGTGCTGAAGCGTCATAGCAAGAATGCCTTCAAGCAGGAGTTGATGCAGGGAGCCATCATCGATGCAGCCGGAGCCATGAGCTCGACAGCAGCGGCCCTTACTGATTCTCAGCTCGGCAAACTCGGTCAGTCGCTCATGAATGCCAAGTATTCTCAGAAGCAGGAGACTGAGGCTGATGAGTGCGGTTACGATTTTCTGGTTCAGAATGGTCTGAATCCCTGGGGAATGGCAATGGCATTCGAGAAGCTTTCCGGATCCGAGGGTGATCAGAAAGCGAGTGCAATCCAGAAGATGTTCTCAAGCCATCCCGATACTCAGAAGCGTATCAAGCGTATGTCGGAACGTGCTGCAAAAGATGGTTTCCAGAAACCGGAAGCTAAGAAATAATCCCTTGTCATTCCTAACAAAACATACAAAGGTCGACTCCATATTCGGGGTCGACCTTTTTGAGTTTATATCACAGATGTGGCACAGATAATTTTCACAGATTCCCACAGATTTATATGAAGACATGTCTTTAGATCATCTGCGTAACTCTGTGAGGCCCATCTGTGAATCATCTGTGAGCACGAGATTCGAGGCACCTTTGTGAAAGGACTGTATTTCGTGGACGTAACGTTATTTTAGTGGTGTGACGGAGAGGAGGTCGATGAGAGCATGATTGGTAGTGATGTTCATGTTCTCATTGTCAGGGAGGAACTCGATAGTCACCAAGTGCTCGCCGGGAGCAAGCTCACCAATCACTGAATTAGTCCAGCCCCAGTCGCTCCAGTTGGCACGCCCACGTTGCGGAAGTACCACCGTGCCAAGCTCACGACCATCCACCTTTATAGTGCGGATACCGCACCGGTTTTCCGTATTCACCGGCCCGTTGCCATTCGCATAACGGAGCTTGAAAGCATAATTTCCAGCCTTATCCACACTCACGGGAATAGAGATTGCCGGAGTGGTCTTATCTGTCTCCACGAACCCGGCACCACTGAATCCGGCGATAGCCTCCTCCGGCTTATAAGCCACTTCCGCAGAAACGATGGAAAGAGTTTCACCGGGCATCTCGATCAGCTGCGCCGGACGCGTGGAACGAGGCTCGGAAGCAAAACTCTCGACACCATTGTCAGAAACACCGATTACCATATACTCTCCCGGTTTGGAAGCATCAAAAGTGGTGGTCTTCACATTTGCAATTCTCTTGCCATCGCGAACCACAATATAATGGTTGATATATTCAATAGGATTCCAAACGAGAGTGGTGCCCTCAAGCCAAGTAATAGGCGTGATGGGAGTCTTCACATTCGGAGAATGTTTCATTCCAACAGGCTCGATCTCATTATCAGCCATCACAATCTCAATGTTCATCACCCCCTTAGCCTTTTTAGCATCAATGAAAGGAGCCTGCGCCTTACCATTGACCTTAAACTCCCTGATGCGGTCGCCATATCCGGAGACCGTGATATTTAAAATAGCATCGCGATACTTGAAATTATCAAGCGAACGGGTGGCGGCCATAGCCTTCGGCACAAACGGATGGAAAGCCAGACCATCCTTCTGGAAATCGATACCGAAAAGAATCTTATGGGTCAGCGCGATATTACCGCTCAGACACCAGAGCATATTCGAAGAATTCAACTCCGTAGCGATATCGCCATTATCGAGATTGAAATTCTCCTTGTTGGTGGCGAAAAGGGCAGCCGGGCGGAACACGGAACCAATCGCCTCCATTACGCCCTGCTCATTGCCGGCCTTTGCATTCGCCAGGCCCCACCAGGCTCCGACCCATGGCCAAAGTGAATTATTATGATAAGCCGGCATGTCAGGAATCTGAGGGAAGAAAGTGCCGACACCATAGGGAGTGGTCGGATTAGACGCGGAAATCTTCTTGGCCTGTTCCGGAGATGCGACACCCCACAGCATGGCGAGCGACTCACCGAGAGTATCTACACGCGGATTGGTGATGAGATTATCGCGACCGTAGAGATACATCGCATAGAAACCCTGATTATCGAGCCAAAGGGAATCATTGATACCCTTGCGGATAGACTCAGCCTGAGCGAAAGCCTTCTTAGCCTCCTCCTTATGACCGAGGATCTCGGCAATCTCGCCGAGCACCTGCCAAGCCTGAGCATGCACCACGGAAGTGGAGAGAGTCTCCGTATTATAGATGTCGGCACACTGCATCCATTTCGGATGGCTCTGCTCGCGCCAGTCGATAAACGATGTCTCACCCTTCACGAGACCTGACTCAGGATTGTAAACGGAAGCGGCATCTGTCTCAAGCGAACGTTTGATAATGGGATATATATACTTAAGCCAATCCTTATCGCCGGTCACCTTGTAAACCTCATATGCAGCCACGGCCCAAATCTCGCGGTCGGTAGAAACGGGCCAAGCACCCCCCGAGCCGGTATCCTGAATAATACGGCCCATAGGATCCACTTTCTTCATCAGCGAAATCCTGGAAGCCTCTGGCTGCATGTAGGCCATGGAAAGGAGGATCGAATAGCTGACATCGCGTGTCCAGACGCCGGCCCACTCCTTACCGGTGCGGAGGGTGGTGTCGGGTTCCACGGCATTCACCATCTCATCGAGGCCCATATTGTAGATAGCGCGGTGGAGACGGTTGGGGGTTGACAGTTGAGGATACTTGCTGATATCATTTTTCTTATGCCATTCCTTATCGATCCCCATATAATAGCCGGGTTGTGCGGAATAGTTTGAGATGATAGAAGAATCAGAAGGGGCTGTAGCAAAGAAAGCGCCCTGGGAGATGGTGTCGCCATGCCAGACATAGGCATCGGTCTGGACGATAGCCCCGGAGGCCACCGCCGCCACACCGGAAATAAGAGATAGGAGCATCATATTTATAGGTATTAAATTCTTGATTATGAAACACCCGAAAATTGGGTAAGACAAATTTAATCAATCCAAGGGTAAAATCCAATCAATGAGGAATAGTATTGTTTTTAAAAGTCATACTAATAGTTGTATCTAATTTTGAAAAATTCCACCATACAAGAGTGTATTTAAAATACTTTTTTTAATTTTGTAACTTCTGATATGTACACGTATCAGGATATGTATTATGACACCGGAACAGATTGCTCGAGAAAAAATAGATCGCATGTTTGCGGAAGCCGGTTGGGCGGTAGTGAATAGAGACCATTACTCTCCGGAAATCTCTGCTGTAGCAGTAGAGGAGGGTCTGATGAAAGGAAACCTTGAAGCTGATTACCTTTTATTTATAAATGGTAAGGCAGTTGGGGTATTGGAAGCCAAACGAGAGGAGGTTGATGTAACTGCCTCAATTGTAGCAGAGCAGGCCGAACACTATGCGAGAAGCGTCCCCCATTGGTGTCAAGCATGGCAGAATCCTTTACCTTTAGCCTATGTTAGTAATGGTAAAGAGTTGTTTTTTCGAGATTTGCGAGATTCCAATGGCTACTATGAACCTTTGAAAAAGATACATACCCCCAAGGAGATTACTCGAATGTTGGGGATAAAGGATTTCTATGCGGCGCTGCCAACCTTACAGAAACGCGGTCTTCGAGATTGTCAATTTGAGGCTATTACTGAACTTGAAAAAAGTTTCCGTTCAGGACAAAATCGGGCTTTAATGGTGTTGGCTACAGGTGCAGGAAAGACTTATACAGCCTGTCTGGCTACATATCGGATGTTGAATTATACTCCGATGAAACGAGTCTTATTTTTGGTAGATCGTAATAATCTTGGAAAACAAGCAGAAAGTGAGTTCGGCACATTTCGACTTACAGAGAATGGCGATCCGCTGAATACTATCTTTGAGGTTAATCGTCTTAAATCTGCAAAGATTAAGGAGAGTAACCAGATTGTTATATCCACCATTCAGCGACTATTCTCTCTGCTTTCAGGACGAGATATTGAGGATTCTGATGATGAAGAGGCTACTGAAGATGTTACCTCTAACGTCACGTTGCCTCCTAATCCTCTATTACCTCCTGACTTCTTTGATATGATAATCATTGATGAATGTCATAGATCCATTTATGGAAACTGGCGTGCTGTCCTTGAATACTTTAACACAGCTAAACTGGTGGGTCTTACAGCTACACCTGTCCCTGAGACTATAGCTTTCTTCAATAATAATCTGGTGGTAAATTATACTCTTGAAAAATCAATAATTGATGGTGTGAATGTTGACTATCGAGTGTATAGAATCAAAACTCAGGCAACCGAAGATGGTGGGGCAATACGAGAAGGAGACAGATTGCGTCGCATCACTCGTTATAATGGAAAAGTCGAGGATGTAAAGAATCGGGAGGTTAAGAATTATACAGCGTCAGAACTTAACCGAAGTATAGTAAATCCGGCTCAGATAAAACTTATTTTGGAAACGTATCGCGATGCCGTGTATACAGAAATGTTTATAGATCCGCAGCGCGAGCCCAATATGAATTATCTGCCAAAGACCTTGATTTTTGCTCTCAACGATGCACATGCTACTAATATTGTCAATATAGCTAAAGAGGTCTTCGGAGATCAGATTACAGTTGATCCGGACAGATTTGTTCAGAAAATTACTTATTCGGCAGGAGATAGTAACGTCCTTATACGCTCTTTCAGAAATGACAAGGATTTCCGCATAGCGGTTACAGTGACACTGGTTGCCACCGGCACTGATGTTAAACCGCTTGAAGTGGTAATGTTTATGCGTGATGTTGAGTCTCAGCCACTTTATACACAAATGAAGGGTCGAGGTGTGCGCACAGTAGGGGATGAACAATTGCGCAACGTGACTCCTAATGCTCATAGTAAGGATGTCTTTTTCTTAGTAGATGCTGTAGGGGTTACCGAACACTCACACACAATACCAACACCGGGAGAGGATCAATCTTCCAGGATACTAACTCTTCGTCAATTGTTGGAACGGTTGACTCATGGGGAAGTCCATGACGATCACTTACGCCTTATTGCAGGACGGTTGGCTCGAATACATAACAAGGCAACTGAGGAGCAACGCAGTGAATTTGAAAAACTTGCGTGCGCCTCAATGAGTGAGATTTCTGCAAATATTTATAATGCTTTTGAAGAAGGTTCATTGCCCGACTACTTTAATGTAAATGAGCCTAACAATGAGCGTAAAGGTCTTGTAAGACCCTTAGCTGTGCATCCTGAAGCGCGAGAATATTTATGTGTACTAAATGCAGGTTTCATCAATATCCTTCAACCCGGTGAAGATACTCTGATTGAAAAAGGATTCTCTCAGGAAGAAGCTGCTTCCACCACTAAGGAATTTGAAGAATATATAGAATCGCATAAAGATGAAATTGAGGCATTGAGAATAATCTACAATAATACAGGAGAACCATTAACCTACGGAGTTCTTAAAGACCTTGAACGGAAACTGCGGGAGGTAAATCATAAGTTCAATGTTTCACAGTTGTGGAACAACTATTCTATCCTCAATCCCAAGGAGGTGCAGAAATTTAGCACTAAGGAAGAGAAAGACGCATTGACAAATATCATTCAGGTGGTACGTTATGCTATGCACCTCATACCTGAACTAAGAAGCCTTCCATCAATGGCGGCCCAGCGCTTTGAGCTATGGTGCGGACAGGTTCAGCGCCCATTGTCTGAAAATCAGAAAGAGATCATCCGGCAGATTGTGGAATATATAGTAATGAATGGCTCAACGGAATTAAGAGATGTGCGGGAATTTGATAAAACAGTTGCTGCTCAAATAATAAAATGTTTTGGAAATGCCGCCTCTGCCAAGGAAGCGATTCTATCTCTTTCTCAATTTCTAATTTATAATAAAAAAGCATCATAGAAATATGGCTAATAAAATATCCACTCCTCAGTCTTTAACTAAAAAAGTCTGGACTCTTGCCACGACTCTTGCGGGTCAAGGTATCGGATTTACCGATTATATCACACAGCTCACATATCTTCTGTTTTTAAAGATGGATGATGAGAACGTTGAGACTTTTGATGAGGAATCAGCTCTCCCTGTAGGATGCCGCTGGAGCGATTTGAAGGGAGAGATGGGAGAAGATCTTGTAAATACTTATGAGAAGATCCTCGATACCTTAAGCAAAGAAGATAATCTTATCGGCACGATATATACCAAGGCGCAGAATAAAATTGATAAGCCTGTATATTTAAAAAAGGTGATTGATATGATTGCCGAAGAGGATTGGCTTATAATGGATGGCGATGTAAAGGGAGCGATCTATGAAGGTATTCTTGAAAAGAACGGACAGGATAAAAAGAGTGGTGCAGGTCAGTATTTTACGCCCCGCTCTTTAATTCAGGCAATGGTTGATGTTACTCGCCCTCAGATAGGGGAAACTGTCCTTGACCCGGCATGTGGAACAGGAGGTTTTCTTCTTGCAGCCTACGATTATATGAAGGTTCAGTCAGCTGACCGTGAGAAACAAGATTTTCTTAAAAATAAGTCCCTTCATGGAGTAGATAACACTGCGCTTGTTGTTACGCTTGCCTCAATGAATCTTTATCTGCATGGCATAGGAACTGACCGGAGCCCTATAGAATGTCGAGACTCCCTTGAAAAGGAATCAGATGTCATGGCGGATGTAATTCTTGCAAATCCACCTTTCGGCACACGCCCTGCCGGTTCGGTAGAAATTGATCGACAGGATTTCTATGTTCAGACAAAGAATAATCAGTTGAATTTCTTGCAGCACATGATGCTGTCAATGAAAAACGGCGGTCGTGCGGCAGTAGTGCTTCCTGATAATGTTCTCTTTGAGGGTGGAGCAGGTGAGGTTATACGTAAAAGGCTGCTTAAAGACTTCAATCTGCATACTGTACTTCGTCTCCCTACAGGTATATTTTATGCTCAGGGAGTAAAGGCGAACGTGCTTTTTTTCACTAAAGGCGTTCCGACAAAAGAGGTATGGTTCTACGATTACCGCACAGATGTGAAGCACACACTTGCCACCAATCCCATGCAACGCCATCATCTTGATGATTTTGTGAAGTGCTACAACGCTGATAATATTGTCGGTCGTAAGGAAACTTATAACGAAGAGACAGATCCCAACGGGCGCTGGCGTAAGTATGAGGTGTCAGAATTGCTGACGCGTGATAAAACCAGCTTGGATATAACGTGGATTCGTAAGGAAGATGACCTTGAAAATGTATCCCTATCTGAGCTTATGGCTTCGATAAAAGAGAAGAGTGATAATATTGCATCGGCTGTTGCACAGCTTGAATCATTGTTTTCAGAATTGAACATTGACGAAACAAAAGAGTAGGATATGGGAAAGACCGTAACCACATATCTTGTTGACGGCGATCCTAAAGGGATACAGTATGCTTTTATTAGCAATAAGATTTGCCAGATGTTTGTTGTGCCTCGTTCAAATCTTGACTATCTTGATAAGCAGAAGAAACTCCAGAAACCCTCATTCTATATTCTTATTGGTGAGGACGAAATGGCAAAGCCACAGGCTTATATAGGTGAAACCGAAAACTTTAAGGAACGGGTTAAGGATCACGACCAAAAGAAAAACTTTTGGCAAAAGGCACTGATATTCGTCTCGAAAGATGCTGATATGACTAAGACTGATGTGCAGTATCTTGAATATCTTGCGGTGCGTCAAGCAAAGACAGTAAACCGATATAGTCTACAAGAAAATAAACAAACTCCTAAAGAACCCAATCTGCCCGAATATCAGAAAGATGCTATGGATGAATTCTTTGAAGATATAAAATTCTTGACTTCATTCATTGGAATAAGTATTTTTGAGTCAGCTCAAGTAACTCAACTCTCAATCTTCTCTTTTAGGCGTAGAGGTGCAGATGCAAAGGGTGTATACGATGGAAATGGCTTTACAGTGTTACGGGGAAGTATATTGTCAAAGGATACAACTAATAGTTTCAAAGCTATTGAAAAACGAAATCATACTATCAAAAACTACTCTCAGATAAATGAGAGTGGGGATCCTGTACTAACTTCCGATGTTCCTTTTGCAAGTCCAAGTACAGCTTCGAGCGTTTGCGGAGGATGCAGTTCCAACGGGTGGGTAGATTGGAAAAATGAAAAAGGGGAGACACTTAACGAAATCTATCGAAAAAAATAACAGTAATGGATACAAAGAAACTACGTCAAAAGATACTCGATCTTGCCATAAGGGGTAAACTTGTGCCGCAAGATCCTAACGATGAACCGGCATCCGTGCTTCTCGAACGTATCCGTACTGAGAAGGAACGTCTCATCGCTGAGGGTAAGATTAAACGCCCCAAAAAATCCAAGGCATCTTCCTCTGAGTCCCATTATCAGCAGTTATTTCAACTTCCACATAATTGGGAATGGATTGAACTTGGGGAGTTTACCTACGACCTTCAATATGGAACATCTGAAAGGTCATTGTCCAAAGGCGATGTATCAGTTCTGAGAATGGGCAATCTTACTCGAATTGGGACTATTGACTACTCAAATTTAGTATACACATGCAACCAAGCCGATATAGAGAAATATGAATTACAAGAGGGAGACCTTTTGTTTAACCGAACAAATAGTAGCGAATGGGTTGGAAAAACATCACTATATGATGGGAAGATTCCAGCTATATATGCGGGATACCTTATCAAAATACGGACTATAGCAATTGATTCAAAATTCCTTTGCATGTATATGTGTTCTAAGTACTACAGAGATTGGTGCTTACAAGTAAAAACTGATGCCGTTAATCAGTCCAATATTAATGCTCAGAAACTTTCAAAACTATATTGCCCAATTCCTCCTTTGAAAGAACAACGAAGAATTGTTTCTGCTTTTAACAATATGATAGCAATTCTATCACAAATTGAATTTTCTAAATCAATCCTGTTATCGACCATAACATATACTAAATCTAAGATTCTGGAGTTGGCGATGCAAGGGAAGCTTGTGCCGCAAGACCTAACCGATGAACATGCCGCAGAGATGCTCAAACGAATCAATCCGAAAGCTAAGATTATAACCGATAACCCACATTATCCGAAATTGCCGGATAATTGGGCCTATATTTCTATAGATGATGTAAATTCGTATGAATCCAAATCAATCAATCCCTCAGTTATGCCCAACAACATTTTTGAATTGTATAGTGTTCCCGTGTTCTCAATAGGGAATCCTGAGAAAGTATTAGGGAAAGAAATTGGCTCAACAAAACAGAAAGTAGAAAAGGGTGATGTCTTATTGTGTAAAATTAACCCTCATCTTAATAGGGTTTGGGAAATTGAGAAAAACTCAATAAATATGCAGATTGCATCCTCAGAGTGGATTGTTATAAGAAGTAGAGAGATCGAACCAACATATCTCAAATTTTACTTTGAATCTCCACATTTCAGGGAGCTACTATGTAGTCAAGTATCAGGTGTTGGCGGTAGTTTAACCAGAGCTCAA
>JAAUYS010000208.1 GCA_014804995.1 Clostridia bacterium
ACTCTCTACCGGTATCAAATATCTGCTTCACTCATTGGCTACTATTCTGGACAGAATAGAGACAAACAGCATGATTATTTTTGATGAGCCAGAGAACCATATACAACCACCTCTACTGTGCAAATTCCTGTATTGTCTGCGTATCCTTTCCAACGAATACACCTCTCTTGTTCTCGTAGCTACTCACTCTCCTGTAATTCTACAGGAAACGTTAAAGAAGAATGTACTCGTCGTAAAGAGGGAAGGAAACAGATTCTTTTTCAGATGTCCAAGGATTGAAACGTTCGGAGAAAACATTGGCAATATCACAGATGAAGTCTTTAATCTAAATACATCCGTGACAAATTACCAGAATACCGCCAGAAAAGTATTTTCACTTATTCCTCCTGAAGTAAAACATATGGCAGATCCAATAAGTTATCTGAAATATGTGGAATCTGAAACCCAAATGCAGTTTGGCAACGAAATCAATGCTTATCTCATATCACTCTTGTTGGAACGAAAGGAAAATAACGATGTGGAATCTTAATAAACCTAAGCTTCAGAATTCTCTTGATGACCTTACTGAGATAGAGAAACATTCTCGGTCGCTTAATACAACACATTTACCCTCTATTCAAGCTCTATATGATCTGTATAATCGGCAGAACGGATCAGTCTCCGAAGCACAACACAATGGCATATGTACAGATGCCCAGAAAGGCTTACGTACAGGATATGATAAAACAACAGGAAAAGGAATACATTCCAACATCAGGGCAGATCTAAAAAAAGACGTTGATAAATGTCCTATGTGCTCAGTAGGCAACGCTGACACTCTGGATCATTACATGGAGAAAGACAAATACAAGGCACTCAGCATGATGCGTCAGAATCTCGTCCCGATGTGCTATCATTGCAATACGACACGGAATCATACAGGACTGCAACATACTGATTTTATTCACGCCTACTATGACAATCTGCCAAAGGATCGCCAATGGCTAAAAGTCAAAGTCACTTATGCAGCAGGTGCAATCTATGCGCAATTCTATGTAGATTCGACAATACTTACAGATCCCACCCTGCGTAGGAAAGCAAGCAGAACAATAGATGGCCTTGAACTCAACCGTACCATAGGAAAAGAAATTCAATCTTTTCTGAAAAGCACCCTTTCATGCGGAAAACAATCTAATCTATTGTTGAAAATAACACTTCAAAATGAAGCCCGAAAACACATGGAAGATCCTTATTTCGGGAAAAACCATTGGAAATCAGTGCTATTATCGTATCTGGCCGAAGATCCTACAATTTCTATAGATAAACTCTCCTTATATCTATAAGTAAGGTAAGCGTACAAACACGGATTGACTGAGGTCTGTAACTGTCCAATTAGGTCATTTGCGTGATTGATGAGGTGTTTGGTATCTGTCCATTGGCGTAATTTGGTCGGACAATGAAATAATAGATAACTTTGCGGTCGTTAACCAAAACACCGAAAGTTATGATAACAAGAATATCGCATTGAGTGAGAGTAGAGTCAAGCTGGCTTGAACTATGCCGAACGTGTGGCGATACATGAAAGGAAACAACTTGAAGCGTTCTATGAGCGCTACCAACGCGATGGCGTTTCAAAAAATCCATCCATAACCACGAAGCAAATAAAACATACTGAGGCTAAGACTCCGATACTGTGCAAAGCACCGATACTGCGAAGCCAATACTTAAAACCCGGCCCATACCCCATGAGAGGCGACATGACTTCCGAGGTATACATAATGAAGACAAGTCTCATCAACTCACCAACCGGAACCGAGATAAGTTCGGAACAAAGACCAACCGTAAGATTATAATAATTAATCTTTAATAATTAATCATTTATCATTAGACAATGGCCTTATTCCGGGGGTTCTCGCGCTCTGACCTAAGTTAAAAATCAATAAAATTTTAAGTTAAAAAATATTAAAGAAGCCAAAATCATTGGCTTCCGCTAATTTACATCCTACGGCATTACGCCAATGGACAGATACTCAAGATTATAAACAACAGTCAAATTGGGATTAGCCATATAACCAAGTAGTTTACGATGTTTTTAAAAATTCATTCATATCCATTCTGTCACTTCTAATAAAATATAAACACAGAGTCCTTAACTCCGCTGCATATTGGCTGAATAAAGATATACGGTATTTGAAGTTAGTATTTATGACTAACTTTCCCGATTATAACGGATTTGAAGAATTTACTAAATATTGTAGCCAGAGCTACAATAAAGATTCTATAAATCATTCTAAATTCAATGACTTTGCCATAGAAAAGGCTAAACGAGCAGGATTATATGACATTAATGTATTTAGCATTTTCAATGATTAATATCGAGGGTGTCTATCATTACAACATTATTTCATCATCACAGATTATCCAGCAATTTCATCATGTCTGACTACAACCAGAATCCCGAAAGAAAATCTGAATGGAGTTATCCTGAAAAGTGGGGGTTTACCATTATAGGAGTACTGATAATAGGAGCAATCGCATTGCTGGTGGGATATTTTTTCATGAAAGGACATGCTCCGGAATCCCATCATATCCACTTCGTACTAACATACGATACAATTCAGCATACAGTAAAGGATCTTTATACCAGAGCAGAAGTGGACTCATTGGTGACCACCCTTCAGAGCCATGAAGCTCTTCTTGAGCAGAAATACCAGTATATCCTCAACCAGCATGAGGAGGAGGACCGAATGAGAATGTGGGTGACAATTATCGTCGGCCTGATTCTTTCCATCGCAGGGTTCTTTGGATTCAAAAACATCTCGGAACTCAAGAAGCAATGCCGTGAGGATGCATCTTCCATTGCATCTGGAGTGGCCACTTCTACAGCAGAAACTGTTGCGGAAAAGAAGGCTGAAGAAAAAGCCAATGAGGTAGCGACTAAGGTTGCAGAAAAAGAAACCGCAAAAATTGCAAAGGATATCTGCGAAACAAAAGCTTCCGACATAGCACAAGAAACGGCAGAGTCCATAACTCGAGAGTATCTCAACCTCAACCTCAAGAAGACAGTAAACGCCCAACTTGACTATATTCAGGAATCAACAGTGTTTCAAAACCTTAAGAAAGAGAATGAGACCGTCATCAGACTGGGGATTGAAAAAATAATTGCCTTGATACCTCAAACATCTTCCACCCAGAGTTACGCTGAAGAGAATCATGAACGAGTCGAACCTGAAATAAATCTTGAAATTCCAAATGAAGATTGATGCCAAAGTCATAGGGGGAGACGTTGAGTCACAGAAACTCATTCTTCAAGCTAATATCCCATTCGTCTTCCTGAGGGATAAGGTCAAGTTCACCCATATGAAGGATGATCTAGATGATCCGATGAACGATAATGACACGGAAAGCCAGGAGTATTATCAGCGTAGGGTTGACAGTAAACGAATAGCTACCATAAAAAAGCACATTCGGGACTCCATATTGAACCAGAAGAAAGGGAAGAGTGTCTGTGTACTATTTCCAACAGCATTACTGCTCGCGACATCCAGAGAGGACTCTGCATATCACGACCAAACCAGTATAAATATCGAAAATCTTCTCCCCTCTGAGGAATCTAGGTTCTACATTGTAGACGGACAGCATCGTATGCAGGCCATGATAGAGTTGTTCGAAGAGGTGGTAGATTCTGAAACATCGCTGTTTCCGGCGTCTGATGATCCGGACTTAGCCTATATTCTGGATTTCTTAAATAAATATGAGTTTAATTGCAGCATACTGCTTAACTTCGACCTTTGGGAACAAGCCAAGATTTTCGCGGACATAAACTTCAAGCAAAAGACTGTAGACAAGTCACTATATTACGCCATATACGGATTGTTGGATCCCGACGCGATCAATGACATTCAGACAAGTGCGATATTCATATCTCACAGTATAGTAAAGCATCTGAACAACAATGTGAGATCTCCACTGATAGGCTTAGTCAAGATGCTTAAGAATGGAAGAGGAACTGTTTCCCAAGCCTTTATGGCTGATTCACTAATCAAGAACCTTCAGTCAAGACGAGGAATATGGTTTTCTGAATCCACTACAATTCTTGAGAAAGTGCCTTATTTCGCAGAGGAGTCTGTGAAGTTTTTCAATATCATCAAGTCTCTCTTTCCTTCTCTATGGCCCCAGGAAACCCTGGATGGTATTGAATCCAAATCCATCCTGACAAAAACAACCGGTATGGGGGCACTGCTGCGCCTTTTGGTTTATGTACATAAGGCCACTTTGGGTAATTATCAATATGACCAGCCTGGTGTAAGGCAATATCTGCTGAAAAAATACATGGAAGACGCGAAATGGCTAATGTCTCCTCTTAAGGAATACGGAGAGGAACTGTTCGGCCTTAACGGCATATACAGCGGAACAGGAGGGAAAGGTCTGGAGTCAAAGCTTTACCGAAGGATGGTGGAGATAATCGAAAAAGGTCTTCCCATCTTGAACGGAAAGAAGATTGTCAACGGAATTGAAGTAGGAATAGCGATTTGTAGGGATAGCGAAGGTATATTCTCATTCAGGCTTTCTCATTATTTTCAGAATCTTGATCAGATGGCACCATATCGTCCTGGCGGCGGTTCTCTCGGAGAATGTATGTATCAGCTACGTTCCCGACTCTCCCTTTATTTTAATCAAGTCGAGCCTTCCGCTTCTGCACATCCTACGTAACTGTCCAATAACCTTTTTTGCCGGATTCAGAGGCATGACATAATTTTGCAGGTGATAACCAATCAACAAAATTATATATTCAAGTAAAGACTACGAGAAGCCTTGGCAGAAGTAACAGACAGAAGATATCGCCCACAACATGACGCTTCAGATGTCCTGTTCCATGGGCAATGTTCCGTATAACTCATTCAAGAATTGTTATAACTTTGTACTCTTAAATATAAATACTGATTCATATGAGAAATTATGATCAAAATATAAGATTGAAGAATATAGTGCTCTATATCCTTAAGGATTTCAAGGGGGGCACAGATTATATAAAACTATACAAAATTCTGTATTTTGCCAGCCGTGAACAGTTGGCCGAGACGGGTATTCCTTTGATATATGACAATTTCAAAGCCTGGCATAAAGGGCCGGTTCCATCTTTTACCGGATCCATAGTCAAACGACTTGAAAAAAAAGAACCTTTGACAGGGCATATGAGCAGCTTTGAAGGAGCATTGAAAGTAAATGCAAATAAGAAGGTTCAAGCTTTGACTGAAGCCGACAATGAGTCTATTCCAGAATATACCAGACATTTAATTGACAAATACATTAGAAAATATAAGTTTTATAATTCAATACAACTATCCAAAGACTCTCATGACGAAGCATGGAGGGAAGCTTATGAAGAGGGAGGCGGCAAGACTCACGGAAATGCCATAATCAATCCGGTGTCTATGGCGCGTGTTGGAGGCGGAGATGAAGATATCCAAAATCTTATAAAACTTCTGTTCAGCCATGATCATGAATACATTACAGTGTATGATAACAGTGATGAATGGAAAAACAACGAGGAGCTGGCCTTTGAAATCCACCATATTATGAAGATGACAGATTCATGGGACGGAGATGATGCGGAAGCTATACCTAAAACAACCGCCTTGAACTGTAGGAAAATGATCTTGAAGAAGAAGGCTTCTATCTTGAACATCGAATCGCTTTATCCTACACCATCCGGGACAATATGCCTTGATTGGAGAAAAAACGGAGCTAAAGTCAGTGCTGAAATAGGTGATTCAAAATTCGCGTTCTATTATTCTTCTTCCGACAGAAAGGATATATATGATAGTCCAACGCTTGATTTCAATGATGCAGGTCTAGATATGCTTTTTCAATATCTTGAAAAAATCGAAAACTGACAATGATCGCCATAAATGATGATTTTCTTGAGGAGGAATATATTGTGAGGAATGTCTATCATTCCTCACAATACAGTAATAAGACAGGATTAAAGAAAAACTATCTTTATCCTAACTACCGCAAGGAAAGCAAGCAATACAAGGGCAAACACGTCTGTCGTATTTCGGTTCAAAGAGTATGTTATGGCGGATGGAAAGGTGTCATCGAATGGGCAAAATCACAAGAAGGAGAGCATAGAACCCTTATAGGTTTCGGTGTGGCTTCAATCAATACAGTCAGAAAATATGGCTTTTGTATGGAAACTGCAGCTCATGACAACAACCCTTTTCATGCACATATTTACATTCCAGAACTCGATCTGCCATATCCTAGTGAGATTGACTCTATCTTTAATTCCGGTTTAAGAAGAAGACTCGATGATATGACCGAAGATTTTAAATTCATTGAATTGGAAGACATTATTAATCATAAAGACGTATATTTCGATTGTGTATCCGAAGGTTGCTTTTTATTAAAATACAAATGAGCTATTTTAAATCCTATGGGTTTAAAAATTCGACTTCGATTTTACACTTGAAACATAATCTATTATAATACTCACCCTACGTATGTTTGACTTTCCATTCTCATTCGAAGGTGTCAATAATCCCGGCGACTACGAAAGTGAAAGCATTACCTTCCGCGCTGAGGAAGACATCGACACCCTCTACGACTATCTTTTGATCTACTCTGTCGAGGATCCGGAGACGGGCCTTCCTGACTACAGCAAGTGCCGCATTCTGACATTCGATGACATTGAGCTCCAGAAAGGTTCCCTCCTGGAGATCTACACCCGCAAAGGGGAAGATTCCTCCACCATAGAATTCGAAACCGCCGCCCTCAACCAGATTCTCTACTGGGGTCTCCCCTCGCCCATCTGGAATATCCCCTACTCCTCCTTCGAACTGAGCCGACGCGGAGACTCCATCGCAGGAGGTATGTTCAATGACTAACATCGGCAGTACCAAGAATACCGACAAGAGGCTGTGTCGTAATTAAGGTTTACGGCGCAGCCTCCTTTTTATGAGCTCTAAGGTTCGGATAATTTCAGGCAACATATTTTTGTGGATTTTTCCAAAATATCCGATTCTCAGGCGATAAAATTCGAGACATAAGCAAAAACAGGCCGGAATGGGGTGTATTTCCCCCGTTTTTGGTCTGTTTCGCTATCTTTGAGCACATTTTCTTTAGATTGAAGGCTATGGCGAAGAAGGCAAAGTCCATTGTGACCTTGTCTTTGCCGAAGTGTCGGAAGCGGCGGTATGCCATATTGAACTTCATCTGTCCGAAGACGGCTTCGGGTTCTATACATCGTCGCCCCCTGTGTCTGAGTCCTTCTTCGGATGTCAGCAGCTCCCTGGCTTTGCGTTTGTATTCGTTAAGCCGGTGGTTTACCTCGATTGTGCGCCG
>JAAUYS010000209.1 GCA_014804995.1 Clostridia bacterium
TATTTCAGCATCTACAATGCAGTAGAGAAGGATAAATCAAAGTTGAAGTACTACATTCCTGATAGTTTCTTCTATGCCTTCATAGACGAATGGCTCACACATCCCAAGCGTTCCACTCAGGTAGACGACAAACAACTGTATAAGTATCTGTTTGCCGGAGTGAATACAACAGATGTTGTCGCCCGTAAAGTCGGAGATAATTTCTTCGATGGAGATTTCAATCCCATTGGAGTGCGTGAATTCTTGGATCTGTGTAAGAATGCAGGAGAAGTTGTCGCCAAGGCATCCATATCCTCTTACGGAGGTCACGCTGTAAGATTTTTTGATCTGAACAAAGATACCGAGGAGCAGTTGCTCGCCTATATCAACAAGCCTCCATATTTCTACACCCAGCCCTACGGTACCGAGTATGTGATAGAAAAGGCCATCAAACAGCATCCGGACATGGCCGCCTTCAATCCATCGTCAGTCAATACAATCCGTATCATGACCATGATTTACGAAGGAAAGTGTATCCCTCTTTCGTCTGTACTCCGCATGGGCGTCAACGGCAGCCGTGTAGACAACTGTTCGAGCGGAGGTATCGTAGCCGGTATAGATCAGGAGACTGGAACCGTTAAGCCTATAGCATACAATGCCAACGGAGATAAGTTCCCCACTCACCCTCAGACCGGAGATTTCGGACATCGAATGATTCCTAATTGGGATAGAGTGCTCAAAGACGTTGAGAAGCTTGCATGGCGTTTCTCCGGAATCTCTCAGCTCATCTCATGGGATGTCGCCATTGATGAGAATGGAGATCCTGTCATCATTGAGATGAATATCTCATATGGCGAGCTTGATTTCCATCAATACTGCAACGGCCCGATCTTCGGAGATCTGACTCCAGAAATTCTGAAGAAGTTTAAGTATAAAAGCTATTCGTATAACGCCTTCATAGGCAACATCGGAATCTATTAACTTGAAAAGTGTATATGGGAAAGGCGCATTTAAAGAAAACTTTCCTTCAACATTTCAAAAACGGTAAAGGCATCGTGAGTTATGCCTGTGATATGACAGGCATAACTCGCGAGACCTACCGTCAATGGAAAATGAAGGATCCCAAGTTTAAGGCAGCATGTGAGGAAGTTGATGAGACAACCTTGGATATTGTCGAAAGTAAACTTCTCAGTAAGATCAACGAAGGAGACCTTACTGCCGTTATCTTCTATCTTAAGACAAAAGGCAAGAATCGTGGATATGTGGAACGCGTGGAAAACAACGTTTCCATCACACCTTTCGAGGACTTGATGATGTCGTTGCCAGATGATGAAGATGAATGATACCAAGGCTCAGAAGCGGATGAAGCGGTGGCGGGAAGACTGGTGTCTTTTCGCCAAGGAAGTCTTGAAGGCTCGGCTTGATGATGAACAGAAAGCCATCCTACGTGCTGTTCAGACTGAGAAAATGGTTGCAGTTGCCTCAGGAACAGCCCGCGGTAAGGACTACATCGCAGCTGTTGCCGCCATATGCTTCATGTATCTCACTCCACGATGGGATAAGCAAGGTAATCTTGTCAAGAATACCAAGGTGGCCATGACGGCACCAACAGACCGACAGGTCGGAAACATCATGGTGCCGGAGGTAAGGCGATTGTACCGCAAGGCGGCCTGCCTTCCCGGACGGCTTGTAGGCCACGATATCCGCACCAGATACGAGGAATGGTTTCTCACCGGCTTCAAAGCAGGTGATGACAATCAGGAGGCGTGGTCCGGTTTCCATGCAGTAAACACCATGTTTGTTGTCACCGAGGCCTCCGGTATCTCTGAAATCACATATGCGGCCATCGAGGGTAACCTGCAGGGCAACTCCCGTCTGTTGATTGTGTTCAACCCGAATGTCACGACCGGATATGCCGCCAAGGCCATGAAGTCGAGTCGATTCAAGCGTTTCAGGCTCAGTTCCCTCAATGCTGAGAATGTCATCTCTAAGAAAGAGATCATCCCCGGCCAGGTCAACTACGAATGGGTAAAGGATAAGGTTGAGACGTGGTGTACTCCTATTCAGGAAACCAATTTCAACGAAGGAGAAGGAGATTTTCAGTGGGAGGGCGGATGGTACCGCCCCAATGACCTTTTTAGGGTCAAGGTGCTCGGTATGTTCCCGAAAGTATCTGAGGATTGCCTTATACCCTATGAGTGGCTTGAGCTTGCGTTCAAGCGTTGGGGGGAACTGAATGCGGAAGGATTCAAGACCGCTAAATCCTGTAAGCTTGGAATCGACGTGGCCGGCATGGGGCGAGACAGCAGCATTCTTGTTCCTCGTTTCGGAAATTGGATTCCTGAAATCATTTCCCATCATTCAGGAGGAAAGGCAGACCATATGCACGTTGCCGGAATGGCTGTGCAGTACCTACGTAAAAAGGGTGCATCCGGATATATCGACACGATAGGGGAGGGCGCCGGAACCTATTCAAGGCTTCAGGAGCTCGGATATAAGAACGCATATTCCTGTAAATTCTCATATGGAGCCCAGAACCTCCATGACATAACAGGCCAGTACACGTTCGCCAACATGAAGGCTTATCTTTATTGGGCTATCCGTGATTGGCTTGATCCAAAGAACAACAATCAACCTGCAATACCCCCCAATGACCAGTTGATGGAGGAGGCTACTGAAATCAAGTGGTTCTTCATGAGCAACGGATCCATAGCGATA
Source organism: Clostridia bacterium (assembly GCA_014804995.1). Lineage (GTDB taxonomy): Bacteria > Bacillota > Clostridia > Christensenellales > Borkfalkiaceae > Coproplasma. The sequence continues at coordinate 2,698 of JAAUYS010000209.1, forward strand.
GAAAAGAAGGATGACTTGAAGAAACGGCTTAAAAGGTCCCCAGATACTTTTGACGCCCTCGCCAACACATTCTTTCCGTATGATTACGCAGACATCAATGAGAAGGATATATTCAACAAATTCCTATAACTCAAACCTGTGTTTCAAGGGCTTCCAAAGCGTCAAAATCAGTATTACTGCACGCTACCAATATATTTCTATTCCTTAATTGAAATATAGGGTAAAATAAGTTTATAAGAAAATTAAAAAATACTTGCATAGTAAGTACTTTTTTATTATCTTTGCACCATTGTTACAATACGCGATTTTCTTTATTGAATCAATATAAACAGATAGGTTTGATCAACCACTGACTTACAAATTTTATCACATTACGTAATGAATAAAAGACAGAGGGCAGTCTACGAACTGCTGATGAAGAAACCGAAAGTGAAGGCGTTCGGGTTCAACAAGAAGGAGCTGAAGGGTCTCGCCGCACAGATTGCCGAGAACCTTACATCCGAAGAAGATGCCTCAGACGAGGATGTAAACGCTGAGATTGAAAAGAAAGTCGAAGCGGTTCTCCCGGTCCTTGAATTCGGTCGGTCGTACGCCAACCGCGTAATCAACGACTCTCGGAACGGAAACGAGGATGACAACGATGACGACGAAGATCAGGACGAAGATGACGACTCATCCAGATCATCGAAGTCAAGAAAGTCCCCCAGGAACAAAGGCAGGAACACCGACGAGGAACCGGAATGGTTCAAGTCGTATCGCGAATCCATGGAAAAGAAGTTTGAAGCACTCTCAGGTGAGCGCACCGCCGACAAGAGACGTACCAGACTTGAAAAACTCCTTAAGGACACCGGTAAGTTCGGCGAGCGTACGCTTAAAAGCTATGCCCGCATGAGCTTCAAGGACGATGACGAGTTTGACGAGTTCTTCGCCGAAGTCGAGGAGGACCTCAAGTCTGAAAACCAGGAACGCGTCAACAAGGGCCTCGACAAGCTTGGTGCCCCTGCCACCGGAGGCTCCGGGAAAAAGGACAGTAAACCTGAAGTTTTATCTGAGGACGAGATCAAGGAAATAGCCAGAAGTTAGTCCTCGCAAAACCGCAATCAAATGGGAGCAATCGCAGAAATGACCAAGGATGGCCAGGTATTCTCAGACGGCAATGACGGTATCGTCATCCGTCGCGTGGGAGCCTGCATCATCGGAGGCCGAACACTTGACATGACCGGATTTCCCGATAAATTCGTAAAGGCAGGCCATATCATCATCCATGAGACCGAAACAGACACGTGGAAGCCGCTCGGCATCAAGGACGGAGCCTACGAATCCCTTCCGGAAGGCCACATCTACGAGGGTGTGCTGAGGGCGTCCAAGGCAGCCGACATGGCAATGGCCTCCATCATGTATGAGGGTGAGGTCAACGACCTTGCTTCTCCATATCCGTTGACAGAAGCCATCAAGACTGCGCTTAAGACAGCATTGCCAGGCCTTTATTTCAAACACGACTAACAACCACTCACACTAACTTACAATGCCACAGCCTTCAATTTTTCAGCAATACATCGAGCAGTTCATGCCGATGCTTGGCCTTTACGTAACAGAAAAGGTTAACAGTAAGAACGAGCGTGAGCGTACTTACCTGCACAAGCAGCGTCTGGAGCCTGTGTATTCTCCAGACCAGAAGTGGGAGGGTACATCAGCCAACACCCGTTACGTAGCAGCTGACTATGTAGCTCTCGACTCTCCTCTTCCCCTTAAGAAAAGAGGTTCGATCTCCAGCGCTAACGGCAAACTGCCAAAGATCGGTATGCGCCGACCTATGAACGAGACTGACATCAACAATCTCAATATCATGGAGGGTCAGCTCAACGCCATGGAGAACGGCTCGGAAGCATACAAGCGCAAGAAGCGCCAGATCATCAAGAAGCTTGCCGACGATCCTACATTCTGCGCAATCGGTATCGACGAGAAGAATGAGTTATCCTATCTTTATGGTATCTCCAACGGTATCGTCCTCATAGAGGGAGATGAGAATGACGAGCAGAATACAGGTATCGGCATGCGTGTCAACTACGGTTACAAGCCGGAAAATATCCTCCGCACTGCCAAGAATGGCGTTTGCGACGGAGATGACTTCCAGCGTGTCAACGACAAGGTAGATGCAGATGGCAATACCACTGCTGTTGCCATGATCTCCAAGTCCCTTCTCGACAAGATCAGAAGGACTCGGTGGGCCCGTGAACTTGCCGCAGACTACAAGGAACATGTATATTCTGATGACTCCAAACTTCCGGTGCCGTCAGTCAAGACCTTCACGGAAGCCTTCGAGAGCGAATTCGGGTACGGTTTCATAATCGTCAACCGTACTATCATCTGTGAGAAGAACGGTAATGATGCCCCGGTGAAGCCTTTCAACCCCAATCGCGTAGTTTTCCTTCCGAACGCAGACAAGGATGGTTCCCTCGTTTACGGTACTCTCGCCGAGATGACCCATCCGGCAGAGAACGTCAACTATAGCACCATCGACGACTACAAACTGATCTCCCGTCTCCGCGTTTCGGAGCCCACTTTTGTCGAGATTACCAAGGGACAGGCTATGGTCCTTCCTGTAATAGAAGATGTAGATAAAATCTATGTCCTCGATTTCTCAGGCCAGGTTGAACTTGACGAATCCGATGAGACAGAAGAGGAACAGCTTGATGACAAAATCACCATCGCTGGCCAGACCTACAAGAAGGATGCCGTTATCACCGCCCTCAACAATCTCGGAGTTACCGTGAAGTCCAACTATAAGGACTCCACGATCATCCGCAAGATCAATGAGCTCAGCGACGCTGATGAGGCCGCGCTTCTTGAAGCAATCAAAGACGAACTTTATAATGGTTGAGTGATATGAAGACGATCAAACAGGCTCTCAAAGACGAGATAGGGTATCCTATCGGAGATGGGTTTATCGAGAATAAGCTAATCGCAAGGAGCCTTGACGGAGACAGTGCCATTTCAGCTTCCGTCATCAACTCCAAAGAGTTTTTGGGAGCCTGCGCTGACTGTCTTTTCGCTCTTGTCGAAGCACCTAATTTCTCGGAATCGGACATATCCATCTCGCTTGCCGACCGCAACTTGATTCTTAAGAAGGCTAATTACCTGTATAGAACCATAGGTGAGGAAGAGAAGACCCTTGACGAACCTATGGTCTATGTAGGTCCACCACCAGGAACCTATGTCAGTCATTGAACCAATACCGCATACCCTCCGCTATCAGACCGCAATCGTAGGTTTCGAGGATGACAACGGAGACTGGCACGAAGGGCTGGAGGCTTGGAGCGATCCGATGCCATGCCATGCCGTAGCAGCAGGCCGGGCCAATGAGGTAACCTTCCCTGACGGTACTACCGACACCTATTCGTATGCAGTAGGCCGGCTTCCCTCGGACTGCCGTGAGTTCAAGACCGGAGATAGGGTTCTGCTCAACATCTTCGGAACCGAGACAGAGTATGAGGTAAAGGGATTCCACCGCTATCAACTGCAATCAAAGATATGGGTATAGATGCTGATTTTTCCATAAATCAAGTCAACGAGCTACTTCGCTCCATACCTTCGATCATGAAGGAAGAGGTCATAAGGGCCCTAAGCTATCTCGGAGAGCAGTGCGTGAGGCGTGTGCGTGACCGTTCCGGCAAGGAAAGCTGGTTTGACCAGACCGGAAACCTCCGTTCATCCATCGGATATGCCGTGTATGAGCAAGGGAAGACTGTCATTGAATCAGCGTTCAATCAAGTGGCGCAAGGCTCCCAGGGCGGCTCTGAAGGACGCAGGCTTGTTGCTGAGCTGGCTTCCAAGTATGCGGAAACATATGCAATGGTCGTAGTGGCCGGTATGGAGTATGCGGACTATGTGGAGGCCATGAAAGGCAAGGATGTGCTTGCCTCCACTGAGCTTTGGGCCAAAGGGGAAGTCGACAGGTACATCAACCAGGCGTTGGGTCGAGCGGAGAAAAGAATCTCACAACTACAACACAAACTCGGATTATGAAGACAGACATAGACATCAAGGATGACATCTACAGCCACATCAAAGGATCCGGTCTCGCGATGATGGTAAGCGGACAGCTGAGCAAGACACTGCGCCCCGACAAATCCACCGCCGAGGATATTGTCATCTCCATGCTTGCCAATGTCAACAGACAGATTCAGGAAGCCTTCGTCAATATCAACATCTACGTGGCCGACCTGCAGAAGGGAACGCAGTTCGTAGAGAACACCATCAGACTCCGTGAGTTGTGTACGGCCTCTTCCGAACTGTTGGAAGTCGGGAGAGGAGAAGGGTACCGGTTCTCGCTTGACGAACAGAGGGTGCTTGAAGTCCCTGGCTCCAACGAACATGTGATCAACAACAAGTTATTGTATAAATTCGCAAAATCATAGACAATGATAGAATTGATGTGGGGCGAAGCGCTTGCAGCTATCGCCAAGAAGAAATCAGACGGCACATATGAGGAATTCAAGAAATTTCCCCGCTGTGTCGAGAATGCCCTGCAGCTGTCAACCACCAAAGGAGAGAAAAAGGAAGCCAAGGTGGAAGGCGGAGGTTTAGAGGCAGTGAAGTATAATGCCAACATCTACGCCCTTGCCATGTCGTTCCGTCGTGGTCTCGAGAACGGTAAGATGCGCGTGTTTCCTTTCGAGGACATAGACGGCGTGGTCGACGGTATCTATGCTCTTCGTGTGCAACCTGAAGACAAGAAGTCCGGAGGATTGACGGTCAAGGAGGTTGTGATTTCCGCCGAGGATACCTACACCGCCGCCGACGGCGCCATCAAGGTGGTCAACTTCGACTTCATCAAGCCTGATGCCGATGAGGACGGTAAGAAGAAGCCGACCATCGACTGGTCTCCCATCCCCGAACTCACTGCTCCTTTCTCCGTCGCATCGGACTCTCCGGCAAAGAAGGGAGCCGGGGCGGTAAACGTATGACACGATGATGCTCAACAAGGATAATATGAACGAAGCTCTCGCGGATGCGGTCATGGACCGCCCGCGTGAGTTCTTCATCGGAGAGAGAAGATTCTGCCTGTGGTCGCCCTCCCTCGGAATGTCCCTGATGTTGGAACGGCACATTTCCGAACTTGGGATCAACAGGAGGCTCCTGTCTGAAGATCCGGCCATGGAGGCGCTGAGGCTGGTTGCTGAGAAACGTGAGCAGGTATGCTTGATCATATCCATCCACACTTTCAGAAGATTCACTGATCTGAGCAACGGTCGGAGAATAAAGAAACGTTCGGATTTCCTTTCATCCAATCTTGATATACAGGAACTCTCACAGCTTCTCATATTCATTCTAAGCGAGTCAAATGCTGAAACCCTTATATCCCTATCCCCAATAGGGGAACAACGCGAAAAACAGGCTCTCATAGCCAAAATCAAAAGTTCGGCAAATTCCCTCACATTCGGAGGAAACACAATCTACGGAATGTTGATCGCGCCGGCTATGACAACTTTCCATCTAAGCTTCCACGAGGCGGTATGGGGAATGAGCCTTACAAACCTGAAGATGCTTTTAGCCGACAATATCAATTCAGTACATCTGTCGGACGAGGAAGCAAAGAAATACGGTATGGCTACCGAAAAGCCACAAACAATCGGAATGTCGGCTGATGACTTCGATCGTCTGAAAGCAGAGTTTCAGGATTAAACATCACTATTACAACTATATAAAATGGCAGGACTGCACTTCGACATAACGGCTGACAACCGTACATTGCTTTCGACTCTTGAAGAGAGCCGTAGGGCGGTTTCCAATGCCATGAAGAATATTGAAGAGAGCGGTATGAGCGTAGAGAATGTGTTTCATCGCATAGAACGCGCTGCCGCCCTTTCTGTAGCAGGATTCTCGCTGAAGGGAGTGATTGATCAGGCTATCGAGACACGCTCATATTTTGAGGACATCGAAAGCTCAATGAGGGTTTTTCTTGGCTCTCAGGAGAAAGCCGTGGATTTTACGAAAAAACTTCAGGACGCGGCCTATTACAATATGTTTGAGTTCTCGGATCTGGCAGATGCGAGCAAACAACTGATAGCTTATAGAAACAATGCCGAAGATGTTATTCCCATTATCAATAAGCTGTCTGAGGTGGCTGTGGCAACTAAGACACCACTTGCCGAGATGGTGAGTCTTTATAACCGTGCCAAGAGTACAGGTACGGTTGATTCAAACGCGATTCAGAGTTGGGCGACGAAAGGTCTTGTCCTGAAAGATGTGATGAAGGATCTTGGAGTCGTTACTGCGGGAACATCCCTTTCATTTGAACAGCTCAACATGGCTCTTGACCATGTAACTGAGGAAGGAGGTATGTTCCATGGCATTCAGGACTCGATGATGGAGAATCTATCATCGAACATAGGGCAGCTTGAAGATAACCTCTCTCTAATGTTTAATGATATCGGTTCCCATCTGCAAGGGGTGGCCAATACCGGTATCAAGGCTGCCGGTGATCTTGTAGACCATTGGCAGGATGCGTTGGCTGTCATTGCAACCATCGCTACTTCATACGGTGTCAATAAAGCGGTTGAAGTTGGAGGCATTGCGATAAACAAGGCATCCACATCATACGGATATGATGTGGAGCTTGAGCAGCTTCGCTCCCTTCTTCCGGCCAAAGAGCAGGAGGAGCAGTCAACTCTCAAACAAGCCGTCGCGAGCGGAAGACTATCTGAGGCCAAGGCCTTGGAAATAGAGGAAACACGCAAGCAGGTAGATGCATTGCTTGAAGAAGCCACTGCGAGGGAAGCGCTTGCAAAATCAGAAGCTGATTCTGCACGTGATGCTGCAGATGCTGCTCAGGAAAAGCTACGTGGTCTCGAAGAAGAAAAGCAAGGATGGTTGGAGCTGTACACAGAAGCAACAAATGCCGGAGATGCAGAGTTAGCACAATCTATTGCATCAGAGATTGCGACAAAAGAAACTGAAATCAATGAAGCCGCTAATCTTGCCAACGCAGCAAGTGAGCAAGCCAAGTCTGCTGCGGCCAATCTCGCCACAGTATCTACGGAACGTGAGACATTGGCCACTCAGATCAATACAGCTCAGACTGCCGGGAATACTGCGGCGAAGGATGCTCTTTCCATAGCTTCTGCAAGATTAAGGGTGGCGATGGATAAACTCAACAAAGTAATTGAGGCAAACAAATTCGCTATTCTCACTGCCGCATTGTTTGCTCTTGGTGCCGCTATATATAAGATCTGTACTTACGAGTCAGATTTTTCCAAGATGATCAAATCAGCTGATGAAGCTGCTCAGTCACAGGAGAAATCAATGAGGGAGGAGATATCTACCCTCAACAAGCTTAAATCCTCTCTTGAATCTGCCAAAAAGGGTTCGGCTGAGTGGAAGGATGCCAAAGACAACATCATTAGCCAGTTCGGCAAGTATCATTCAGGACTTGATGAAGAGATTCAGAAGACCGGGACACTTGCGGAATCATATCATACCCTCACAAAAGCCATAAGACTGTCAGCAGCAGCGCGGGCAATGGAAAAATTTAGGTCTGAGAATGACAATTCCGAAGAGGTTGACGAATTCCTTGAAGGAATCCGTAGAGATCTTAGCGGAAAGAATTTTAAGATTGGCGTAGACGGTGAAATAGACCGTTCTGAGGGACTGAAATTTGTATCTGTTGGAGGGAAACTGCGTGAAAGTATCATGCAGAAAGTTTTTGAGTGGATGGATGACGGAGATCTGTCACGTTTTACTCCTCAGGAACTTGGGTATTTGAATCAGACTGGTGCCTTCAGTTATCATGCTGGCAGAGCCGGGGCTAAACGTATTCGGGAAAATGCTGAAAAGTTGAAGAAAGGCGAAAACCTCATTGCTGAAAGGTATGGAACCACGGTAGAGGAGATTGATGGCCGGACACCTTTGATCGAGGAAAAGGAGACAACTCTTAAAGAAGCTTACGAGGAGGCCAAGAAAAAGTATGAGGAGCAGAAGGCCTTGGTAGCAAAAATGGATAAGGATCGAGGATCCTATTCCGCCAAGGACTATGAGAATGCTGTCAGTGCACTCAAAGGCCTCAAGACCGAGTATGAGAAGTACGGAGGACAGACTAAAGAAAAGAAATCCGGACCAACCTCAGCCCAGCTTCTTGCTAAGGAAGAGAACGCCGCCGGTAAGCTTGCCGACGTGATCCGCAAACAAGGTCAAGAACGTCTACGCCTTGAGCAGGACTATGAGTACGAACGTTGGAAGACCCGCATCGACCTTATGGAGGAAGGGGAGGCCAAGGTGCTCGCCCAGCAGAAACTTGACTTCAAGAAAGAGAGGACTGCACTTCAGCGCCGAAAGGAACAAGAGATTGAGTCTGAACTACAGCGGCAGATGGCTCTTTTCGATGCACAGGAGAATGTCAAGGCGGCTGCTGATAAGAAATATGTCAAGAAGACTTTCCGGGACTCAGACATCGACCAATCCCAGTTCGATGCCATAGAATCCAGATATGGTAAGCTTGAAGCCGATCTCTCTGCCACTCAGAAGAAAGCCGAACAAGACCGTCTCGATGCGGCCAAGGAATCCATGAACGCCTATTTGAAGGAGTTCGGATCCTATCAGCAGAAACGTCTCGCCATTCAGGAAGAATACGAGACCAAGATTTCGGAGGCTCAGAACGATGGAGAGCGTATGATGTTCATTGGCCAGCGCAACAAGGCTCTTTCCGATCTTGACTATGATGAATGGGTCGAGACCGGAGAGATCGCCCTCGCGTTCGGAGATATTCAGAATCTCTCTTCCGACACGGTGACGAAGCTCATCTCTGATATGGAAAGGTATCGGGAGAAGGTAATCGCCACATTCGACCCAGAAAAGATCCAGAAGTATGAGGACGCGCTCTCATCCCTCCGGAATATTAAGACAGAGGATTCGTTCGGCATCTTTTCTTCAGCTGTACCTGACTACTTCAAGCAAAGGAAGTCGATAGGCTCACAGATTGATTCTGCCGGATCCAATCTCAACGCACTTGAGACACAGTTGACACGGCTCAGGATGGAAGCTCAGGCCTTAAAGAACAGCATCGGACTGACCAGATCAATGGGTGGAGACACCAGCGAAATGGAATCACGTCTGATGGAGGTTAATGTTCAGCTTTCTGAAAACGAAAATGCCATAAAGAAAGCCCGCAATGCTTTCCGTGCCCTTCAGGAGCAATGGGATTCCCTTGATACTCCGGAAGCCAAATTCTATGCGCTATGTGATTCAATCATCTATTATGCCGACCTTGCAGGAGGACTCGCATCACAGGCATCTGAAATGGCTGAGGCCATGGGAGCCGAAGGGCTTGCCTCAGCACTTGGAACCCTTTCGGAAACCATGAACAGCGTAGAGAACATCGCAAGCGGATTCGCCAACGGAGGAATTATCGGTGGTATAGCCGCCGGAGTTGGAGAGGTGATGAAATGGGCCACCAAGCTCTTTCAAGCCGGAGACAACAAGAAGCAGAAGAACATCGAACGACTTCAGGAACAGATCGACGCTCTCAACAAGAGTTACGAGAAACTTGGAAAACTCGCAGACGACGCTTTTTCCACTGACGCTTCCGACTTGATAGATCAGCAGAATACCCTTCTTAAGCAACAGCAGGTCCTCATCAAACAGCAGATGGCAGAGGAAGAGGCCAAGAAGAAGACGGACGATGACAAGATTAAGCAGTATAAGGAACAGCTTGATGAGATCAATGAGACTCTTGCAGAAAACAGGAAGAAGGCGAAGGAGGCAATCATCGGAGAAGACCTGAAATCCGCCATCAATGAATTCGCCTCACTCTACGCCGAGGCTTGGAACGATGGCACAGATGCAGCTCAGAAGTCTATGGCGGCTGTGAAGAACATCATATCCTCAGCCCTCTCTGAATTGCTGAAGAAGAACATCCAGCCTGCGGCCACACGCTTCTATGACGCGCTTGCAGAAGCTATGAAGGACGGAGTGCTGACTGATGCCGAACTTGACAATCTTGACGCAATAAAAAGACAGATAGACGCGTTGGCAGCTTCCTCGGAAGAGCAGTACAAGATGATTCAGGACCGCTACCGCGATCTTGACGAGCTGAAGGAGGAACTCACGGACATCAGCTTCGACTCGGTTCGTGACAACTTCAAGAGTAAGCTTGCCGACATGAGCTCGACAGCAAAGGACTTTATCGATGATTTCTCAAGCATGCTGAGGGATGCCCTCATCAACGGACTAATGGATGAGAAGTATGACCTTATGCTCCGTGAATGGTATGACGAGTTTGCCGAGGCTATGAATGACCGTTCGCTGACCGACTCTGAGCGTGACGCACTGAGACAGCAGTATGACGCTATCGTTCAGCAGGGGCTCGCTGACCGCGACTTCATCAACTCTATTGTAGGAGGTGGCGCTTATTCGCAGGAGGCATCAAAAGGCTGGTCAACGGCATTGACACAGGATCAGGGGGATGAACTGAACGGTAGGTTCACCGCTCTCACAGAACTTGAAGCCATCAACAACACCCTTGTGACGGAAGGTAATATGATAGCGGTCCAGATACTCGATACACTCCGAAGCCTTTCTGCCCTCTCCATGACATCCGACGGCGAGGACTCCACGATTCGTGAGATAAGGGACATGATGTTCCTTTCGACCGGACATCTGGAGAATATCGCCAAGTACACCAAACAGCTTGGCACGATAAGGGAAGGCATAGACAATTTAAACGACTTAATCAACCAACGGCTATGACAGGAATCGACGACATAAAGGCTATGGCTCTTGCTTACGGGGCATGCAGTAAGGTTTTAGGCATCACGTCCATCAAGGAAGCGGTGGAACTGCTCATGACCCCGCAGGGCAGGGAGTTTGCCGCGAAGAGCGGATTCCCTACGCTTCAGATGTGTCGGGAATGTTCTTTTGAGCTCAGCAGGATTCCAAGGGTATTGCTTGATACTTCGAGTCCAATGATTTGTGGTCAGGATTTACTTGCCATCGGCGATACAAAAGTAACTGCAGTGTTCTCTGAGCCGGATAGGCTTCACCGTATTGTGGCCATGCATGGAGCTAAAGTCACAGTCAAGGCCACCAACTACGCAGTGGTGACAATCTCATCCTACAACTCGGAAGTAGTGACTGAAACTGATGGCACCGCTCTTATCTACGTGGAGGAATCCGGTATGAAAGGAGGTGAGTCGTGAGTATACATCTCATCATCAACGGCAAGGATGCAAAGAATGAATGGGGAGTGCTGAGTACCCCCAATACACTGTCGGCATTGCTCGCGCCAGCCTCGATGAAGGAACGGCCTACGTTCAGTTCCAGACTTGAGCACGGCACAAGAATCGACAACTCCGATCCGAAGGTGGCGCAACGGGATCTGAACTTGGAGATTCAGATGACAGCGCAGTCTCCCGAACAGTTCTACGCCCGACACGCCGCCTTCTGCTCGGAACTTGAAAAGGGTGCGTTTGACCTTGTTGCCTCGGACAGGCCAGGTGTTGTCTATCACCTCCTTTATGACTCCTGTCCGCAATACACTCAGTTCTGTCGCGGCATAGCCACGCTGTCATTAAGATGTACCGAACCAAACCCCAAAGACCGAGAACCGCATGACGAATCAGACTCTTGACATACTCAATCCCTCCGGCACACTGATAAGGCAGCATGTCTTGTCAGCCAATTGCTCCCGTAAGTTCTCGCTGATGAGCGAGGACAGTGTCATTCTGCGCTTCTGGACGCGGGATGCTATGAAGTTTCCTGTGGGGTCTTCTGTCGGAGATTTCTTCATCACCAAGGAACAGGTCGGTAAGTGGAACGAGACTACCGGGGTGTGGAACTATGAGCTGAAGTTCGATGCCTACTACTGGCTATGGGCCAACAAGATTCTACGTTACATCATCCCAGGAGTGGATTCGGCAAAGGAAACATCCTTTACGCTTACCGCCACCATAGAGATTCATGCCAATGTAATCAAGAATTGCCTTGACTTCCTCGGAATGCAGTATGGCGGCTCTCCGTTCCGTATAGACACGACTGACACTTCCCTCTCGAGCGAAGCGAAACTTGTAAGGTATGAGAACCTTTCAGTACTCGGAGGCATACAGGCGATAGCGGAAGCCTTCGACTGCGAATGGTGGGTGAAGGAAAACGCGGTATATTTCGGTCGATGTGAAAACAACGGTTCCAAGCACGTTTTTGAGGCCGGGATAAACACATCATCAATCTCGTTTCAACAAGCGAAATCCGAGGCTCCCAACCGCCTTTACGTATACGGATCAGAGCGCAATCTACCCACAAATTACCGCAAGGTTGACGGCAATGACACAATCGGTGGGGTAGTGGTCAGCAGACTCATGCTTCCGGAAGGCATCCCTTATCTCCAGACCTCTCCAGACATTCCAGAGAATGAGATAGTGGAGCAGGTAGTGGTTCTTGACAGCGTTTATCCACGAACCGATCTGACGGTTTCCGAAGATCCGGAAACATATTCCTCCACTACTGAGGATAACGAGGGAAATCAAGTTTCTGAGACATATTATCGGCTGAAATACGGCACCTCATTCCTATTCTCTGAAAGCTACATTCTGCCAAGCGAGGAACTCCATATCATCTTTCAGAGTGGAATGCTGAACGGAATAGAGTTCGGCGCCAAGTTCAACCCTAAAGGACTGAATGAGAAGAATGCCGATGGTTCATGGAATCCGGATGCCCAGATGATTGAGGTTGTGGTCAATGAAGACTATGGTCGCCGGCTTCCTGATGACGTACTGAAACCGCAGAAGGGTGATAAGTTCATACTTTCAGGATGGGATACAACAAAGATGGCTGACCTTGGACTCATAACCGATGCCGAGCAGGAGCTTCTCGAAGAAGGTTACAAGGCTTTGGAGGAATATACCAAAGATCTCTCCACATGTACCTGTCCTATGGCCTGGGACTACATGAAGCCGCTCTTCGAATCCAACGAACAGCCGAAGGCCGGAGATGTGGTGACCATCATCGACACCGTCCACTTCGGAGAAGGAGGACGAAAGAGCCGGATCATTGGATTTGAATACAAGCTTGACAAGCCCTATGCCGAGTGCATATACACCTGTGGTGAGAATATCTCTGTAAAGCGTCTCGACAGTATCGAGCAGAAGATTGAAGGCCTTGCGAAATCCGGAACGAAGGTACAGATTCAAAACTCGCTTGACTTCCTTAGTAAGCGATATTCCGACCGCACCCCCTACAAACTGAGCGCCGACCAGGGCTTCGAGGCGGGGACGTTCGCCGAGGGCATCAGCGGGGCCCGGATCGACGGGCGCGGCAACGCGGAGTTTGAGAGCGGGAAGTTCAGGAGCTTCGCGGAGTTCGCGGAGCTGATCGTGAACCGTCAGACGGCCATCGAGGGAGACCAGCTCCACTCGGAGGGCGACAAGATAGAGGAGGTCGTCGACAACGGCGACGGCACCTACACGCTGAGGCTCCATGCGGAGTGGGACGGATACTTCACGGCGCAGATCGAGAACAACGTCTGCCGCGGCATCTACAACGACATCACATCACAGCTTCCCGCAGGCGCGGGGCAGACGGCGCTGCACGGGGCGACGTACTACACCTCGTGGTTCCGCATCCTGACGGTCAATCCTGCTGCCAATACGGTGGACGTGGTGCTCTACCCTGACGCGGAGGTGCCCGCGGGTAGGAACTTCCCTCCTGCGGCGATGATGGGCTTCGCGCGGTGGGGCAACTCGGGAAGCGCCGACGACCCGCGCTACGCGCAGAGGCAGAGCGTGATGGTGGTCTCCTCGACCGAGGGACGCATAATGCAGCTGACCAACGTCACCAAGCCCATCATCGACATAGGCAACGTGGCCTTCGTCACCGGACAGCTTCCGGAGCTCGTGTGCGACGCGGCGTTGCTCCCTCGCGGAAGCAACGGAATGTACGTAAAGAACATCGTGGCGCAGACGATGAACCGCGTCGACCACATGGGAAGGCCGACGCCGACCGTGGTGGACCGCGGCCCCTGGACCAAGGGCGAGACGTACTACGACGGCACGGCGAAGAACCCCGACGGCGTGTATGAGCGGAGCAAGACATGGCGCGACGGCCACGGATGGCTCAACGACCTGGGCGGAGTGGCCACGGACGAAAACGCTCCGGCTTGGAACTCCCCGTACTGGACCCACGTGGAGGGCGACCCGCGGCTCATCCTCGACTTCGAGGCGGACTCGCTCGTGGACGCCGACGAGCCGGAGCTTCCGCTGTCGGTCAGCGTGCGCTACCTTGGCTCCGACGTGACCCTCTCGCCGGCCATCTACTACGACTGGACACGCGAGAGCCAGCGCGGCGGAGTGACCGACACCCTCTCCGACAGCCTATGGAACGCGGCCCACAAGAACGCGGGGCCGTCGCTGACGCTCGACGGCACGGACATGAACTTCCAGTTCGGCACGCCTCCCGACAGGCTGACCTTCACCGTCACGGCCACGCTCCACGACCCCGACAATCCGAACCTCAGGCCCGAGGCAATCCAATTTGAAATGATATAGGCTTATGATACGCAAAGGATTCGCGGTAAACTACCTGCCGCTCAAGACATACACGTCGATGGACGTAGGCACGGGCACGGAACCGGTGCAGGATTACGACGCGACCACCGACGTCTACTACCCCGACCGCGCGCTCTCTCCGCTCGTGCTCACTCCGGTGGTGGGCTATTCCGACCCCAACGACGGAACGGAGGTGCCGAACGCTGCGGCCTCGCTGACCGACGGCCATTGGTACCGCCTCGACAACAGCACTTCCGGCCAGCTCGACTCCACCACGGAGATAAAGAGCGGCACGACCTACGTCATAGACACGCTCGTAGGCTCGGCCACATACGGACGCATCTCCATCGGCGAGAACGTGAAGCCGAACAATCCGGTGACCTACGTGTTCCGCGCCACGCTCACCCATCCCAACGGAGAGCGCAAGCTCGTGGAGATGCGCCACCAGGCCCGCTCCAACGCCGTCGCCACCATCCCGACACTCTCCATCGACAACGCCACCGAGGTGATGTACAATCCCTGGGGCAGCGAGGACGTAATCGCCTTCAACCCTATCCTGAGGCCGGACATCAGCGGCACCACGTACCTTTGGGAGTCGCTCCACGGCACGACGTGGGGGGAGGTGGAGAGCACGCTTCTCGACTGGGCCGTCAGCAAGAGCGGCAACGGAGTGAAGGTGAAGCAGTCGGTGATGCAGGACCGCATCGACCTGCGGTGTACGGCCTCCATACCGGTGGCCGGAGGCGGAAACCTCAAGGAGACCGTCGCGGTGTCGATAGTGCGCCGCCTGCCGAAGTACACCCCGAAGCTGTATGGCGTGGTGAACGTGACGCCCGACGTGAAGTCGATCTCGCCGAGGGCGCAGATAGAGGTGGACGGCATCGTCCGCACCGACCTCAAGGGAGAGCTCGACATCGTATGGTACAACGCGGCGGGCGCCGTCGTGGGCCGCGGACTCAATCCGGTGATACCCCTCTCGGCGCTCGGCGGAGTGTACGACATCGGATTCGACGACGTGGACCAGGGCGGATGGAAGGCCCTCACGGACGACCAGGGACGCTTCATCCTCTCCGACGGCAAGCTCATACTCGTGAAGAAACCCAACTGACAGACAATCAAAACAACTTACGGACATGGCAAGATCATACTACAAGATTCCCGCCGAGTTCATAGCGAAACTCGGACTGACAGACCAGCTCAAGGCTTTTCCCGACGGACGCTATCTCTGCACCGAGGTGGTGATGGCGCGCATCCACAGCGACATCGCCCGCGCCCTCGAGATAACGGGCGGCATAGAGCTGACGCTTGAGCAGGCCCGCGACGAGCAGATGGGACTCGCGGTCAATCCGCTTCCGGGCGATCCCGTTCCGGCAGATCCCGACGCGCCCCTCTACAGCGATGACGACGCGGAGGAAGGAGGCGACGCATGATACAGGCATCGAAATCGCTTACGCTCCACTTCACGTCGAAGGGCGGGGCCTACTCGGCCATATGGATGAGCGACCGCGGCGACCTCTATCAGGAGTACGAGGTCAACGGCTCCGCGACCACCTACTACCCCTCCATCACCGCGACCAATCCGATCACGATGCACCTCACCGTAGCCTCGGCGCGCACCAACGGCCTCGTGACGCCGACATCGGTGACATACTACGCCAACGGCAAGGAGCTCACCTTCAACGGCGTGAACTGCACCACCGCCGGAATGACCGACATCTTCCGCCTCACGGCAAGCGGAGACCTCCAGATAATCGGAAACCTCGGAAAGGTGGCCAACAACGCCAGCTTCTCGCTCCAGGCTAAAATATCGGTATCATCTTCGGGCGCGGACACGTTCTACGTCAGCGCTCCGGTCACGATGTCGCCCTACAACGGAGCCGACTACGCGCGCGTCACTATCGCTCCGGGCGACGACAAGAACTTCACCATCTCGCAGAAGGGAGGCTCGTGCATCCTCTCGGCGCTCGTCACCAAGGGAGGAGTGGAAATCACCACGGGGCTCACCTACGAATGGTATAAGTTCCAGAGCGGAGCCTTCGTGCTGCTCTCGGGCAAGAACACCAAGACGCTGACAGTGCAGGAGGCAGACGTGGAGTCGTATGCCCTCTACAAGCTGGTGGTCAAGGAATCGGGCTCGGAGCTCGGCTCGGACGCGCAGGGCGTGATGGATGCCTCCGACCCCTACGACATAGTGCTCAACACGTGGGTCAACGACGGAGGCGGCGGCAACGACGTATCGACCAACGACCTCACGCTCAACGACGAGATGCCGGACTCAGCCTATATAAAGGTGCAGGCGATGCTCGTGGCGCGCGGACAGACCACCGCCGCCGTGGTGAGCGGAACGAAGAAGTACGAGTTTTCTGTGGTGTCAAGTAACGGAACGAGCATGTTCGGGCAGAACCTGAGCGCGACGGACAACTACAAGATAACCGTTGGTAACCTTAAGAATATGGGAGCGGGAATCGGCGACTACGACATTGTCGTGAACTGCGAGGTAAGCTGAGCGGAGTATGGCTAAGAAGGCAAGCAGATCGCTGGGTTTCCACTTCGTCCACGTGGCGCAGGATGCCGTCGCTTACCAGTTGATGTCAACTACCAACGACATCCGTTTCGACGCGCTGGGCAAACCGAGCCGCGAGACCGTGAGCGTGATGGCCTACCGGCTCGACGGCACTACGCGCACACCCATACCGGTCAACTCACAGAGCGGCGCGGAGCACAACGTGTGCCTGCACATCGGCAAGGACTCGTCGGAGTCTGCGGCCTTTACGGCCTCCACATCCGCGTCGGCGCTCAGCGCCGCGACATGGGCGCGCTTCGACCTCGTGGCCAAAAGCGCGGGAACGAGGTACAGCGAGACGGACGTGCTCGCTTCCCTCCCCGTCTTCATCCAGCGTGACGGCATAGACGGAGAGCCCGGAGCCAAGACGGAGACCGTCTTCATCCGCAACGAGACGAAGCCCGCCAAGCCTACCGGAGGCTCCTACAGCAATCCGATACCGACAAGCAAGGTTGGCACCAAGTCGTGGAGCGACGGCGTGCCTGCCGGTACGGAACCCGTATGGATGTCTACGGCTCGCTTTCTGCCGACGACGACCAATCAGACCGGGTGGAGTGACCCGACTCCGGCCAACAACTCCGTGGGCGTGGAGATGATATGGTGTGAGGGAGAGACCTATGTGGACCCCTCCGACGACCATCCCTACACCGACGGCATCGCGGACTGGAAGACCACGCCGACGGAGAAATCCGTGTGGATGGCTGTATCACTCAAGAACAACGGAGCGTGGGAGGATTGGAAAATCACCCGCATCAAGGGCGAGAACCCCGTCACGGTGCAGATCGAGCCGAAGGTGGTGCAGATGAAGCGCGGAACATACAAAGTCTACGTCGATGTCTACGACGGCGGCGTGAGGGTGCCCTACAGCAAGGCGGAGTATTCGGCTGTCAACGACGACGCTTCGAAATGGGTGATCCAGAATGTGCTGAGATGGAACTTCGGCAACGAGTCGGGGCGCTTCTACTACTCGTTCAGCTATGTCTCCGATGCGGAGGTCAACACGGACGTAAACGTCATAGTGACGTACAAGGGCAATCAGTATCCGGTGACCATCCCCCTGCGGTCGGTGGCCGACGGAACGGACGGTAAGGACGCCACGGTATACCGCCTCATAATCAATCCGACGCAGGTGCGCTACGACCTCAACGCGCAGACCTACGACACGTCGTCGATAGTCTGCTCGGTGCTGAAGATAAAGGGAGACGCCGTCTCCACCGTCACCGCGTCGGCTGAGGGTCTGACACTCACCTACGCACTCTATCAGGACGGCGTGAAGAAGGACGAGAAGACCTGCGCAGGAAGCGTCTCGCTGTCGAAGACCCGCTACTCGCGCATCGACTTCATCCTCAAGAAGGGTTCGGTCGAGATCGCGCGGGAAAGCACCTCGGTGGTGTGTGACGGCCAGAACGGCATCAACGGCAAGAACGGCGTGTGGGTGCCGCCTCCGATGCTGTGGGAGGACTACGACCAGAACTATACCTTTCAGTGCGGCAATGTCGATAAAGGGGAGACGCGGCTCGACATGGTGCTTGTCCGGAACACCGACGGCAATATCTTCGCCTTCCGCTGCACGGAGACGCACGTGAAGAAGAACGGCCTCGCGCCTTCGGCCAATGGCAACAAGTATTGGGAGAAGGCTGATTTCGGCGTATTCAAGTTCCTCGCCACCGACCTTCTGTGGGCGAACATCGGACAGATAAACTTCCTCAGCGGGCAGGCTTTCCGTGTTGGCGATTCGTCGGGCATGTGCGGATATTTCGGCGTGCCGACGGGAGGCGCCATCTTCTATTCGGGGGGCGACAACGTGAGCAACGCGACGTATGTCGTCTACGCCAACGGCAGGATGCGCGTCGGGAGCGCCGACGGCCAGCGCATCGAGATAGACCCTACCTCGAAGAGGATGCTCGTCTATGACGCGGACGGAGAGCTGTGCGCCATCCACAGCGGCGACATGCTCGACTACAAGGCCATCGGCAGCTCGACTGGAAGCTCGACCGCCACGGCCACGCAGGCCAATATGCAGAAGACGCTTGTCGGGGCGAAGACCGAATATCTCAACATCGTCAGCAATCAGAAGGCCGCGGGCGACGGCACGCTGACGGTCTCGACGCCTAAGTTCACCATCCGCACGGACGGCACCTCCATCGCCGATCCCGATTCGTTCGCGGCTTCGTGTCAGCTTGTGGCCGAAGTGCTGTTCGGGAACGAGGTGGTGGACAGATACATCCTCGGAGGTCTCGTGGAGTCGTCGCAGTCGTACACGGCGGAGGCGTTCTCGTTCAGCCTCAACGTGCCGAAGGATACGGTCTACAGCGTACGTCTGCGGTATGTCGGCAATCTCGACCCTTCTGGCAGGTCGTACTTCACGGCGCAGGGCAACGCTACGGTCGCGCTCAATGTCCGCAACAAGGTATGCCACTACGGAGCCAACGGATGGTTCATTTCGGTGGACAATCAGAACTACTCTTACAGCCTCTACGATTCTTCGGGGAGGATGCATCAGAAGACGACGAGTAACGGGTCGGTGATGTTCGATACCGACACGGCAGGAAAACATTTTTAACACTTAAATACAAGCTTATGAAACAATCAATTTTTAATCGTCTAACCGCCACCGGAAAGGAGGTGCGCCATGATTGATACCGTTAAAGCCAACGAGGGCGTGGTGTCCTCCATAGGCGATACCGATCTCGTCATGTGTTCTGGTTCCGACGGTGGCTATACACCCATCAGCTTTGCCAACCTCGCGAAGCTGATCCGCAGTACCATCAATGCCGGAGGCCGTAATCTTGCGCTCGGTACGAGCGAGGAGCCTACGGTTGTGGCTGGGAATACAAAACAGTTCCGACTTTCTGAAACATTATCGATAGGGGAGGAAGTGTCTGTAAGTTTTGAACTTGACTATCCTTCGCCACAGCCTTATTTCGAAGTTTATATCTCTCCTTTAAATGGCGGCTCTGTTTCACAGCGACACATGATTCAGCGACAAATCCTTTCCAATGGCCTAAACAAACTTACTTTCACCCTGACTAAGGTCGGCGAAAGGATAGCGTTCTACACCCAGGCTGGCGTTTCTATCTCCGTAAGCAAGGTGATGGTTACACGCGGCAACATGTTCTCCGACTGGGCTCCGGCTCCTGAAGATTCGTGGGGGGGGGTAATTGGTTACTTACCAATCAATTACAACTTAGACAAGAAAGGAGGTGCGCATGACGGACACGACAACGTTGACTGCGCTGCTGAAGGCGGTGCAGACGGCCACCTCTCTTTCCGGTCTCTCGGCGCTCTTACTCAATTCATCGGGCGAGCTTGCGAAGACGGGTGCAATGATGATTCAGCCAAACTATACGACGTTTGCGGATCTGAACGACATGAGGGATTGGCTGATAACAAAAATCGACACTCTCTCAAAACCTGTCGAGAACGCTCCGGTGAAGGCCTCTGGATTGATTCTGATAAGTTTTGGCTCTTATCACATCATACTGAGGGCTGGAGAAGGCGGAAAGATATACTTCAGGGCCCATACGGAAAGTACAGGCTGGCAACCGTGGAAAACAGTCTCGATGGAGATTCTATAGACAGAAAGGAGGTGGCTTATGTCTGAGACGACAAAACTCAACGAGGTTTTCAAGGCTTCAACGGAAGTCACCTCCCTCGGTTCTAACGACCGCGTACTGGCTGTGGACGCAAACGGGAATACGAAGAGGATAACTCGGAGCCGTGCTGCTAATCCTATGGTTTCTTCCGGTACATTGTCGACCGCACAATGGGTGAGGTTCGCATCCTTTACACCGAACGCAGCTGCATTGCTGTTCTTCAATTCCTCGTGGAATGTCAATCCGGGGCTACATATGATTGTTGACGTAATCTTGCACCCGCATAATCTTGCCTACAATCATGTGGCAGTTCTTTCCAGGCTATTCAATACGAACTCTAATGTACTGTCTAAACTTAGGGTTGTTATCAATCGGAATAGCACAAGCTATCTGGATGTGTACTACAATCCAACCGGCAACAATACTTTCAACATAGCTCTTGTCTGCGGTCAGAACGTGACAATGCTCGACGCTCCGATTCTTGACGCTCAAGTTCCCGACGGTTTTACAGTCAGGGAGTTCAGCCTCGCAACTGTCTCTGATTCAGCTGAAATTGTTGGGGGGGGGGTAACTCGCTACTCCACAATAAGTTACGATTTAGACTCACAAGCTGGGCGGAAAGGAGGGTTGCGTGATGATGGAAACAACAGTGCTTACCAACAGTCTGCTGAAGGGTGTGATGACAACTGCGTTGGTGGACAGGCCTTTTCTGTCGTCAAACGTAGACTTAGATACAGTCATGACCGCTGGCGTATACCGAGTGGATGTATCCTCTTCTGGCTCTATAGCAAACTCACCGAACAATGCAAGTCAGGGTGTGCTGATAGTTTTTCTGACGGCTATAAGCACCCTCGTCCAGGTGTTCCTCCCACTGAGTACGGCTACCGCTCCAGCCTGGCGGATAAACTGGTATCAGACAGGCTGGAGGGCTTGGAGAGCGTTCGCTTGAGACTCGGAAAGGAGGTGGTTGCCGCATGAGCATGGAAACGACTGTGCTGTCCTCCTCGCTGATTAAGAGCTTCCTGACCGACATCCCAATGCCTCAGTCCTGGTGTGATGACTTCAATACCTGTCTGACACCTGGCATCTACTCGGTCAAAGAAAATACCGCCAACCCTCCCAAAGACCTTGTCGGCTCTCCTTACGGCTGCCTGATGGTTGTACGCTCTAAGTATTTTCACGTGCAGGTCTTCTTATCGACGACCAGTGGCGCCTTCTACCGGCTGTTTACTGTAAGCGGTTCCGGCGCTCCCGTCCTCTATCGTTGGTTTTCTTTCGGGGCCTGACCCACCACCTCCCAACAAAAAGCGCCGAACCTCACGGTCAGGCGCGAAATCAACTAATTTTAAACACCGCCGGGCCATGAATCCCGACGGCACCGCAAAGTTAATCAAATCTGCGGAAATACACAAATCCCTCCGCCCCGTGAAAAGGACGGAGGGAACGAAAACTAACTTAAATACAACGACATATGCTGAATGAGCTGAACGAAGTATGGACCACGGTCCTCACGACCGTCTCCGCATGCGGAGGCATAGGCGGAGTGCTCGCATGGCGGCACAACAAGAAGATGCGCGCGTTGGAGGCCAAGCTCAAGGCCACCGAAGTCGACAAGGCCAAGGTAGAGAGCAAGACCGACGAGTTCCATCTCTACAAGGAGATGCTTGAGCACGCCAACCAGCGCAACCTTGACCTCGAGATGCGGCAGGCGGAGAGGGAGGAATGGTGGCGCAACGAGATGGCGAAAAGGGATGCAAAATACGACGAGCAGACCCAGCTCCTGCGCGCCAAGAACGCGGAGGTCAACGCCAAGGACGAGCAGATTCAGGCGGAAAAGGACCTCAATACGGAGTATGAGCGCACCATCGCCGA
>JAAUYS010000210.1 GCA_014804995.1 Clostridia bacterium
GCTTCCGGCTGGTAATAGTCGTAGTAGCTTACGAAATACTGTACGGAATTATTCGGAAAGAAGTTTTTCATCTCTCCGTAAAGCTGGGCTGCAAGTGTCTTGTTATGGCTGAGGATCAGCGTAGGCTTTTTGACCTCCTGGATCACATTAGCCATCGTGAAGGTCTTTCCACTGCCGGTCACGCCAAGCAGCGTCTGCGACGGATGTCCGTCGCGCACTCCTTCCGAAAGTTCGGCGATTGCCTCGGGCTGATCGCCAGTAGGCCGGTACTTACTCGTGATTTGAAAATCCATAATATAATCTATGTTGACAATCAGTGTATTAAGATAAATCGGAACTGTTTTCGGAACTACTGTCGGGTGATAGTGGCGGAAGATTATCGAAAAGCTTCATGTTTTCCTGTTTAGCGCTTGATGTGATGTCAATATAAGGATTCATGGATTTGTAGTTTTTATGACCGGTCCATTTCATCACGATATTTGGCGGTATCCCTATTGATAGGGAGTTGCAGACGAATGTCCTGCGACCCGCATGTGAAGAAATGCACTCATATTTTTTGAGCTTTATCACTTGCTTTTCAGCACCTGATAATTGTACGAATTCAATATCAGAGTCTATATTCGCCATCTTAGCCAGTTTTATCAATAATACGTTGAAATGGTTTAGTGACATTTGAGGAAAAACAAAGCCATCCTCTTCTGTCTTTAAGTTTTTTCGCTTTTCCAGAATCTCCTTACTGAATTTATTCAGATCAATAGAGAGCCTGTCTGCTGTTTTCTGAGTAACGACTTCGATGTGGTCTTCATATACATTCGACCAACGAAGCGCTTTCATGTCGGAATACCGAAGTCCTGTGAAACAGCAGAAAAGAAACATCTCCCTCGCATTGTAATAACCTTCGAGAAATTCCAGATCCAGATTTTTCAGCTTTATCAATTCCGACCACTCAAGGAATATTATTGGCTTCTTTATGGTCTTGAGATTTGGAGCTTGATTGGCTATTGTACAAGTCGTGCAGTATTTCTTTTTCTCAGCCCATCTCACGAATCTCCGTATATTGTTCAGATATGAGTTGATGGTTGTATTTTTAAGACCTTTCCGGATAATAGGCACGTCATCAAGTGTCTTGACGATGGTCTGTCTGTTGTAAAAGAATTTTAGTAGTTTGGCATATTGGGTATCATCAATATCATCAAGCTGAATATCCGGTCCATATGCCTCTATTAGATATAGAAGACATTTACGGACATTCACAAGCATACTCATACTCCACTGATTGAGTATTGACTGTTCGTTCAGGAATTCGTCTATGAGTTCGATAAGCTTTTTCTGGTCTTTGGTTGTATTCTCATCTGAGTTCTCAATCCTGCTTTTCAATTCCTCTTTTGAGGGTATATGGTCAATGTTTTCGAAAAAGAAAAAGGCCTTCGACACTTTGTCTTCAAGATTCTCCAGCGCCTTATTGATGATTCCGGCTGAAATACGGTCTTTTCCATGAGTTGTGTTCTTACGACATCTTGATCCGTCCCACGACGACTTGCCTCTGGCATCTGTCTTATCCACATGGTAACCCACCGACAATGTCAGTGCAGTTCCGTGGTTCCATGTAATACGGAGCCTCAGAAGTGAATCTCTGAATATATATAGAAGGTTACGCTTTATCGGTGTCATTGTCTGGTTTCTTTTTGTTCGGTGATCTGACGTATTTCTCTCTTGGGACTATTTCCTTGGTAAACATCTTTCCCTTCCCGGTCAGGAGCCATAATGCCGACACATTGAAGTCACGCACGAGATATGTCAGCCACTCCTGCTTGATACGTTTACCTTCCTTCCGGATTACCCAGAAATTCCTTTGGTTCTCTCCGTAAAGGTCAGCGAATGTCTTCATACCCCGGATCCTCTTCTGAGCCTTTATTGCGTCAAGTGCCTCAAAGAAACGGCACGTGATGTCAAGACATTCCTGTGGTTCGTTCATGATCAGATATTATGTTCAGCTCTGTATTTGAATAGTCGTGTCTTTGAATCCTGACACTGATCCTCTATCTCTGATTGAAGGTTCATGAAATCTTCAAGAGTCTTAACTTCTCTACTTATGCTTTTTGCAGCCTGAGACTCCTTGCATATCTTCACACAGTACTTATATTCCCAGTAAGGACGATATTTGATCCGGCAAATATTCCACCAGTCATTTCCATAGCAGAACCGTATGTATCCATCGGAAAGCTTTCTGACGTAGATGTGATTGTTCTCGGTTACATATTTACTCAACCAACCATTTACAATATCTACGATTTCCTTTTCCTTCACAGTGTATTCTGAGGCATCTACAGTATTTTCTGAATTCTTCTCAATATCCACTAAATCTTTACATAAATCCTCTGTTATAAGCGATCTCAGGCAATCCTTGATCATTAAGGAGAATTTATTATAGATGGATTCATGGAGCTTCCCTTTATAGAAGTTTGATGTCATGACACTGACGAATGCTTTGGATGGATTTGCAAACTCACTTTTGAGATTCTCAAGAATTACATTCCTGTACCTCAAGTCCTGCGAATGATAAAGAAGTTGCATGGCGTTGAAATTCTCCTTCTTTATGCCTGTAAGGAAATGAATGTCTTCATCTGTAATATTCAGCATATCCAAATAATAGAAAGGCTCTTCATCCATTATGTTTGATTTCTTGTGGTCGGAGAAGAACATATACTGAAGTCCATTCGTAAGTATGGCAAATCGAGACTCGGAAGCAACAAAGTATTTCCGGAGTTGACTTATATGGTTGTTGAGGTTCTGATGGCATTCCTTACACTCGATCAGGATCTCATGCTTTCCGTTGTTTGCGAGAACATAATCCACCTTGTCTCCCTTGTAGGCAAGGTTGCAAGGAACTTCTGGAATCACTTCCTCCGGATCGAATATGTCATATCCGAGTATATGCAGTAGCGGAAGCACCATAGACTGTTTAGTAGCTTCTTCTGAACTTACCTTGTTTTTTAAGATCTGGAGCTTCTCAGATAGGATTGTCAGTTGATCTTTCATTATATCACGCTAATTATACTGTGCGAAAATCACCAACCTAATGTGTCTTTGGGCCTTAGAGACTTAAGTTCATCCAATGAAACAGTTTTATGATTTTTCGAAATGACATTTATACGAATATTCTTCTTTCCGTTTTCTATTGCTATAGACCCATCAGAGTCAAAATATGCCATACCTCTCACATCATAATTTGAATTATCCCAAAAGTTTTTAAAAGTGAATAAGAACGACGCTTTGTACGCTCCGGTTTCATTATCATTGTTCTTTTGTACCTCCTTTAATTCCACAAGTATCCCGGATGGCAACACTACAGAATCATTGAGAAAAGAATCGTTTAATTCATTAAGTAAGGATGAGTTCATTGATTCTTGCTTATCTTTTGATATGCCGCATGATGATAGAATGCAAATCAAGAAGATTATAGGTATATTTCTTAATGTCATAATATCATATTGTAGAGTTAATAAACGATCCTCCAAGAACGCGATAGAATCCCAGTATGCTTGAAGTTTCAATCTTGAATGGTGGATATTTTGGATTAATACTTCTTGCCTCGATATAGTCTTCAGTGCCTTCGATTGGGAAAATGTTCTTGACAACCACACCATCATAGGTATCTACGACCATTGTATGCCCCCATGGGATGAATGCTCCTCTCATCTTCCTTATATAAAGATATGACCCGTTACGGTAGTCAGGTTCCATACTGTCTCCAGAAATCTGAATGGCCCAGTCGGCACCTTTGACGGGAGATTTGATTTTACGACAGTTGACCAGCTCCACACCTTCTGAGAAACCCTGTAGTGTTCCAGCCATCGCTTCTACTGGAAGGAGTGGAATATAATCCTGATCAATGGTTGACGATTCTTCTACTATATAGTATTTATCAATAATCTCATCTCCAAATTTCCCTCGCAAAATCTTGTCTTGATCTTGTTCAGGATCCTTGCTCAACTTCTCCATTGTGGAGACGTTCGATTGGCCGCATCCCAATAGTTTCGCAAGCTCTATTTGAGAAATGCCAACTTCCTTTCTAAAAGCCTTATATTGAAACATATTGTTAAATAACGTTAATATCATCAATATTTATTGATAATATCATTGATATATCAGAAATATTGATTAACTTTACAAAAAATTTAAAACAACACCACAAAGTTAGTAAAAAAGTATGGCAAAAACAAGTACTTTAGAAGTAAAGGACAAGAAAATAACGCTAAAAAGTTATTTCGACTCCCTGGATCCTTCGAAGAGACGTCCATTCATCCGGAAGGTCTGCGATCTGTGCGAGGTAAGCGAGATTACCCCGTATAACTGGATCTCCGGACGCAACAAGCCTGTAAAGGCTTCATATTACCGCATCCTGTCAGAGATAACCGGGATAGAGGAGAAATCCCTTTTCGCCAACTGAGCACTTATCCAAAATTAAAAGTCAAAGAAAAATGAAGAGAGAATTTTACATCTGTGACGACCGCCTGTTCTTCATGGCTGACGGCAAAGCCGAGGAGGTCACGGAAAAGAACCAGGAACTCATCGAAGAGATCCTGCAAAGGATAGAGACATTCTATCCGGAAGCACTCGAGGCCTTGAACGAGTGCTATGCTAAGAGCAGCCTCAACTGCTCGTATTACAACTTCCTGCGCGTCCGTCGGTTCCTGAAGTGCAACTTCGGAGAACTCGACACCAAGGACCACGACGATGACAACGGAGTATTCAACTTCGAGAAGATCCAGTGTCCTTTGAGAGGGGAGTGCAAGTATGAAGGAGTGATATGTCTTCCCAAGTTCGACAGCAAACTGTCTGACGCTGAGCTGAGGGTCATGAAACTTTATTACCAGAACGAAAGCATCGACCGTATTGCTGACAAGCTGTATCTCTCCGGCCATACCGTCAGGAACCACATCAAGGCTTCCTACATCAAGCTCGGAATCCACAGCCAGGCCGAGTTCATCACCTACGCCAACAGAAACCATCTATTCGATTGATTATGGAAAGAGTCACAGTAAAAGGCAACAGAGCATTGGCCGCTAAACTTGGAGTCCATTATATGACTGTTCAGGGCTGGAGAAAAAGGGGAGTCCTTACTCCTGCAACGATAGCGGAATTCGGCAGAGTTATAATCTATGACCTCGAGAAGGTTTACGAATGCCTTCACCACACGACAGTCAAAAGAGGAAGGAGGGCGGCGGTATGAGCAGATTCACAGTAGCGCTGATCGGTTTCATAGGATTTCTCAGCCTTGGCGCTGAATGCGAAAGCCTCACTTCCTTCCTCCTCTCCAAACTTGTAGGATTCGCGCTTCTCCTGCTGTCCTACATCGTCTACAAGACGACAAACACAGATCAACAACCAAACATATTATCCACCATAAAACAAGACGAAAATGAGCTTATTTAAGAAACCATCGGAACTCGTAGCGAAGCCCGGCATCGTAGCAATGATCTACGGACAGCCCGGTAGCGGAAAATCAACCCTCGCATGTTCAGCCCCCGGAGCCGTAATGCTCGACTATGACGGCGGCGTAAACCGTATCAACGGCGCCCATCAGGTACCCACCCTGCAGGTCAGCACTTGGGAAGAGACGGCGGAAGCACTTAAGGAAATAAAGGAGTCTCCGGAAATTCAGTCTGTCCTCATCGACACTGTAGGAAAGCAGCTTGCCTTCATGGAAGACTACATCAAGCGCAACGTGACGTATTCGAAGGGAGGCAATGCCGTTGAGGTCAACCGCGACGGATCCCTCTCGATGAAAGGTTTCGGACGAAGGAAGCAGATGTTCGTAGACTTCATCAAGGAGATAACGGTACTCGGCAAGAACGTCATCTTCATCGCCCACGACAAGGAAGACAAGGACGGAGATTTCCGTTACTTCCGTCCCGATGTCGGAGGTTCATCCGGCACCGACCTCATGCGTGAGCTTGACCTCGTGGGCTACATGCAGATCATCGGTAACAAACGCACCATCACCTTCACTCCGACCGGAGCGTATTACGCCAAGGATACCTGCGGAATGCCCGGTGTCATAGATATTCCTGTCCTTCTGAACGAGCATGGCGAAAACATCGGCGACAACAACTTCTTCTGTCAGGTGATCGACAACTATAAGAAACGCATCCGCAACAATCAGGAGAGCAACAGAAAGCTTGATGCCCTCAAGCTCGACATAGAGCAGAACCTTGAATATGTCACCGATGCCGAGTCTGCCAACAAGTTCGTTGAATGGTGTCAGGGAATCCAGCATATCTACAACTCGGCTGCCATAGCCAAAAGCGCCATCACGCGCAAGGCAAAGGAACTCGGCCTGATGTTCGATGCAAAGACAAAAAGGTATGTGGATCCTGCCGACAAACCAAATGACAAGAAAGATGGAAGCGCGGCCTAAGTATCGCATCTATCCTTCACTGCTTGATAAATTTCAGGAACTCCTCGACTACGAAAAAGTAGCCGAGGAGGACTGGAACAAGATCGGTGAAACCGGAGATTACAAACTGACTCCGGATGAGATGTATGTAAAGATAGAGTCTGAGCTCATCGATTCCATCAACAGGTGCCCGCATGATCCGAGCGAGGCCGCCGACAAAGGCACAGTCTTCAACGAGATTGTCGATTGCCTTGTTGAGCATCGGAAACCATCAGAGAAATTCTCTTTCGAGAAACTGTATACTCCGCAACAGAAGTGGGTACCTGAACGGATGGGGATCGGTGACAACATGGATGTAACCCATGGCCACTATGAGACCCGGAACGTACTTGTGGGAATCAGGGCCTCGTATAACGGTTGGATCTTTGACTTCGACTATACCCTCTGCAAGGATGCCGCTGAGTTTTTCGCAGGCTCCCTTACCCAGTTCTTCGCCCAGAGCGTCATGAACACGGCCTACGGTGATGTGGAGATCTACGGATACATAGACGAATGGCCTGACAACAAGATGTATGACATCAAGACCACAGGAAGATATGCATTCGGCAAATTCGAGCGGAAATGGCAGAGGCATGCCTATCCCTGGTGCGTGGTCAATTCAGGTATGGCTACCGAGATCGAGAGTTTTACGTATTGGGTCGTTGAATGGGCGTATCACAGAGCCGGCGATCTTCTCAGGGCTAAGTCAGTCACCCAGGAGACATACACCTATGACCATCAGGACTCAGGCATCAAGCTCAGATACCATATCGAGGCCTTCATCGAGTGGCTCGAATCAAGGCGCGAGTTCATACAGGACAAGAAGATCTTCGGCGGTGAGAATCCCGAGGGTTTCTCCGGAACTCATGTGGACATAGAGAAACTCAAGAAAGTCATATTTAAAGAAACAGCATAATGGCATATAGAATATCAGGTAGGGTCATCACGGTTGGCCCTACCCAGACTTTAGCAGCGAAATCAGGCAACTCCTACACCAAGCGTGACCTGATAATGACGGTCAGGAAGTTTGACCCCTACACAGGCTATCCGAGCGACGACAAGGACAACACTCCGAAGTTCACGTTCTTCGGCCAGCAGTGTCAGCAGCTCGACGGCATCAAGGCCGGAGATATTGTTGTGGTGCATTTCGACATATCCGGAAGATCCTATGACAAAGACGGCAAAACTGAGTACTTCACTGAGGTGAGACCCTTCAGGGTGGAATCGTCAGGAACCCCCAACAGTCAACCATCACCACAACCATATATCCCTCAGCCACAACAGCCGTATCAAGCCCCTCACAGACTCCACAAGCGTACCAACCTGCTTATCCATCCAATCCCACACCAATGGGACAACAGGTATTCCCTGCGGCTCCCAACGGCATACCGCAAGGAACCGGTGATGACCTTCCATTCTAAAGATAAAAGAAGATGCTTTACGACCTTTCAAACGAACTTCAATCTGAGAACTTCAAGAAGCGTTGCAACCTGCTCTTCAAGAAGAAATGTGTGGTTGACCTTACTGAGAAGAAGCCACAGCGGACACTCAGGCAGAATGCCTACCTTCACGCTGCCCTCGGGTATTTCGGAGTGCAGTTCGGCTACCGGATAGAGGAGGTGAAGGAATGGTATTTCAAGGAGACATGCAATCCGGATCTGTTCGTAAGAAAGGTTCTTGACGTGATTACCGGAACTGAGCGGAAAGTGCTGAGATCCTCAGCGGATCTTGATACTGAACAGATGACACTGGCCATAGAGCGATTCCGCAACTGGGCCGCAGATGTGGCCGGTGTCTACATACCCTCTCCTGAAGAGCATCGTCTTGTGGAGCAGATGGAAATGGAAGTTCAAAGGACAAAACTTTACTTATGACGGAAAACCAGAAGAAACTCATGCCGTATGTTGAGGAGCGTGTGGAAACCATATTCTCGGAAAAGGAAAGCAGACGCATTTCTCCGGCTCTTGCCACAGAGCCGGAGATAATCGCGGAGATACATACCGACGTATTGGAATGTATGCGTGAACTGCACAGGAAAGAGAAATACCAGGCGACCACGACTCTCAACCATCCGGCGCTAATGAAAAAGAAACATGATTGAGACAAGAAAGAACGAGATAAGATACACGACATCCGATCCCCAGAGGATGCTTAACAAATACACTACCTCTCAGATACTTCGGACGTGGCAGGAAACTGCAGTCGGAGATGATGGGCAGAAAACATCCATAGAACGGCATGAGGTCCTCCTCGACAAGGGAATACTCATCACCAATTCTGTGCTGACTGAGATAAAGTTCTGGATGCAGGAGGGAAGCATCAAAGAGATCGAGGTGTCGAATCAGAACCGAATGGCTTATCTTCAGGAAAACACACGGATGTATCCTTACAAGGCTGCGGTGGCCATAGACCGTAAGCGGTATTCCTTCCTCCTGTATGCTCTGTCGGCTCAGAACGCCATTTATATACTCAACGACTATGTGGAGTTGAATTTCAGCGGCGGCTACAATATCACCGACCTCAAGGAACTTGACTTCTGCGTGATACTCGTAGACAAGCTGAAGAGTGTAAGACAGCGCAATCAGGAGCTTGATGTGGCTTATCTCAACGACGAGATAAGCATGCAGGAGTATGTGGACGGAAAGCTGGATGAGAGTGATGAGGATTCCTATGAAGACGGAGAGGAGGATGCCCTCAAACTGAAGTTCTATCAGATAGGCGCCAAGATAACGATGCGTCTTGACGATATTCCTGACGAGGAGTATAACCAGACCTTCATAGTCCAGACATTCAGTGCAGTCAGAGCCAACCTCATCATCGAGAAATATCTCCGCGACAAGCAGGAGGAGCGTTATCTTCAATCCCTCTCCAATCCGAATGTGAACTTCGTCAGGAAGCATATCATATCGGCTATCGAGGAATCCAAGATCATCAATGTAGGCAGTTTTATCCCGAGGTCTTTCTCGGAAGCTTATCAGGAGGATTGACTATGACATACGCCAGACAAATCATCTACGGCCAGACACCGAGCAAGAGCAACAGTTATAAGATCATCACTCTTGCCGGTCATTTCAAACTCGGCAAAACTGATGCCACAAATAGATATGAGCAAAACTTCTTTATGCAGTGTTCCCTTCGCAAGAAGGGAATCTGTAAGAGGTTCAAGCTTACAATCGATGTCTACTTTACTTCCGACAGGCCGGATCTTGACAATAGCCTCAAAGTTGTTTTTGATTGTCTTCAGTCATGCGGCGCCATCAAGAACGACCGTCTTTGTGCTGAGATCCACGCCCGGAAGCTCATAGACAAACTGAATCCGAGAATAGAGTTCGAGATTGAAGAATTAATTGGCTAAGTAATTATGGGTCAATATGTTAAAATAAACCTAAAATTTGGCCATCTCAACAAAAACATATAACTTTACACATCCAAAATAAAAAAGTCGAAAATATGAAGAATAAAGAAGTAAAATCGGATGATTCCGGTATCACATTCTTCCCTGACAAACCACACAGATACAGAATCCTGTGGTGGCAGCTAAGGAAGGATGGATTTGACAAATGGTGGGCCCATCTATGTGAGAAATCCTGGTTCACAGACGAAATCAGCATGGCGTTCATGTTGGAGTGCATGAACAACGAAATCAACGTCTTCGGATTATAGATCATGGACTACATAGAATTAATCAACGAGTTCTGGAAACAGAACGGTTTTAAGCCATTTGGAGCGACAGACACTATGGTATATTTCTACCTGCTTCATCAGTGTCACGTCCGTGGATGGCTCAACCCATTCCAAGTTCAGACGAGGGATATAGAGTATCATCTATCGATCACTCGCAAGCAAATTGGAGAGTCGAAGAATAGGCTCAGAGATAGAGGCATGATTGATTTCACGGCTGGATCCAGAAAAGATACGCCCACTTACACCATCTTGGGATTATCGTCAAATATGTTTCTCACAGAAACGCAATCAGAAACACAAACCGAAACATATATAGAAACATATTCAGAAACACAAACCGAAACATATCAAGAAATACCCCCTAAAGAAAGGTCCCCCATACCCCCTAAAGAATATACCCCTAAAGAAACTGATAATAATAATATTCTTCTTACGCGCACACGCGAGGAGGCCGAGCTTTGGCGGTTTGATAAGCTTCTTCAGGAGGTTGTAGACGGCAAGCACCGGATGTGGGAGGATGAGATGAGGAAAAAACACCGGATCGACAATGTAGTCGATTATCTTCCATCATTCAGGAGCCATGTGATAGCCAATGCGAAAATGACGGCTGTCACTGATGTAAACGGATTCAAGCGATATTTCAACGTTGCCTTCCGTTTCTTCTCCAAATCCTCTCCTTTGGAGCTTCTCGGTCAGTATGAGGCCACGGCTAAGACTGGTCGGTATAGGTCTTTCTGCGGATGGTACGCCTCCAATACTCCGAATGTGGCAAGTGAACTCCTTCCGCTGACCGAGGAAGAATTCACCAGGCTGATGGATGTCTACGGATCCGAGAAGATCGGTGCGGCAGTGATGGCCATCAGCAACCGCCGAGACCTCGTAGCCAAATACTACTCACTCTATCAAACCCTCGTTCAGTGGCTTGATAGAGATTTCATCTAATCATAAAACGTTATGTACGAAAAAAGAAACAACACGGAATCCGGTGAGACCGGTAACTCTCCAATCCACAACGAAGAACTTGAAAGGCAGGTGCTGGCCTCACTGATCAACTCCTATCAGGACATATCTGAAGTCAACGGCATCCTGTCGGAGGACTGCTTCCACAATCTCGATCTGAGGGATGTCTACAAAGCGATGATGACCGTCTACAACCGAGGGGACACGCCGGATATGCTATTACTGCAACATGAGCTCTCAAAGTCAGGTTCCTCCTTCGGACTCAATGACATTGTCAAGCTTTGCGTTGAGACACAGCCACTATCGGATGTCGTTCCTCATGCCGGCCTTCTACAGGATTACATGTTCCGTCGCAAGTTATGGCAGTTGGGTCAGATCCTGATAACCAAATGCACGACTCAGCAGGAATCTGTAGAATCCATTCACACGGAAGTCAGGAACGGCATAGACAATCTGCTTGATGTAGGAACTTCAAAAGTGATCACTCTTGAATCTTCATACAAGAGGCTTCAGGAACAGATGTTGGTGAACCTGTCGCGTCCCGAAGGTGAGATATTCGGTACTCCTACCGGATTCCCTGAAATCGACAATGACGGTGGTTTATGCGGAACCGACCTGATAATCGTCGGAGCGGAGACCTCTCAGGGAAAGACCTCGTTCGCGACTGCAATGACTATCGCCGCCATTCAGCATGGAGACGGAGTGGCTTTCTACTCACTGGAAATGTCGGCGCTTCAGCTTTCCGCAAGAATAGCTTCAATGCGCTCCGGCATACCAGCAAAGAGGATACTGAGAAAACAGATGTCTTATGAAGAGATCGCTTTGGTTGATGATGCCATGAAGAATCTTGATACGTCAAAGCTTTATCTCGATGAAACCTCCACATCGTCACTTGACAGCCTGGTGATGTCGATTAGAAAGCTATGGATGAAATACGGCATAAAAGGTGCCGTAGTCGATTACCTCCAGTTGGTCAAGGTAAGTGACAAATCCCTCAACCGTGAGCAAGGTGTCGCGGAGACGGCACGTGTCCTGAAGAACCTTGCCAAGGAACTCGACATATGGATAATCGCCATCTCCCAGCTTAGCAGGAATCCTCAGAGTCCTGTACCCACGAAAACAAGGATGAGGGATTCCGGACAGATCGAGGAAGCGGCCGATATGATTATCCTGATCTATCGACCAAAGGACGGAGCGCGATTCCCTGAGCCATTCGCCGATAAGTCTACGGTCGGAACTGCATGGATAAACATAGCCAAAGGACGTAATGTCGGTGAATCCACCTTCCTATGTGGGTTCAAAGCTGAAAACACACTCTTTTATGCTCTTGATGAGAGCCAGATAGGTAGTTCCGGACTAAGCGGACAATTCCCTGCATCCCCAAAATCACTACTTACGGAAAATCTTCCGTTCTGAGTGAGAAAAAATAGTAAAAATGTTTGGATTATAAGGATATTTTTACTAACTTTGCATATCCAAAATAATTAAAAGTCAAAAACATGCGAGAATCAAAAGAATATTGCGGACCTGGCCTTCCGCATCCAACAAACAGGCCGGATTATCCAACGGAAGTGTTGGATGTAACCTCACCCCCAAGTCTTGACGGTATTACATCGGAGATTCTTGATGCTATGAGCGAAAGGAATCATGATATTGGCTACTCTGATTATGAAGGCGACGAATACGAGGACAACTACTACTGCTATGATGAGAACGGATGGTATGTGGAACTTGCATACAGGTTATGCGGCACATGGTGTATCGAAACCGGAGATTACTGGACACCACCCTCAACCGACCTTACGGATGTGTGGGGTGAGATAGTTGGCCTTGATGTTTCCTATAACGACGACGATACAGGTGAAAGCTATGAGTTCAGTGAAGAGGAACTTAATGACCTGCGATCCAGAATATACGAGACGATAATAGATTCCATTTCTGTACTATAAGTCAAACCAGAAAAATATCAGAACCAATCATGACAGAAGAGAAATTCAAGAAAGCCATCGCAATCAAAGAGAACCTCAAGATGGCAACAGATGCCCTCAATCTCCTGAAGGGAGGGTGCGACGTGATACTGAAGACCGGCGATACCGTGATTGAAATCACTGATAGGGAAGTGAAGGAAAAACTGTCAGATATCTTCAGCTCTAAAGTTGATAGACTGCAAATGGAATTCGGCTGGCTATGATCATCAACATGCTATCATTGGACGCGCTTACGTTCTTCAGCGCGCTCGACACCCTCCTGCTGGCCTACATCGCATGGCAGGTGACACCGAAGAAAGGAGGTCGGAAATGAAATACCGGATAACCCTCGAAGCGGAGGTTCCCGACGGCACGTCCATCGAGGATGCGGAGGAATATTTCCAGTATGCCTGCGGCTACAGCTGGCGGTGTGGCGAGGACAATCCGCTGAATGACGACAACTGCCGCGTGACTCATTTTGACATCCACGAGCCATGAGATCATGTGAGGACTGCATCTACCTCTCCACCATCACGTTGTTCAGTCACAAACCGAAAACGTGGTGCGCATTCAAGTTAATAAGAATCAAGGGAAGGGGCATGAAGAAATGCTCCTTCCGCAAACCGATAAAACATAATGGAAAACCTGATAAAAGCAACAAATAAGGCCTACGCGGCCTACAAGGCCGAGAATCCCTGCACCTCGGAATTCATGGAAACCGACTTCAAGGCGGGCTTCCGTCGCGGCTACGAAGCCGCCGAATCTTCCTGCGACCTGCGCGAGCGCGCCGCCCTCATCGCCCTGGACAAGATAATGTCCGGTACGTTGGAACTGACCGCCGATGACGGCAAGGAACTGAAAAGGACTATACCAATGTTGGCGAAAACCTCGGTCGCCATAGCCGACGCTTTCGTTGCCGAACTCAACAAATCCAAGCAGTCATGAACGAAGCGCAGACAGCAATCATCACGATGTTCGCAATGGCGGTGGCTCTGCTCGCCGTCCTGCACTACAGAAAGGAGAAGTGATATGGATAAAGAAACACAGGATCTCCTATGGGCGTGCCTGTCCAAGGAAGAGAGGGATGAGATAAGAAAGATCTACACAGAGAACGATCACGATTATACAGAGCACAGTGACTATTTTTATGGTGGCAGAGCTGACGCGACCGAATGGTTGCTCGGGCTTCACAACCTTACCTCAGACACCGAGCCGGAAGAGATGCTGGTGGTAGAGAGGGAGAAAGTTGTTGAAAGGTATAGACACTTTCTTATAAGAGAAACGGAAGAAGTAGGTAGTAATAATCTGTGGCAAGCCAGACAAGTATTTTCAAAATGTGCTGCAGAATTTCATTCTCTTTTCGGTGACAAGTGCCTGCCCGACAAAGAAAAACCTAAGCCGAAGTTCAAGGTTGGGGATAAGATAAGAGTTGTTGAACTTTATCACGATGGTTCTGGCCACGAATACATGGCTATGACTGGTGAAGTAATTGCGGTAGGTAAAAACCATTGTGACATATTTAATGGACTGATAGAAGTCAGCCTACCTAAATATATGCTTGAGGTTATTGAACCCTATACCGAAGAACCTCGCAATTTATCGCAAGAAACCGCAAATCGAGATAAGTCTAAAGACAATCAACTGAAAGACAATATGGAAGAAAAAGAATTGAACTTAGTAGAGCTCTTAAAGGGGTGCGAGGGAGAAACATTCTATTCTCGCGCTTATGGAGAAGTCGCGCTGAATGAGATTGTGCGTGATTATAGACCCAATGCGCCAGAAATCAAAGTTTACACTCCCGACCCACAATCAGACCGCGTTTGGTTTCTGAGAGATGGAAGAAAGCATAGGAATGGCAAAGTAGACCTTTATCCGTCCGAGGATTTGCTAAAGAAATATCCCTTTGACGGGCGAGCAGCATGGCAGGAATGGCTTGAGGCGAGGAAGCCGAAGCGGTGGAGGGCGAAAAGTAGTTCCGGATGGGCAGTATCGGAATGTGAAGGTCATTGGGAGGACTACACCTATTGGTATATCACATCCGACGGAGTGATAGCGCAGGATGAAGAAACGAATTGCAAAGCCGATAATCTCCGCCACGAACTTGGCAACTACTTCCGCACCGAAGAACTTGCGAAGCAGGCCGCCGAAGGTATCCGTGAGTATCTGAAAAAGTTTCACGAAAAGAATAGCGAAAAATGAAAACTGAATGATATGACAGCAAAAGAAAAACGAGCACTGAATGTGATTAAACGGTGTGAGAGAACTTCGGCACGGATAGAAAAAGAGTTGGAGAATCTTTCTAAGGCGCAGGATAAGCTAAGTTTTGAATCTCCTGAATGCTATCTTATCAGCCAAGCAAAAGAACAACTCGGTGAGATACAATCAAATTTGGAGATAGTTATAAGCAGGATGAGAAATAATCAACAAAGGGTGAAATGAAGACAATCGAAGAAAAAGCGATAGAATACGCCGACCGGCCTACGACTGCAAAGACATGGGGGATGCACAAGCGCGCGTTGATTGATGCCTACCTCGCAGGAGCCACAGAAGCCCTAACGTCCCAATGGCGGAACGTGGAGGACGAGTTGCCTCCCAATGCAGACAATGTACTCGTCCATATAGACTTCAGCGACGCGAAACGGAATATGGATAATTTCGGAGCCGAGACTTGGGAATCAGCCATGTCCCACACCGTAGCCTATTACAGGGATGAGTGCTGGAACTTTTTGGATGAATACTACTGTGACTGCAACGTTGACAGATGGATGCCTATCCCCGAACCGACTAACCCCGAAAGCAAATGATAAACCTACTATATATCGACCTGTTCTGCGGTGCTGGAGGCACGTCCACCGGAGTTAATACCTCTCTCCTCGATGGAGAGGCGTGTGCAAAAGTCATAGCCTGCGTCAACCATGATGCCAACGCCATAGCCTCCCATGCCGCCAACCATCCGGACGCGATGCACTTCACCGAAGACATCCGCACATTGGAGTTGTCTCCACTCGTGGCCCACATCCGCAAGTGCCGCGCAGAGAATCCCGGTGCGCTTGTGGTCCTCTGGGCCTCGCTTGAATGCACGAATTTCAGCAAGGCAAAAGGAGGACAGCCAAGAGATGCCGACAGCCGGACATTGGCCGAGCATCTTTTCCGGTATATCGAAGCCATAGACCCCGACTACATTCAGATCGAGAACGTAGAGGAGTTCCAGAGCTGGGGAGACGTGGACGAGAATGGCCGGCCAATCTCCATGGA